>NZ_JACHGJ010000002.1:0-348893 GCF_014207565.1 Spirochaeta isovalerica | reverse complement strand
GATTTATCAGATCCAGATGGGACCCCTCTTCCACAATTTCTCCGTTTTTCATGACGTAGATCCGGTCGGCCCTCATAATGGTCGACAGCCGGTGAGCTATGATAATTGTTGTACGATTTTTACATAACTTCCACAGTGCTTCCTGAATCATCGCTTCCGATTCGTTGTCGAGGGAACTGGTCGCCTCGTCGAAGATGAGGATCTCGGGATTTTTCAGGAAGACACGGGCAATGGAGATTCTCTGCTTCTGGCCGCCCGAAAGAAGAACGCCCCGCTCGCCCACTTCCGTTTCCAGACCGTCGGGCAGTGTTTCGATGAAAGATTCCAGATTGGACATCTTTACAGCTTCCCGAATCTGCTCTTCCGTCGCCGCCGGTTTACCGTAGACTATGTTCTCCCTGATCGTTCCGTCAAAGAGGAAGACATTCTGTTGCACGATTCCGATGGAACGGCGCAATGTTCTCTGTTTGAGCGATTTTATATCCTGCCCGTCTATTCTGATTGTCCCTTCCTGAATATCGTAGAACCGGGGAAGAAGTGATGCGAGCGTGCTTTTCCCTGCACCGGATTCTCCGGCAAGAGCTATTGTCTCACCGGCCCGGATCGTCAGATTGATATTTTTCAGTATCCAGTCGGGGGATTTGCTGTATCGGAAACTCACATTCTCCATAAGGAACTCACCACCGGCGGGATGGAAATCTACAGCTCCGGGCATATCTTTTATATCGGGCTCGATGTCCATGATTTCCTGAAAGCGTTCAAATGAGGAAATTCCCTGCTGAAGCTGCTCCGTAAAATTGATAAGTCGGTCTATAGGGGGAAGAATGATCCCTACATAGAGTATAAAAGCCAGCAGATCGACCAGATTCAATGAGCCCCGGTGGATAAGAAGGGCTCCTCCGCCGATTATACAGAAATAGTAGAAATCGCGGAGAAACTGCATAACCGAATGAAAACGGGCCATCCGCTGATAACTGATCTCTTTAGCGACGCGGAATGTATCGTTGCTCTTGTGAAATTTGTTGTTTTCAAGCCCTTCATTGGCAAAAGACTTAACTTCACGGATTCCCATAACGGAGTTTTCGACAGTACTGTTGATTTCGGCAATCTCTTTTCGCACCTTTCTGAAGCTCTTTCTCATACGGGAGCCCATATGAATTCCCCAGAATATCATTATGGGAAAAGGAATGAGGGAGATAAGAGCCAGTGACGTATTGAAAAAGAACATGACGATATACGCCATGATCAGAATGATTGTAGAGATAATAAGGTCTTCCGGAGCATGATGGGCCACCTCGGCGATAATGCTCAGGTCATTGGAAATCCGGCTCATAAGATGACCGGTCTTAACCCTGTCAAAATAGCTGAATGAGAGTTTTTGTATATGGGCGAAAATATCGCGGCGCATATCCGCTTCCATACGGACACCGAGGATATGGCCCCATTTAACCCTTATATAAGTCAGGATCGATCTGACCAGATAAATGGCGAAAATCAGGCTGAGGACATAGGCTATCCTTTTCACATCGCGGGAAGGCAGGATTTCCCCGATTAGGGACCGCGTTAAAAAAGGAAGACCGATAATCATGGCCGAAGCAATAACGGCGCAGGTCATATCCAGAATGAATAAATGTATATGGGGTTTGTAGTACCGGATAAAATTTTTGATCATAAAAGCACAATACAACAGGATCAGCTAAAATCCTATAGGAGAGTTATTGTGGAATTGATTTTTCCTGCGACATTTGCCTATTTAAGTTAGAATATGCTATCTTGTTATTAATGGCTTCACATATAAGAACAAGATAAGAAAACAAGACAGGAAAAGCCATATAACGGAGAAAACAATGAGTCGAAATATTAAATTGATATCCTGGAATGTCAACGGTCTCAGAGCCGCTTTGAAAAAGGACTTCTTCCAGTCCGTAGAAAAGTGCGATGCACAGATCTTTTCCGTACAGGAAACGAAGATGCAGGAGAGTCAGGTTACCGATGAGATGAGAGCCATTAACGGCGGGCACGATTACTGGAGCTTCTCCACAGTGAAAAAGGGATACAGCGGCGTCGCCACCTTTTCGCGGATCGAACCGGAAAGCGTCAGGCACGGCTTCGGAATCGAAGAGTTTGATCAGGAGGGCCGCATTCTGGAGATGGATTACGGCGACTTCGTTTTCTTCAATATATATTACCCCAACGGACAGCAGAGCGATGAAAGGCTCGATTACAAACTCCGTTTCTACGATGCCTTTTTCGACAGGGCGCAGGAGCTGCGGAAGGAAGGCCGTTCCGTCATTGCGACAGGAGACTTCAATACCGCCCATAATGCCATCGACCTGAAAAACGATAAAGCCAATGAAAAGTACTCCGGCTATCTGCGCATCGAGAGAGACTGGCTCGACAAGTTCACAGCCGCCGGATTTGTCGATACATTCCGCCATTTTCATCCCGAAGAAGAAAAATATTCCTGGTGGTCCTACCGGATGAACGCCAGAGCTAACAATACGGGATGGAGAATAGACTACTTCTTCGTATCTCAGGATATGATCGATAAGGGCTATGTAAAGAGCGCCTGGATCGACAATGAGATCTACGGATCGGACCACTGCCCGGTCGGGCTTGAGCTTGAACTGCCCATGAAATTCTTCTAGGTAAATTTCCTATATCTCTTAAAGCCGAATCGTGGTATTAATTAATACTGGTCAAAGCGGATATCCCCGGTGATATCCCCTTTAGTTTCATACATAAGAGACTCCAGGGTTGATGGGGTATCCGCTGCGATCAACTTTTTTTCTCTCAAATCACCGACATTTTCAACGCTCATGCAAAAGCTACGGTAATGTATTATTATTTAGCAATGGGGACAGGTGGGGATTTGTCAAACACCTTTCTACAGGATTGATTGAATCGCCCTCTTATGCCATACTGCAGATAAGATAAATTTATCTCCATTAGAGATAAGAATATCGATAAATAAGGACTCCGGAGAGCCCCGGTAGTCAAAGTCAGTGAAAAGCGGTCCTGCCGCAATGAAATCATAGCCGAATGGCTAAGGAATAAATGAGGAGAATATAAATGGGAAAAATCAGAGTTGGTTTTAACGGAATGGGAAGAATCGGAAAGAACGTAATGCGTGTCATAACTTCCGAGCTTAGCGACAAAATTGAAATTGTAGCCGGAAACGACCTCGTTTCTGCAGACGCAATTGCAAAAAGCCTTCCCAAAGACTCTATCCACGGAAGATTCCCCGTTGATGTAAAACTCATCAGCGACAACGTCATTAAAATCGGCGACAACGAAGTTACTGTTTACGCCGAAAAAGATGCGAACAACATTCCCTGGGCAAAACACAACGTAGACGTAGTTTTCGAGTGTACAGGATTCTACCTGAGTACAGAAAAAGCACAGGCTCACATCAATGCCGGAGCTAAAAAAGTTATCGTATCCGCACCTTGTAAAGACGACACGAAAACAGTTGTTATCGGTGTTAACCACGAAACTCTTACCGGTGATGAGAAAATCATTTCCAACGCCAGCTGTACTACAAACTGTTACGCACCCATGACTCACGCTATCGATATGACTTATGAAGTAATCAGCGGTCTGATCTGTACAACTCACGCTGCAACTGCAACTCAGAACGTTGCCGATACATTCGGCGGCGGAAAAGCCAGAGCGACTCTCAACAACATTATCCCCGCGTCAACCGGTGCGGCTATCGCTGTTGGAAAAGTTCTTCCCCACCTCAATGGAAAACTCAACGGTACAGCGCTCAGAGTCCCCACGGACACAGGTTCCGTTGTTGAAGCTTTCTATGTTATCAAAGGTGAAGTTTCCGCAGACGAAATCAAGAAAGCGATCGCTGCCAATGTTGAAAAAATCAACGCTTCTTCCTTTCTCGGAAAAGTTGCCACTTTCGGCGATTACTACGAGTGTTCAAGAGACTGTGTCGGCGAGCCCTACACTTCCATGATCACAGACAATATCCAGGTTGTTCCCGCTGACGGAAACACAATGGTTAAAGTAACGTCTTTCTACGACAACGAAATGGGTTACTCCAACAAAATGGCTGAGCTGGCTCTGATTATTTCCAAATAATCGACGCTGAACAGCTTATTGAAGTCCCCGCTTTACGCGGGGATTTTTTTTTACTCTATACCATATTTCGAGAGAACGCGGGAAAGAATATTCTTCTGTATCAGTTCATCGAGCAGACTGTTAATCTCAATGACAGAGACTGGAGAGCCTGTGCGAACCAGAACCGTATGATCGTACTTCTGATCGTACCGCACGGAAACCAGTAATCTATTGCCGAGTTCCGGTTCTTCTTTCAACAAAGTTTTCAGATAGGTTTGAGTAACGATGGAAAGATCAGCGACTCCCTGGAGCACCTTCTCAATATTGATCCGATGGTCCCGGCTGAATTGGAGATGGAACAGACTGTTCATATACGCCTCATCGGAATTGAAGTCGACGAAGCCGTAGTGATATCCCAGAATAACCGCTATTGTCTTATCGCTTATATTCTCAAAATAGATCTGATCTCTTCCCGGTTCGGCCCGGGCAATGAATACTTCGCCGCCTTTGAGAAATGATCGGGAAAAGCTTACGGGATAATCAGTCCACCCCCAGCTGTCCTCTTCAAAAAACATGATGTCGAAACGCCCCTGCAGGAGATGTTCATACCGTCTTTTTGAAGTGGTCTCAACAAACCGGAAAGTATACTTATCCTGCAATCGGTTCAGCTCCCTGATAAGATCGATGGTCAGACCGGTATAAACTTCATTGCTCTCTTCAACGACAAAGGGCGGAAAAATATAACCGCCTACGTTAACGACATCTCCATATGATGAAAAAACAAATATTGAGAATATAAAAATCAGTAATAATACGGGGCGGAAGTTCATAATCCCTCTGGATTTAAGTATAGGCTGTCAACCGCCCCTTCACAATAGAAAACAGTCAGGATAACCCGCGGCGCATAAAGGTAACAAGCTCTTCCATATGATCCAGAGTTTCTTCCAGTCCTTCATTTCCGGACCCGGGAAAAATCTTATCGAAAGAACCGAAAAGAAAGGACAGGATCGCCTTTGCGAAATCCCGGCTGTATTTATTGCTGATTTCTCCTTTTTCCATCGCTTTGTCTATCATATCATCCATTCCGGACTGATCATCCCCGCCAAGCGCTGCCAGAGCTCTGTCATATATTTCCGAACCTTTTTCCCGGGCAAACATTCCCGCAAGGCGGTGCAGCTTCGGATGAGCATGGGCAAATCGTATCCCCAGTTCCGTCTGAATCATGAACAGGGAGTAAATATCATCATCTTTTGCCGCAGTCCCGCGCCTTTCCATCTCTTTCCGGATAAATTCCCATTTCTTTCCGGCTCCCTCTTTCAGAAGATGGAGGTACAGCCCGTATTTGTTTTCAAATCTGTAATAAAAGGATCCTTTGCTTATGGCCGCTTTTTCAATGATTCTGTTAATGGAAGCTTCCTCGTAACTGTAAGTCGAGAATTCTTCGAGAGCCGCTTCAAAGAGTAAATTTTCATCGATCCGTGCTTTACCCATATTACTTCAGATACCTTTCCGTCAGATCCATAAGGGATTTCTGTTCTTCCCTATCATAGGTATAGGGAACCGATTTGACCGGTTTCCGATTCTCATCGAAATAGACGCCGCTTATGCCTATGACATCGGGAGATGTTGCCAGCCAGGCATAGGTTTCAGCCATTTTCTCCGGCGTGATGGATTTCTTCGACTTTATGGCATACATCCATTTTATAAAGGGACTCAGATCGGGATACCGGGAGAGGTCGATTTTAACATTGGTGACCCTGATGCAGTTGGCTGTAACCGGTGATTCTTTCAACTGATCCGCCAGCCAGTAGGTATACATAACCTGTGCCCTTTTCGATTGGTAGTAGGCTTTCGTAACGGTAAATTTTCTCTTCCCGAATTCCGGATCAGCCAGATCAATCCGCAAACGCGGCATGATGATGAGTCCTTTCGACGCAATGGTGATGACCCTCCCCTCCTCACTTTTCTTCAGATTATCGAGAAGCAGTTTTGTCAGGTAGACAGGACCGATGTGATTGGCAGCCCAGATTGTCTCGACTCCCTCGGCATTTTTTTCCGGTTCTTTCTGGGAAATATCGAAAATGGCAGCGTTGTGAATCAGCACCTCAACAACGGGATACTTTCCTGAAACCTCTTCGGCAAATTGCCTGATGGAACTCTTCAGCCCCATATCGACCAGCATGAGTTCCAGAGACAGATCGGGATTCTCTTTCTTCATTGTTTCCAGAGCTTTCCGTCCTCTCTCTTCATTCCTGCAGGCCATTATAACATGGTATCCCTTTCCGGCTATCTGCTTCGCCGCTTCTTTTCCTATCCCGGAATTGGCTCCGGTCACTATACAGATTTTCTTTGACATTATTGATCCTCCTAAAAAAACCTACCAGTCTAGACCACATGGTTTAATTAGAATATACATGAAATATACCACTTAGTCTAATTAATTCTCACCTGTTTACGGATTGATTAGAATCTGATAGGTAAAGTAGACAGCCGCGATAGCTTCATCGTAGGATCTCAACTCCCTTTCGCATGCTGAAACAACTGAGATTTTTAAATTATTCATCGGGGAATGATTGGTTTCGCCCTTATCATCAGAATCATTAAGACTCTGCAGGCAGAATTGACTGATGGCCTTCCAATCTGAAGCAGCGAACCACTCCTTCAGATCCCGATGAAACTGATAGAATTGCGCCCGGTCTCTCGCCTGTTCCAGAAAGGAATCAAGACCTGTCCCTCTGTCCAGATTCCCGGAACTGTATATCTCAGCCAGCGGGGGCGTCATATCAAAGAGCTCCGCTGTGAGAGAAAAATAGCTCTGCCCGAGCATAGAACTCTCCTCATTTTCATTCATACTGAATGTCTCGGTGAATATTGTTCCATCGGGATCCATGTTCTTCAGCGCGATGAGATAGTTGATCTTTTCCCAGGGGATCTTTGCTTCGCGAGCCAATGCCCGTATCCGGTTGAGTGTTTCGCTATGCCCTGTCCGGCTGAGAGATTTGGCCGCATGGGATCTGACCAGAGGATCATCGTTATCGAGAAGTTCGATGAGAAGATTCTCGACTTTCTCTCCCTCGTAAGCTCCGAGAGCGAAGATGGCATTTATCTGCTGATATGATCCGCTATCTCCCGCCTCCCGCAGAAGATCGTCGAGAAGCTCCGGCCTGGGATTGTTAAAAAGCGTTTTTATAACTTCCGCTTTCACGGGAGAAAGAGGCGCGGCCATGATGGAGCGGATCTCCTCTGTCGCGATGGGTGCGTTGTTCCGGCTCATGGACATGATAACAGTTCTTTTTCTCACCGGATCGTCGGTGGCATTGAGTTTACCGATATAGTTGTAGGCCCTTAGCCCTTCGAGAGAAAATAATATGGACATGGTTTCCCTGGGCGTAAGACTGCCCTTCTCCCGGAGAAACAGACTCAGGACGAATAAAACGGCGGAAAGAACAGCCGCCGAGAAAAAGAGGAAACTGAATGAATTAGGCAAATTTATAGTGGACTGCTGTCCCAGGTCGATAAGCAGACCGCCTGTAACCCCGGCAAGAAGAGAAAAAATTGCCATAACGAAGTTAATCATGGCATTGTATCCGAAATTATCCTTTTCCGGCATGGAATTGACCATGACGCGGGCAATGAGAACATTGGCTGAGAGCATGAAGAAATTGGAAAAGAATCCCAGTACGAAGAAGACGAACCAGGGAAGCCCCTCTCCCGTTGAGAGAGGCAGAAACATCCAGGCGAGATAGGATAAAGCCATAAAAAGGCTCATGCCGATCAGGAGGGGGCGGCTGCCGATCCGGTCGGCAAAGGTGCGCCCGAAAAAACCCGATACGATATTGGCCAGAGCAATTACCATTGTATAGAGAAAAACGACATTGGCGCCGAAACCCGCTTCCTTGCGTACGAAAACGATAGTCAGTCCGTTGATAACCATAATGGATATGAATATCCATTTGATCATCAGCGGGAAAAAACGGTCTTTTCTTTTAAGCGATTCACCGAGTATGACAAAGATATTACGCCCTTTCCGGTACTCGACCGTATCCCGGCAGGCGACCTGTCTCAGCTGCCAGGAGGCGGAGCTGTTAAAAATAACACCGATAATCTGAAGCAGGAGAATGCCGACGACACCTGTGAAAAACTGTATGGACGTAATGAGAAAACTGAACAGCTTCGCCACAACCGAAGCTGTCTGATTGGCGATGTTCCCCATCGCCAGCACTTCGCCCCGGTTCTGGGAAGTGGTGACCATCCTGACCAGAGGATTCCAGATAACCACGCCGATCATCCTGGCGGAACAGAAGAGCGTATAGACAACAAGAATTAAAATAACGGCGGACTGGCCCTCCAGAAAAAAAAGAAGGAGATACAGCAGAACAAAAAGTCCCCGCAAAAACCAGGCCGTGGACTGGACTTTTATAAGATTCCCGCCGGCGAGAAAGCGGGGAAGAAACAGGAGAATGATGCCGGTTAGAAAGATGGCCGATGAAATATAGCCCAGTTCTATATTGGATGCACCGAAATGCATAGCCAGGAGATAAACCGGAGTTTCCCCCATAAAGTTGAAACCGAGACCGTTAAAAGCCTGAAACTTATAAAGACGGGATTTTCCATGACGTCTTTCATCTTCTGATAAAAACTTTGTCTGCATTTGTTAAATAATATACTTTCAATCCTCTTATGTCTTTAAATCTTCCCATTTTATTGTAACTTTCCTCTTCCGCGTTTGTTAAACTTTTACCACAGCACAGAGCTGTTGGAGTTTTCAGGACTAACTAACATCATTGACAGATACGGGATTCTCATTACTTTTAAAGGTAGCAACCGGAAATGACTGGGAGGTTATTATGAAACTGAAGAAGGATATTTCTCTATACGGCGTTTTCAGCATAGCGACGGGGGCCATGATCAGTTCCGGTATATTCATTCTGCCCGCTCTGGCTTTCACCAGAGTCGGACCGGCTCTCTTCCTGTCCTATCTTCTGGCGGGCGTGCTGGGCCTTATCGGCGTTCTCAGCGTCATAGAGCTTACGACGGCCATGCCTAAAGCTGGAGGAAACTACTTTGCCATAAATAAAACCTTCGGCCCCATGGTCGGTACTGTTTCCGGGATACTGAGCTGGATCGCCCTGGCTCTGAAAAGCGCCTTTGCCATATACGGAATCTCGGAACTCATTTTTATCTACACGGGATTCAGTACGATTCTGTCCGGTCTCATTCTGACTCTCCTCTTTGTTTTTGTGAATATCAGAGGTTCAAAAGAGACTGTTATTTTTCAGATGATCATGGTCACCGGGATGCTCGTTCTGATGGCTGTCTATGTTGTTCTGGGAATCGGCAATATCGATGTCTCTCTCTATAAAGGGATGTTCAACACAGGAGGAAACCAGATTATCTACACAGCCGGTTTCGTGTTCGTCTCCTTCGGAGGACTTCTGAACGTCTCCAACATTGCAGAAGAAGTAAAAAACCCCAAAAGGAATATCCCGCTCGGAATCATTTCGTCCATTGTATCAGTCACCGTGTTTTACGTACTGATCACCTGGGTTCTGGCGGGTACGCTCGAACCTGAAGCTTTCAGGAATTCCCATGCGCCGGTTGCCGAATCAGCCCGGAACATAATCGGACTCCCCGGTTATCTGATCATCGCCGGGGCCTCGACACTGGCCTTTTTTACAACAGCGAACGGAGGTATCATGTCCGCTTCGCGATACCCCCTGGCCCTAAGCCGGGATAAGCTGGCTCCGGGATTTCTCGGCAGAATCAGCAGCCGGTTCAAAACTCCCGTTTTATCCATTGCCGCAACTGGGGCAATTATATTCATATCCCTGCTTCTTCCCCTCGAAATGCTGGTTAAAGCGGCTTCGACCATCATTCTAACCTCCTATGTTCTCACCAATATCGCTGTAATCATCATGCGGGAAAGCAAACTGAAGAATTACAAACCCAGTTTCAAGGCTCCTCTCTACCCCTGGCTTCAGATTTTCAGCATAGGGCTTTTCGCTTTCTTCATTGTCGATATGGGCTTGAGTTCTATAGAAATCAGTCTGGCAATGGTATTTGTGAGCTTTATTATCTATATGTTTTTCGGAAGGAAAGTAAAAAACAGGGAAACGGCCATACTCCATCTTCTGAGGAAACTGACAGAAGGGAAGCTGGAGGAAAACCTGCTGGAAGAGGAATTGCGTGAGATTATAATCAGCAGGGATGAGAACGAGCACGATGCGTTGGACAGACTTCTTTTGGATGCGGCTTTTATCGATATCAAAGGTGTAAATTTCTTTGACCAACTGCTTGATGATAGAGGACCGGATCTGGAAAACCTCTTTCGAATAAAAAAAGAGGAAATTCGATCGACTTTTATAAAAAGCGAGATGAAAAGCAGTTTCGCCCTGTCTGATTTTCTGGCCATCCCTCATATTTCCCTCCCCGACAGCAAGGATATGAAGCTGCTTGTAGTCAGAAGCAAAGAGGGGATTCAGTTTCCCGGAAACGGGAAAAAGGCTCACGCTCTGTTTATCCTGGGCAGGGGCAAAGAAAGAGAACATGAAGCTCTTCTCATACTGGCGTCCCTCATCGATATGGCGGAATCCGATGAGTTCCGGAAAAACTGGATAAGGGCCGAAAATGCCGATGCGCTTAAAAGACAGATTTTAGAGAGCGAAAGGACAAAGGTTCCCGAAGTCTATTGATAACAGTAAATTTTCTGAACCTGAATGATCGACAGAAGTGGAAGGTGACTTTTGTTCCGAAATAATCTACTATGCTCTCCGTTATGGTAAATCTATCGAATATTAAACTGGCATACGGTGAAAGAGTCATCTTCAGAAACGGCACATTCCTCGTTCGCCCTAATGATAAAATCGGCCTGGTCGGCCCCAACGGCTCGGGCAAAACAAGTCTCTTCAGAATCATCTCCGGTGAAGAACATCCCGATGAGGGAACGGTTTCCGTAGAATCGGGTAAAACCGTCGGCTATTTTTCCCAGGATGTGGGAGAAATGAAGGGACATAGCGCCCTGACGGAAGTTCTAAAAGGATCGGGCAATATTTTTGCCATCGGCGAAGAGCTTACGGAGCTTGAACATGAGATGTGCGAGCCCATGGACGACGAAGCCATGGACAAACTGATGAACCGATACGGCGAATTGCAGATGGAGTATCAGAACAAGGGCGGCTACACCCTGGAAAATGACGGGAAGGCCATTCTCAACGGTCTTGGCATCGGATCGGATCGTTGGGACGATCCGGTAGAGAACTTCAGCGGGGGATGGAAGATGCGGATCGCCCTGGCGAGAATCCTTCTCCAGAACCCCGACATCCTTCTTATCGACGAGCCGACAAACCACCTCGATGTGGAGACCATCGTCTGGCTCGAAGAATGGCTCAAAGAATTCAAAGGCTCCCTGGTTATGACATCCCACGACCGCGAGTTCATGACGAGAATCTGCAACCGCACCATCGAAATCGCCTCGGGAGAGATAACCATGTATTCCGGCGATTACGATTTCTACATGAGGGAAAGAGTCATCCGCCGGGAACAGCTGGTGGCATCGAAAAAGAAACAGGATGCCATGCTGGCCAAGGACGAGGAGTTTATCGCCCGCTTCGCCGCCAGAGCTTCTCATGCCGCCCAGGTCCAGTCCCGGGTCAAGAAGATAGAAAAAATCGAAAGAGTCGTTATACCCCCGGAACCGAAGGTTATGAAAATCCGGCTCAAGGAGCTGAAACGGAGCGGGGACATCGTCGTCTCCATGGAAAACCTCGGGAAGAAATGGCCCCTTCAAAACGGGACCGAGCTCTCTGTTTTCAGCGGCATTACGGGAACTATAGAGCGGACAAATAAAATCGCCCTGACCGGAGTGAACGGAGCGGGAAAATCGACGCTTTTAAAAGTGATATCCGAACAGACCGGAGCGACGGAAGGGACCTGTACAACAGGCGGAAGCGTTTCCATGGGATACTTCAGCCAGTATTCCAGCGATCTTCTGAATCCCGATAACACCATCTTCGAAGAAGTAGCCGCCCGGCTGCCCGACGAAACCATGGGTTCGATCAAAAACTTACTGGGAGCTTTCCAGTTTTCCGGAGACGACACGGATAAAAAAATCGGTATACTCTCGGGAGGGGAAAAAAGCCGCGTTGTCCTGGCCTGCCTGATGGCCCAGCCGCTCAACTTCCTCATCTTCGACGAGCCGACGAACCACCTGGATATAGCATCCCGGGAGGTTCTTCTCGAAGCCCTGCAGGAATACGAGGGCACGCTGATCATCGTCAGCCACGACCGGTATTTTCTCAAGCATCTGGTCAACCGCGTTTTCGAGATCGATCACGGGAAAATGAATGTTTACGAAGGGGATTACGACTACTATCTCAGCAAGACGACTGAAATCTCATAGTACCGGTCAATCTAAACATTCAGGACCTTCTGTATTCCCGAAAAAAATACACGACTGAAGAGATGAGGGGAACCAGCGTAAAGGCCAGCACCCAGTTTCGCTTATTCTCTCTGAGAAGCTTTGATTCTGTCGTCAGATGACAGAGCATATGGTATTGGAGAATCATCAGGGCAAGACATGCCGACAAATAAATTAGAGTTTTCAATTCGCACCCGACCTTTACATTATTACAATGTATAATATAAAACTTTTAATCTATTTTCAATAATTAAAAAACCTCTTATACTTATGATCGTGAAAGACAACAAACCGAGAAATCTTAAAACTACAGACGAACTGTGGGACGAGATAAAAAAAATATCCCGTTACGAACACCGCAGTCTTAATGAGCAGATCAATTATTTCCTCAAAAACAGCTGCCGGGAGTTCAGAAAAAATAACCCCGAGTTTGACAATTCCGAGGATTCAGCCGACAGAAAAACGGTAAAAGAGCTGGCCCAGATTATTAAGGAAAGCCGCATTTCCTCCTTTACCGATAAGCCCAAGATTCTTCTGATTGATGACTCCTACATTGAGAATATGATCTACAAAGAATACCTGGAATCTCATAATTGCGAAGTCTTCCTGGCTTTCAATGAGGATACAGCGCTGGAACTGACGGGAAAGATTCCCGGCATAGACATAGCCATAATCGATTACCGCCTGCCGGAAATGACAGCGGACCAGCTTCTGGAAAAAATGCAGAAGATCAATAACAGTTTCGATTCGATAATCGTAACCTCCGATATCCGTCCGTTCATAAGGACGTCCTTCGGGAACTGCGATCCCGAACCTTATGCCTTTATTGAAAAATCAGCTGACAACCTTGAGATCCTGATCAAGGAAATACAAAAGAAAATCTGAACGGATTACTCGCCGATATGAAGCAGATGAAGACTGGTAACCTTCTTCAGCTGCTCTATTGTCGCCGGTTTTTCCAGATAGCCGTTTGCTCCCACATCAAGTGATTTTTCCCGACTCCCGGGGTCGGATCCGGCTGAAAAGAGATAGATGGGAACAAGATATCCCAGACTGCGGCATCTCGATACGAACTGGTAGCCATTAATATCCTTCATCATAATATCGCTGAAAATGAAATCCACATTATTGGTTTTCATCATGAACAAGGCTTCTTCGGCCGATCGGGCGGTCAGCAGATTCAACTTTTTTACAAATTGCCTCAGCTGCTGCCCCAATATGGATGAGATTATATCCTGATCATCGACAATCAGGACAGTCTGTACGGACATGGTTACGGGAACTCTGGTCTGAACCATCTGGTGTGAGAATTCAAACTCGGTGAGATTGAGGAGATCATTAATCTGGATAAGGAGATCCGTTACGGATTGATCCATAACCTTGTACTGTTTTTCAAATTCCTGCTCCTTGTCCATGCTGTTCCGGATCAGGTCCAGAGAGCCCTTAACAGCGTATAAAGGAGTTTTCAGGGAGTGCGATACACGGGAAAAAAGTCCGTCCTTCTGCTCGATGAGTGAAACATTGTGTTTGAAAGTCTCTCCGTACCGGACCGCATTCTGAACTCCCTGGAGGAGCATAAGAAAGCCGTAAAGGAGATGGTACTGTTCGGAAACGACACCTGTCCAGATAAGGAAAGATCTAATGAGCAGGAATAACAGTGTTGCCAGAACAACGATCCCTACAATTATCGTTCTTTTCAACTCCGCTCTTTTAAAATGAAGAATACTTATATGTACTGTGGCGAAAATGGCGAAAATCAGAGCGATCAGATATACAGGCGAGACTCTATAGAAAACGATAACGGGAACAGTCACGACAAGCAGAGCATAAAAAATCGATACGCCGATAAAATACCTCATGATCTGGGAGTATCCCGGATAGCGATAAACACTGAGGAAAAAGAGGGAATAGGCAATGGCGATAAGCGGTGTCGTTACCGTGCTGATTCGCTCGACGATGTAAAAATTATCGATAAAGAGCAGGATAACCCGGTTGTAAGTGGTCACATAGCGGACAGCCATAAGAGCATTAGCCGCGGACAGCCAGAGATATTCCCGGGCGCCTCCTTTCCTGTCCACAAGTCCTATACTCAAATAGAAAAGGGCTGCGAATAGAAGAGCACCGGCTATGAGAAGATCACCCATAATTCTCATATTAAACAGTCGGGAGACCTCTTCGGGATTACCGAAAAACAGAGAAGTATGAATTCCGCCGAATGTCGTAACATCATCTTCTATATCGAAACGGATCGATGCTTCCCCGGCAGCTGTAAAGGTAAAGCTTCGCGGTTTAATAGACGGAACGTTACCGTCGTGCAGAACGACCCCGTTAACCGTCAGGCGGTATCTGGTAAAGCAGTCCCGGACATAAAGAGCATACCGGGTATCTTCCTCAGGCAGAAGGATTTTCAGCCTGTAGGAACCCGAAGAGATTTTACCGCCCCATAAAGAAGGAACCGGTCCGTAATCCCAGGAATTCCCCTGACGGAATTCCCATTCACCATCCAGTCTGTATAAAATCTCTCCACTATCCTGCGAAAGATCGGCAAGACCTTTTTCAATTCTGATATCTTCGCTATTACAGGAAAAGAGCAGTAATGACAGGAGGAGGAATGAAAGGCGCTTCACTAAGCCTCTCCATTGATTTGCCGGTGAAGATTCTCAAATAAGAGAACCACTTTCTCAAAAGCCTCCGGATATTCAGATGATACTTTTTCCCTGGATAAATCACAGCATTCCCGGCAGATATCTTCCGCTTCGGCTGCGGAGATCATCCGGAAAGTGGACTTCAGCCGGTGGAATTCAAAATAGATTTTATCAAAATCACTTTGCGCCATTATTCCGCGGATTCTCTCGACGTTGGATGAAAAATCGCGGTAAAAGACATTTATATGTTCTTTTAGAAACTTTTCTCCGATCCCCAGTTTCCCGGCTGCTTCACTTATGCTGTACATCTGATTCAACAAGCTCCTTTCTTATAATATCTATGGCTCCGAACCTGTCGGTAATGGCAATCGGTTTATGATCAAATCGCAGAAAAATATCCTTCAGATCGCTGATATACCCGGCACTGGTGATAATAACCCGGGCACATTTATGAATATCCAGGAGTTTTTCATAAAGAACATCACCCAGAATGCCGTCGAGGGTGAAATCGATGATATAGAGAGAATCGGAATCGTCGGCATAGGAGAGAAATGAGTCTACCGAATCTGTTCCAAGGAATTCAACCGGCGGCTTCATGGCTCTGACCACTGATCCCATCAGAGCAAGATTGTTTTTGTTATCATCGATATAAATAACTTTCATTCTGTTCCCGGCAGAGTGATAACAGATGTCAGTCCGTCGTTTTTACTGATAATCTCAAGGGAACCTCCACACTCCTTAACGGATTGGACAGCTACATATAACCCCAGTCCGTTTCCATCTTTTCTGAGGCTGCGGCCCGGTTTAATAAATTCCGGAGGAATGACTCCGTCGAAACCGGAAAAACCATTTCCATTATCCTTTATGATTATTGATACTTCTTCAGCTTTATTCTCGACGGCAATAGAAATATGACTGTCCGGAACATCTGCTTCGAGAAGGGCATTGTAGGAATTTTCCAGAATATTCTCGACGGCGGTTTTCAGAAGTGAAGGATATACGGAAGCGTATACGGGCTGATCGGGAATAGAGAGGTTCAGGGGGATTTTTCTATCCCTGATCCGTTTGAGCCGGACAAACTCGGCAGATCGCCGGGTCAGCTGGGAGATATCAATTTTCTCTCTTTCTGTCCGGAAAGATTCGGAGAGATCGGAAACTATGGATTTGACCTTATCGGCGTACTCATCGATTATAACGCTTTCGTGATCGAGAATTTCCAGAGCTTTTTCTTTATCATCGAGATTATCCCTGATCAGACTGTTATATGCCTGAAGCGACGATATGCCGTTTGTTGAGTGGAGGAGACCGATGACCGCTGTCGAAACCCGGTCCTTCGCTTTTTGCGTTTGTGTTTTCCCCTGGATTCCATAGCTTCTGAAATGAAGGATGCAAACAATCAGAAGAAGCACAATCTCTATGGGGATCTTCCACAAGAGGGAAAAATCAGCCGCTAATAATATTATAGATACCAGGGCCAAAAACATAAAAGCAAGAATATAAAGTGTTTTGAGAGTTTCCCTGTTGTTTATTTTATACATTCTTTTAATGTTCTTGAAACAGGGGATAAATTGCAATAGTGTTGAGGAGAAAAAAGGAAAAATAATGAATATTATTCAAATTGAAATGGGAGGATTTCTGAAAAACTACTCCTACCTGGCCCTGTGCGAAGATTCGGGAAAAGCAATCCTGATAGATCCCGGTACAGCGTCTGCCACTCCCCGGAAATATTACCGGAAGATTCTTGACCGAATTCGAAGCGGGAATCTTGAAATCCTGTATATTGTGAATACACACAATCATTTTGATCATGTGCGGGGGAACCGCTACTTTCTCCGGAAAACGGGAGCTGAAGTCCGCAGTTATATAACTGGTTTGAGAGAAGGGGATAAAATCCGTTTCGGCAGTGAAGAATTAACAGTACTGGAAACCCCGGGGCACAGCGCGGACAGTATTTCTCTTTACGGTGACAGAAATCTTTTCACAGGCGATACCCTGTTTGTCGGTGATTCCGGTGCAACAATCAGCAAAGACAGCGACAGACCGGCTCTCGGGGCATCATTAAGAAAGCTGATTGAGGTTTGCCCGCCCGAAACGGTTGTCCTGCCGGGACATAATCTGGGAAAAACACCAACAACGACACTGCTACGGGAACAAAGGGAAAATGTTAACGCCGACGAGTACCGACTCGGCAGCGTCACATACAAAGGCAGTCTTATTTCCTGAGAATCTGACGCATTTCGACAAACTGCTCCACCGTGATTTCACCATTGATCAGGCGTTTCTGAAGAACTTCCATCGGAGTGTCTTTTTCGACGGCTCTGAGACTGTGTCTGTTTCTCACCAGAAAATACACGATAAGAGCCGTCAGGATAACGGCCAGACCGATCATGAGATAATATCCGCCGAATGCAGGCGTCCCGCTTAGCAAACCGCTATTGATTCCATTTAGTCCTCTGTACATTTTGTACCTCCAGTTTCTTTATATCTGGAATATAAAGGGCAGATGTGAAGGAATTGTAAAGGAAATCTGTTTAAAAAAAATAGAGCTGCCCCCAATGAGAACAGCTCCGGGAAAAAGAGAAAAGAATCCTATTGCGGTTCGTATCCCGCTTCCTTGACAGCGGACTTAACCGATTCGACCAGAGTCTCCTTATCTCCGCCGAGAGAAACAGTCAACTCACCGGCTTCGAGATTGACGAGGACAGAAGAGACTCCCTCAACAGCGCCGGCTGCTTTTTCAACAGCCATTTTACAGTGATTGCACGACATGCCGTTCACTTTTATTGTCACATCCATATTATTCTCCTTATAAGGTATATTTTCTTTTTCAGTCTTTGCGACTTTAAAATTTCTCAAACTCAGCGAATTGGAGACGACCGAAACGGAACTGAAAGCCATAGCCGCTCCGGCGATAACCGGATTAAGCAGTCCCAGCGCCGAAAAGGGAATTCCGATGGCATTGTAGAAAAAAGCCCAGAAGAGGTTCTGTTTTATCTTTCCCATAGTCTTCTTCGATAGTTGTATGGCTGCGGCGATTTCCCTCAGATCCCCTCTCATCAGCGTGATGTCGGAAGATTCCATAGCGATGTCCGACCCCTCGCCCATGGCGATGCCCAGATGGGCCGTAGCCAATGCCGGTGCGTCGTTTACACCGTCACCCGCCATGGCCACGATATGACCATCATTCTGCAGTTTTTTAATCTCCGCAGCTTTTCCTTCCGGCAGAACTTCCGCCAGAACATGATCGATCCCTGCTTCCGCTGCTATGGCTTCGGCCGTTCTCCTGTTGTCGCCAGTCATCATGAAAACCTGGAGACCCAGGGATCTGAGTTGGTCAACCCCTTCCCGGGAGTGTTCTTTTATGGTATCGGCAATGGAAATTAGGGCCAGGGCCTCTTTGCTGTCGGCCAGAATGACAACACTGTGCCCTTTTGACTCCATTTCGCCTTTCAGGGCACTCAGACCGCTTTGTTCTATTTCGTTTTCAGAGAGATAAGTGCCGGTTCCGATGAAATAAGTCTGACCGTCGAGAACCGCTTTTACCCCTTTCCCGGGAACAGCGGTAAAATCAACAGAATCAGGAATAGCCAATCCTTTCTCTTCAGCGGATTTCACGACGGCTTTCGCCAGGGGGTGTTCCGAGTGTTTTTCCAGAGAGGCGGCAATAGTCAGATAATGATCTTCATCGCCGCCGTTTAAAGAATGAATCCCTTTCATTTCCGGTCTGCCTCTTGTCACGGTACCGGTTTTATCGAGAACGACTGCAGAGAGTTTTCCCGCCTGCTGAAGGATTTCTCCGTTTTTAATGAGAATCCCTCTCTGAGCGCCGACTCCGGTCCCCACCATAATCGCCGTCGGAGTGGCCAGCCCCAGGGCGCAGGGGCAGGCGATAACCAGAACGGCCACGGAGGATACGAAAGCAGAAGTCAGCGATCCCGCGGCAAGCCACCAGAGTAGAAAGGTAACCAGCGCTATCAGCAGAACCACGGGGACGAAGACTGCGGCCACCTTATCGGCCAATTTCTGGATGGGAGCCTTGGATCCCTGAGCCTCCTCCACAACGGCGATAATCCGGGACAAAACTGAATCCTTCCCCACCCTTTCCGCCCGGAACTGAATGGAGCCGTAGCTGTTGATGGTCCCGCTAACAACTTTGTCGCCCGCCTGTTTTTCCACCGGCAGGCTTTCTCCGGTTATTGTGCTCTCGTCGACAGCTGTATTTCCCGAAAGAATCGTTCCGTCGACAGGGATTCTATCACCCGGACGGATGTGAACGATATCATCGGGGACGACATCGGCAATGGGCACTTCAACGACAGAACCGCCGCGGTTGACAAATGCTGTTTTCGGCTGAAGCCCCATAAGCTTTTTAATCGCTTCTGAAGTTTTCCCCTTGGCCCGGGACTCAAGATATTTCCCGAGAAGGACCAGAGTGATGATGATGGCCGACGCTTCGAAGTAGAGCCCGGAGGTTTCCACGCCGAGAGATTGGGCAAAGAAACCATTGAAAACACTGAAAAAATAGGCGGAGGATGTTCCCATGGCTACCAGAACATCCATGCCCGGGCTTCCGGCGGCCAGGGATTTCCAGGCGCCTTTATAGAAACGCCAACCGATCCAGAACTGGACAGGAGTGGCCAGAACAAGCTGAAACAGCGGATTGTGAAGGAACATGAGTCCCGGGATGTGAATAAACATGGTAACCATACCCAGAAGCAAAGGTGCGCTTAACAGAGAGGAAATGAGAGTGTGAACCCCCAGCTTCTTAATCTGCCTGTCTTTCTCCTTCTTCTCCTCATCGCCGTCATCTTCACGGGGCACCGTCGCCCCGTAACCGGCGGAGATGATGCTCTGCCTTATTTCCTCGACCGATGTTTTTTCCGGGTCATAGCTGACCGTTGCTTTCTCCGTGGCCAGATTGACCGCCGCCATATCGATCCCATCGTTTTTTCTGATTCCCTTCTCAACATGGGAAACGCATGCCGCACAGGTCATGCCCTGTATATTCAACTGGATAATTTCCATAAAAAACCTCACAATCCTGTCATTTTTCGACTATGTTCGGGTTCCGGCACTGACGTGCCCCCTGGGTTGCATGGGCGAGCAGCAGGACTGCCTGCGACCAGCCCAAGGTTGCATGGGCGAGCAGCAGGCATGCCTGCGACCAGCCCCGAAATATCTTCATTTTTCGACTATGTTCGGGTCCCGACACTGACGTGTCCCCCGAAATATCTTTATTTCATCATTTTGCCGATGGTAGTGAGCACTTCATCGATCACTTCGGTTTTGCCGTCCTGGATCTGATGAACGACGCAGCTCTTCATATGAGCTTCCAGAAGGGTTTTCTTCACCCCTTTTATGGCCGATTCAACACTCATGAACTGATGGAGGATATCGTCGCAATACACATCTTCATCGATCATCTTCGCGATACCGCGGATCTGTCCCTCAATGCGGTTCATTCTGCTGATCATATCTTTTTTCGTTTCGTAAGGATGGTGTGCTTTTCTCGCCATATACCATACCCCCCTACCCTATAAGATAATAAACTAAACTTTACCTGTCAAGTGAAGTATTAGTCAGCCGCCGCTGATCGGCCAGAAAATACTGACCATATCCCCCTCTTTGAGAGCGTAGTTGCGCGGGACTTTATCATAATTAACCCGGATGATGAGAAGAGGTCGGAAATAGGGGGGTATTTTCATCTTTCGGAGAAGAGAGGAGAGACGGGTTTGCTCCGGAAGCTCCGCCTCTCCCCTGTCGTCGAGGAAAGACTGATCGCAGAAAGGCGGAGCGATAAGCTTAACTTTCATTAGCGCCCGGGACCATGGTGATGGCATCGACAGGACATTCCGATGCGCATATGCCGCAGCCCGTACAACTGCCGCGCCGCAAAAGATCGGGGTAGGCTTTTTTATAGGGGTCCAGATCAGTTATCGACAGCTCCAGACATCCGAAGGGACAGGAGGTGACGCAAACCGTGCAGGCCATACAGGTTCCGTAATCTATCATGGGAATCATTTTAGCATCAGCCATGTGCCGTCTCCTTTTCCAGCAATGCCGGAATGCCCAGAGCGTGGAGCGTCTCGTCCAGAGGGTAGCCCGTAGAGGGGTCCCATCCCCAGGCTTTGCGGTAGGCATCGACAAGACCGTCCACATCCAGTGTAATACCCTTGTTGTGGCCCGAGACCAGAGGCTCCTTTCCGCTCACTCTGTCGTGGACTTTGAAAGCGTTGACATCGACACCCTGCCTGGCGTTGAACTGCTGCCTCAGGTTCTGTATGCGTTTGCCGATTTCCATGTACTCGTCGGGGCTCTTATTCCATCCTGTTGCTGCATTGAGGTATTCGAATATTTTAAAATGCTGAACTCCCATCATCATGGCGTAGTAGCAGCCTCCCGCCCCGTCGACCAGCATTTTGTAAGAGGTGTAGGCGACATTTTTCATGGCTTCCTCAACTCCCGGCAGATATTCTGCAGACTTGGGAGAGCGTTTGAGCGGTTTAAGCCAGGAGATTCTGTCCCAGAGAAAAGACATGGAATAGTACTGTCCGCCGGAGGTCGTATGGCGCCCCGGAGTGGGATCGGCGTTATAGGTAGCGCCGAGCATGGGGTCGATTTTCGGATCGTGGGCCGGCAGCTCCTGACCTCCGGCATGAACGGCAAAACGTTCCGATCCCTTGCCGATTTTCGCTGCGGCGGCTTTCACTCCGTCGGCCAGGAGGTCTCCGATTCCCGGTTCCCGCTTTGCGATTTTTTCAACGAGTTTCACTATTGCATCGCTATCGCCCCAGCGCAGCTCGAGCCCCTCTGTATCGGAGGCAGTCAGAATGCCCTTTTCAAAACACTCGATGGCGAAGGCGACAGAGCCTGCCGTAGAGATGGTATCCAGCCCGGCACGGTTAAGCAATTCATTGATATAGAAGATAGAGTCGGTGTCGCGGTTCATAAGAAGGCCGCCGAACATCATGGCCGTTTCGTACTCGGGCTTGTGGGTATGTTCGAATCTGCCGTCCTTCACATCTTTGATATTGCAGATTCCCCCGCAGCCGACGATACAGGATGAACAGTGATATTTCCTCTCTTCCCTTTTAATGAATTTTTCCGGATTGAGTTCTTTGTAAAAGGAGCGGTTGTAATCTTTGGCCGATCCGCTCCAGTTTTTAATCGGGGCGTCGCCGTTGTGAATGGAAAGGGTGTTATTCATAATGGAGCCGTATTTCTTCAGAAGCATGGAAGTGAAAAGTCCGTCCATGGGAGACACGCTTTTCAGACTTCCCATAACCTTGCCCATGAGCGGGAAGACGCTTCCTTTGAGAACTGACGGAGCATTGGAGTTTCTCACCTTTCGGGAATACTCTTTGCTGATCGCTTTGACTTCATCGCGGTTTTCCGCGCCGACTCTCCTGGAACCGTCGAGAACGATGGCTTTGAGTTTTTTCGACCCCATCACGGCTCCGACTCCCGAACGGGCGGCAAAGCGCCCCAGATCATTGGAAATTCCGGCAATGAGCGACACCTTCTCTCCGGCCGGTCCGATAACCGCCACAGCCGGCTTTTTCTTTTTCCGGCAGTCCCGGATCAGAGCTGTTTCCGCTTCGACCGTGTCAAGTCCCCAGTAATCGCCGGCGGACCTGATTTCCGCCTCTTTACTGTTTACATAGAGATAGACCGGTTCTTCGGCCCTCCCGTGGAAGAAGATCGCATCAACGCCGCACTGCTTGATAGCCGGAGCCAGATCGCCGCCGCAGTTGGAATCGCCCCATCCCCCGGTCAGAGGGGATTTGCATACAGCCATCCACCGCCCCGTCATAACCGAACCGGTTCCCGTGAGAAGCCCCGATGTTATACCCAGGATGTTCTCCGGACCGAGAGGGTCTGCTCCGGCCGGAATATTCCGGTTTAGATACCAGGCTCCAAGTCCCACGCCGGAGAGAACGGATTCGTAGACCGAATCATCGACATCCCGGTAGTTACACTCTTTTTTCGTCAGATCAACAACGAGAATCTTTCCCCAGTATCCTTTCATTTTTCTTTTCTCCTTAAGGGCAGCCACCATGTGAAGCCGAATATAAAGGTCAACAAAGCCGATTTGAGAGGCGGAATATCATTCTCCCTTCCTGTTTTCAAACCAATGGAGAAGATCTCCGCTCCATGAAGCAGCGCGAGCAGGAGAAAAGGGATCCCGATCCCCCCGAAAATCCAGAGAAGCGAAGCCGCTCCCCAGGTGAGAAGAACAAGGGCTTTTCCTATCATTTCAACGTGTCCTTTATGTATTTTATCTGTTTTTTTCTGTCAGCTTTCGACAGGAGCGGTATATCAATGGGGATGTAATCGAGAGTTTTTTCTTCCTCCGTCAGATTCCGCCCTTCAAAAATCTTATCTTCCAGACAGAGGTCCACATCCACGGGAATCCCTCTCCTGACCAGCTTTATCCGCCGCCGCATTATCTTGAAGATTTCCAGAACATAAGCCGGCTTTTTCAAAAAAGTTTTAATCATGGGGTTTTCCACCCCCAGGGCTCTGTTCAGCCCCTGTGTGAGCTTCAGTACATGGGCGGTGCAACCCTCGAAGTAATAATCGGTTTCCCCTTCCATCCAGGAAGTGCAGCTTCCCACGGCGATTTTCTTTCCGGGCAGCTGTTTAATTTCTTCCCGGCTGTAGGCTTTCCCCTCTTTATCGAAGTAATAGTAGCTTTCACCTATTTTTGAACCGGCTCCGATCAGCACAACGGCATCGCGGAAACGGTCGGGATTGAAGTTTTTCATATAGCGGTAGTACTCGAAAGTCATGATAACCGACGGCAGACATCCTCCCGGACAGACCTGTTCCATGGCCTGTATAGTTTTCAGATCGACGTTTTCAGGAGAATCTGGTTTCGGAGCCCCGTTTTTCGTAGCGCCGGCAAGAAATCTGATATGGGGAAAGTTCTCTGCCATATTGCCGGAGATCAGGCTTGTATCAGCTTTCCTCCAGGGTATGGGATCGATATCGCCTCCGATAACAACCGTATCGGGATCGTTGAATCCCAACTTGTCCGCTTCATTCATAAGTTCGATCGTTGAGGGATCGATGCCCATAATTCTGGTAGCCACCCGGTCGGTTTCCACCGAATTGGTTCCGCTGATAATCAGACGGGCATCTACGGGGTCGAGAGGAGCCGGAGTGTTACCCTCCCCTCCGATAATCCCGTCGATAACCGTCAGATCAGGTTTGAACAGATAGAGAAGATCCACCAGTTTTTTATTGATATTGTAATTGTGGTTCCTGTAACGCATATGGGTCGAGAGGCTGCCCATGGCATTTTTGAAGCCCAGGGTTACGCCCGTGTAGAGATTGGTTTTCATTTTGGGGACAGAGATATAAAACGCTTCCCCGCGGACAACCTCGCTGAAAAGAGAGGGAATGTATACCTCTTTCATCACCTGGGCTTTGGGGAGCAGATAGCGGTCCACCGGCTGTTCCTCCACGGCTTCGAAGCGGATCTTCCGGAATTTGACAAGCCTGTCGGTTCCGTTTATCTTCGCCATGACTCTGGTTACGGGTGCCCCGGAACCTTCGACGATGATGATATCATCAGTATACTGCAGAACATATTCCACAATGGAATCGAGAACCCGGGGATCGGTCGATTCGGGATAATCATCATCGCGGAAACCCGCTTTATGATACACGCCGACGAAATTCGGTTTAATGAGAACCCGCCGGTTCCTGATCTTTTCGGAGAATCCTGTCTGTTCGTTCAGATCATCAAGATTGCAAAAAACCGTATCTCTGATAGCCTGAACATCCTCTCGGGCAAAATAGGCCGCCGTTCCGTAGTTTTTCGGCAGGGCTACATAATCCCGGGAATAATCCAGCTCCGGTGCGCATGAGACGATGACACAGCTTTTCTCCCGGTTATTTTTCAATTGCGGAGATACGGAACCTTGCAAGAGGGAACCCATAGCATAATTCTCCTTTTCCCGGCGTATCCGGTATTTTTAAAGAATACTTCCGAAACTAGACTCTGTCAATATTTCCGAGTACACTCGGTTTTTATTGCCGGACCATGAGGAATCTGCTAAAGTGAGATGATGAGCGAGAAAATAACCCCGAAGGGAATGAAAACCAGACTGAGAATTATTGATTCTTCTATCAAACTGATTCATGAAAAAGGGATCGAAAATGTCACTCTCAGCGATATCTGTTCCGCTTCGGGCATCGCGCAGGGAACGTTCTATCACCATTTCAAATCGATGGATGGAATTCTGCTGGAAATAATCCGCCGCGAAGGGGAGGAAATGACGGCTCTGATGAATTCGATGGAAGGCACAGCCCCGTCTGTAAAGCTGGAAAAGCTTCTTGCCGCGCTCTATCATTATTACGAACGGAAAGGAAAGGATATTGTCTCCCAGATTTACAGGTTGGAACTCAGGCCGGAGGGCGGCCCGTCTATCATTGAAGAATACCTTCCCATACGCCCCCTGCTGAACCGGATAATACTGGAGGGACAGAAGACCGGAGATTTTTCCCGGGAAGAGGATTCGGATTTTTACTGCTCACTTCTGACATCACAGATAATTTTTCAGTCCTTTCTCTGGATCCGGAGCTCGTCGGACGAGTCCTTTTCTTCTTATGCCCGCAGAGGAATGTCTCCCCTGATAAAACTGCTTAAGCCGTGAACAAGTCTCCTCTGCCTATGAGCTCTCTCTTTACGGGAGCTTTGAAGAAGGGGGAAAACACACTATCTAGAAAAGATTAGTACTTAAGTACCAGAGTAAATTGATACTTTCTTATCTGTTTCTATGAAAAAGAAAAATAAAATACGAAATTCACCTGATTGTGATGTGTTGGACTAAGGCAGATAATGGTAGTAACTTCAGGAGGCCTCTATGAAAAAATCATACATTCCGCCGAAAGTGAAGACCGAAAAAGTCGAACTGGGTGTTTTCGGCTGTTACGGATCTTCAGGTGGAGACTTCTGGGAACAAATGTCGCCTTTGAAATTCATTGCGAGTTTATTTAAGGTGCTTTGCTGCGATTGAGGTCCTGCTTTGCGGCGGTTTCCGCCGACTCTCCTATCCCCGAAATTACTTCTGCCATACGGCAGGCGTTCGGGGATTTTTTTTTGATATCTCCCGTATCGAGGTAGACCATGGCGGGACAACGGGGACAGAAATCCCTTCTGGAACAGCTGTAGCACTCCTCCACATCCTCATCTTTCATTTCCCGCAGATCGATGAGATAGGGATCGGGATCGTCATGCCAGATCTCTTTCAGAGTCTGCTTTCTTATATTTCCCACAGGCCTGCGGAACATGAGACAGGGAAGCACATCCCCTTCGGGAGTGATGGAACCGAATATTTTTCCGGCGTTACAGGTCAGATATGCCTGATTGTGGCAGGAACTCAATGATTCCTGTCCCACAATATATTTCATGGGGATCTCTTTCAGCTCTTCAGCCCCGAGAGCATGGTCCCGGGGGGAGTTGTCACCGTCCAGTCGGGAGCTTACGTTTACCAGTGCGGCATACTCCACCTTGAGTTCCCGCGCCAGTTCCTCCATAAGCGGCAATTCTCTGTAGTTTTCCCTGAGAAGCGTCGTCTTCAAAACCACACCGATTCCCTCTTTCGCCAGCAGAGGTATGGTTTTTTTCAGGTGTTCAAAAGCACCGGGGAATTTCATTATGGAATCGTGGGTTTCCGCCCGCCCCCCGAGAAGGGATATTTCCACCGCCTGCACACCGACTTTTTTAAGTCGGGCGATATCTTTTTTCTTCCAGAGAAGTCCCGTTGATAAAACGGTGAGAAAAAATCCCTCTTTCGAAGCGGCCTTGAGGATGTCCCACATATCCTTGCGGATAAAAGGTTCACCTCCGGTAAAACCCAGATCGAAGACCCCTTCCTCTTTTAATTGAGAAAAGAGGATTTTAAACTCCTCAAGAGTCAGTTCCGGCGGCGGATTGTCGGGTATATAACAATGAATGCACGAACAGGGGCAACGGTGGGTCACCTCAATCATGACGGCATTAAGGCGGTTCTGGGCTTTATATTTTGCCAGGATTCTGTCACGCAGCTCACCCATAAATTTACTCTACTATGCCTTTTTCCAGAAGATCATTGAAAAAATCTTCCAGATCCGCTTTAGCGCGCTCTTCCGGGACATCATATTCTTCCAGAATCGCGCCGAGAATATCCTGAGGGGTTTTCCCTTCCTGCAGCTGCTGCCATACCCATAAGCCCGAATCTTCGAAACTGTGGATTTCCTGTCCGTCTTTCGACATGAGAACGATTTCGTCACCCAGATCACGGGAAATGAATTCCTTATTGATTTTAAGATTTTCAGTCCAGTTCATATTCACCTCACAATTCTTTGAGAACATCCCAGAATCCGCTGTCGGGGAGAAAATCCAGCCGATAGACAGGAACATTTTTACAGATCACGGCCGCTCTGTCCATCATGGACGGAAAAGTCATAGGGTCCAGAATCTCATCGAGACCGATGGGAGGAATGATCTCCCCTGCGAGAGGTTTCACAGCTTTGGCCCCCCGGATTGCTTCGACGCGGTGATGCGGAGCTTTGTTTAGGAGGAAAAGCCCCTTGAGAGGAGCGCGGCCTTCTGCTTTATCGCGATATAACCCGTTGAAAGGCGTGCTGACGAGCATGGGGATCTCTGATTCCAGGTCAATGATATTTATCTCATCGTTAATAACAGAATAGGGGGAACTGAGCGAAGCCACTGTGCTTTTCCCCGCTTCGGAGGGACCGAAAAAGAGGAACCCCTGCCCGTCCCTGATAACGCCGCTCGAATGGACCAGGTGATAATTCCGCTCCCCCACAACGCTGTAAAAAGCCTGATAGAGGATCTGTTCGAATACCCGGGTATAATCATTTTTCAGAAGCAGCAGATTGACTGTAAAAATCCATATTTTTTTCTGGCGATCGTAATGGGCCTGGAGCAATCCTTCACCCGTTTCAAATCCCATTTCCCTTTTTCTCTTAGTTAAAAAAAGGCTGTTCGGGACCCGGCCGCTTGTTTTTTTATCAGTCAGATGAATCTCCATTATCACCTGAGGATCGGATTGAGAGATCTGATCCATAAAATAACGGGAAAAATGTTCGCACAATGACTTGTCCTCAAAGTCCAGTGCCATCGATACGGGGCCTACAGCCAGATTCAAGCGGTTCATCTCCATCTCCTGATTTTCCAAAGTCTGAAAAAAGACCGCCGGGCCAGTTTTTTCGAGAATCTGACGGCTTCCGCACTTGTAAGATCGGTTTCAAGTCCATTTCTTTTAAATCTGAGAACTGTTCCCAGAACCTTTTTTTCCGCAATGAAACGGGCAGATGAATTGGCATCGCCTTTCTCGCAGAGAAAGCGGGACGTCCCCCAGCGGAATGAGAAAAGAACCCGGTGACTGAAAAATCTGCCCTCTCTGAAAAATACGGCTATTTCTCCCCGGCGGGGAGTTCTCCGTTGCGGATCGATATACAATTCATCTCCCGGAAGGAGAGCCGGAGCCATGCTCCCGCTGAGAAGGGGCAGCCATAGAGCTTCCTTTCCCTCCAGAAGTATCCCCATAGCCTCAGATTTTACCAAGGGGCGGCCTCCTCTGCCTCAAGGCGACGCGGATCCACCTTACCGGTTCCAGGGGATAAGCGAGAAAGAACCAGGGTGAGTGGCGGGAGAACCCGTACAACTGCCGGAGTCGCCACGGCTCGGGGAACAGAACCGGAAGAACGCAAATACTGGAAATTTTATGTTTCAGACGGCTTTTCACGGCAAAGGGAAGACCCAGTTCATAGAGGACTGTTCTGAAATAACGGGCCGTATCCAGATCATAAAAACAATTATGCATGTTTTTTTTAAACCGCCGTTGAAAAGATGTGAGCCTATCATTTCCCGCTTTCAGGATATCACCGCCGGGAAGGTCCGGGAAAAAGCGCTTGGCTGTCTCCAGTGAATAGAGCAGAAAAAGCAGCATTCCCGTTTCCTCCGCTGTTCTTTGCAGAACTTGCCAGTCAACGGGGTGAGCGGCAATAAAATTTTCTATATCGAGAATATTGCGGAGAGCGAAGGTTTTTTTCGGCGCGGCTCTTTTCACGGCTGTATGTATGCACAGCAGAAGGAGCCTGTCTTCGACGGATAAAATCCGGCATTTCAGTTCTTTCGAATAAACAGAGCGTCGCCGGAAATCTTCAATCCTGTCGAGAAGGGAATCGAAACTGAATCGGTACACTCTGTCCCTGTGGAAAAATTCCGTATGCAGCTCGATGAGCAGACCTGTTTTCTCATTGAGAAATTCGAACTGGTTGCTCCAGGGCTTCAGCCGCTCCCAGTTCCCCGCTTCTCCTTTCCTTTTGTGAAACCCTCTGTTGCCGCCGGCATAAACGAAGCCGTTTTTCTCCAGGAGAGCTATAGCTTTTTCCAGTTGCTCCGGTCTGACGAGCAGATCGAGATCGCCCATGTCCCTGGGAATATCGGTTTCATAACTGAGGCCTTTGAGAAGCAGAACATCGATCCCCGCCTCTTCCATTTGCGGAACCAGCGAATGAAGGGTTTCGAGCCAGATGCCTTTGTCCCGTTCATGAAGGAGCAGCGTCTCCCTCATCCTTCGGAGAGATGTTGTGCCTTTAAAAAAATGATCTATTCTGTGATCGAACACATAACGGGACAGGGGAACCAGCACCTTGTTGCGGTGAGCCAGAGAGAGGAGCTTCCGGGGATCCATTTCCGCCGCCCTGGTATCGTCCCAGCGGCCATGGCAGAGCGTGTCGATAATGATACGGCTTTCGTTCATTTTTTTACGTAATTCCTTGCGTTGCAGACTCAACTATAGCATAGTAAAGCCTATGGCGGCAAAAGAACATACCTCATTTATAAGAATAAAAGGTATTGAAAAAGAATATCCCGTTCCCAATCTCAATCCCTTTCGCAAAGGGGAGCGGCAGAAAGCTCTGAAAGGACTTGATCTGACAATTCCCCGCGGCTCGGTGTGTTGTGTTCTCGGTCCCAACGGAGCGGGAAAAACCACGTTGATAAAAATCCTCGCCGGCCTGATACTCCCGGATAAGGGATCAATAGAAATACCGGAAAAGGATTTCAGGGGAGTCGGCCTGGTGACCCCCAACGACCGATCCTTTTACTGGCGCCTGACAGGCAGGCAGAATCTCGATTTTTTTGCCTCGCTCTACGGCATATCCGATAGAGATGAAACGATAAATTCGGTATTGAAAGAAGTGAATCTTTACGAAGACGCCGATAAACCCTTCCGCCAGTATTCCGCGGGCATGAAGCAGAAACTGAACATTGCCAGAGCGCTCCTGTCCGACCCGGATTTATATCTGCTCGATGAACCGGCCAATCATCTTGATCCCATTGCCCGGGAAGATTTCCGCAATTTCGTCAGAGAGATTCTCCTGGACAAAAGGGGAGCGACCGTTTTTCTCTGCACGCACGATCTCGATGAAGCGGCGGAACTGGCCGACAGGATAGCTCTGCTTCACAAGGGACGTATTGTCGCGGAAGGCGACCCGCAAATCCTCAGGAACCGGGTGCAGCAGGAAAATCATTTCAGAGTGCGGCACGAAAGCCTTCCCTCTTCATGGCAGAAATCACAGAAAGAGAAAATCGAAATTATCAATGACTGGGAATTCCGGCTGAAGTCGGGGATAGAGGAAATTTCCAGCCTGATGGAAGACTTTATCCGGAGCGGCGGCCGCCTGATCGAACTGAAAAAGGAAGAACCGGGACTGATGGATATTCTGAAGCACTTTCTGGAGGGTCCTGATGAATAAAATGCTGGCTTTTCTGAAACGGGACTGGCAGTCCATGCTGAGTTACCGATTCCGTTTCATTCTTCAGTTAATCGGTATCCTGCTAACTGTTCTCTTTCTCTTTTTCGTTGGAAAAACATTCAGCGGCGGTTTCTCCATCCAGCTCGAACGTTACGGGAACGACTACTTCGCCTTTGCCATTCTGGGCATGGCACTCAGCACATTCGTTTCCACCGGGCTTTACTCCTTCTCTTCTCAAATCCGCAATGCCCAGGTTCAGGGGACTCTGGAAGCGCTTCTGATAACACCGAATTCAGTTTATACGATTCTCATCGGGAACTCTCTCTGGTCATTCCTCAAATCCTTCTTTGAAAGCTTTTTTCTCATAGGTGTGAGCATCCTCATTCTCAAGCTATCGGTCGACCCGGGACAGGTTGCTCTTCTGTTCATATCGCTGGTCCTCACTTTCGGAGCTTTCATAAGCGTCGGCCTCGTTTCCGCTTCTTTCACCCTGGTTTTCAAGCAGGGGAATCCCATAAATGCTTTTTTCGGGGCCTCCAGTTATTTTCTCGGAGGACTGCTTTTCCCCGTAGAGGTCATGCCTAAAGGCATACAATGGATATCCAAGCTGCTTCCCCTGACCCATTCGAGTAAAATCGTCAGAGAGATTCTTCTCGTTAGTCCGCAGGACAGACAGATATTAACATCTCTGCTCTTTCTGTTCCTGTTTACAGCTCTCGTCGGACCTCTCTCTCTGTATATTTTTCACCATGCCCTGAAAAGGGCCAAAAAGGACGGCAGCCTCGTCCAGTACTGAAGGAAATCTTATGAATTTAAAAGAACAATCGCTCCAATATCCCCATTCTTCCCGCCGCTATGTAACAGTGGGGAAAAACGGAATGGTAGCCACTTCGCAGAACCTGGCCGCTCAGGCAGGACTGGACATTCTCAGGATGGGAGGCAATGCCGTCGATGCGGCGATCGCCACCGCGGCCTGCCTGACCGTCGTTGAACCGACCTCAAACGGCATAGGGGGTGACAATTTCGCCATTGTCTGGATGAACGGAAAAATGCACGGACTGAATTCCAGCGGCCGTTCCCCCCTGGCGCTGTCCATCGAAGAACTGGAAAAGGCGGGACTAAAGGAAATGCCCCGCTTCGGATGGTATCCCGTAACAGTCCCCGGAGTCCCCGGAGGCTGGGCGGAACTGAACAGAAAGTTTGGACGCTTATCTCTGGCGGAAACTCTGAAACCGGCGGTGAAATATGCCGAAGAGGGATTTCCCCTGTCCCCCCATGTCAGTGCCAACTGGCAACGGGCTTATGGAATATACAAGGAGCACCTGAAAGATCCGCAATTCGCTTCCTGGTTTCAAACCTTCGCCCCCGGAGGCAAAGCGCCGGAACCTGGTGATCTTTTTACTATGAAAGACCACGGTGCCACTCTCCGGGAAATCGGAGAAACCGGAGCGGAGTCATTTTACAGAGGGGACCTGGCGGATAAAATAGTCCGGTTTTCCTCGGAGACCGGAGGATTTCTTAACAGCGGGGACCTGGCCGCCCATAAGCCGCAGTGGGTCAGACCGCTTTCCGTACCGTACAAGGGATACGATGTCTGGGAATTACCTCCCAACGGTCAGGGTCTCGTCGCGCTGATGGCACTCAGCATGCTTGGCAATGACAATCCATCATCGATGGCGGAAACGGAAAGACTCCATCTCCAGATCGAAGCCATAAAGCTGGCCTTCGCCGATGGACGGCAATTTATTACCGATCCGGATACAATGAAAATCTCAACAGACGCTCTCCTGTCGGAACAGTATTCCAGAGAGCGGCGAAAACTGATCGGGAATAAGGCTTTAGAGCCTGAACCGGGAACTCCCCCCCGGGGAGGAACAGTTTATCTGGCCACAGCCGACGGAGAGGGGAACATGGTTTCCTTTATCCAGAGCAATTATATGGGCTTCGGTTCGGGTCTCGTCGTACAGGGCACAGGCATCAGCCTGCAAAACCGCGGTCACAGTTTCTCTCTTGACCGCAGGCATCCCAATTGCCTGGAACCGGGAAAAAAACCTTACCACACTATCATTCCGGGTTTTCTTACAAAAGAAGGCAAAGCCGTGGGTCCTTTCGGTGTTATGGGCGGTTTTATGCAGCCTCAGGGACATCTTCAGGTTATCATGAATACGGTGGATTATCATATGAATCCCCAGAGCGCTCTCGATGCTCCCCGATGGCAGTGGATGGAAGGAAAAAAGGTACTGGTTGAACCGGATGTGCCGTCCGAAACGGTTCGGGCACTGGAGAGAAAAGGCCATGAGATTTCCTACAGCCACAACGCGGCTCTTTTCGGAAGGGGCCAGATTATATGGCGGGATTCCGGGGGAGTGCTGTGGGGAGGAACAGAAGGACGAGCCGACAGCGCAGTTTTGACTTTTTAATCAAATGAAACTGTTGAAATCCGGAATCCCGCGAATTATTCTTAATACATGGAACACACGGAACTGATGAATATAGTAGTGGAAAAGAAATTCAAGGATATCGAACTGGCCATCCATCCCAATGACGGAGAGGATCTGGATCTCTATACCCGCGACCTGCAAATGGATCTTTACGCCGGGCAGTCCATAGAAAAACTCAATCAAGGCGAAGGCCAGATCGGAAAGGCGGATTTCCATCTGCTCAACGAATGTCCCATGGGTACAATTCTGGTTTCCGAATCGCTTTCCATAAAACTGAATTTTCCCGAAGAAGCTGTCATTATCCGCAATAAAGACAAAATGTATCTGGCTTATAAGGAATTTTAATCGGTTTTCGCTCCTTCTCTTCTCTCCCTCACCATATCAATCAGACTTTTACCGTAGTTCCCTCTCATAAGGAAGAGAAGAGAGGGCACGGATAGCGCCCAGGCGAAACGATAAGCCTGAAGGGGAATGAGGATCACCATAAACAGAGAGGCCAGCAACAGGCCCCCGGTCACCCATCGCTTTTTACCGAGAATCATCATCCCCACAGTCAACTCGAAGAGAATGAGCAGGACGCCGAACAGGATGGGATTGACTCCGATGACCCTCTCGGTAAAGTCTCGATACAGTTCAAGGCGGGCCGTCATGCCGTACTGATAGACGAAAAAAGGTCGTATGATTATTAATGTGAGATTGACGACGGCACCGGAAATAATAAAAAAAAAGCCGATAAAAACCCGGCAGCTTCCCGGTTTGAAAAAACTTAAGAGAATAACGGAAAGTGAAAACAGCAGGCCTGACAGTATGGGTCCGGTCATGAGCACCTCATCTAATACTAAAGTCTTACGACTAATATAACTCACGTATGAGAAAAACCAGTTTTTTTTGGTAACCGCTGTCAAGAATCTTATCGTCAATGGTCTATGACATGACTGAAGAGTGTAAAGACCTCCTTACTAAACAGAAAAAAAGGGCAATCAAACATTTGATTGCCCTTTTCCATAATATCTCAGAATCAATTAACCCTGTTCACAACCGCCCCGTCCAGAAAGGATTTCAGATTATCAACAGCGATATTCATAAGCCTCGACCGCGACTCGAGAGGAGCCCAGGCGATATGTGGCGTTATCAGACAGTTCTTTGCCTTAAGCAGAACATTGTCTTCCCGGATCGGTTCTGTAGAAACCACATCGAGACCCGCCGCTCTCACCTTACCCGAGTTCAGAGCTTCCGCCAGATCCTCTTCCACGATCAGCGGCCCGCGGGATGTGTTGATAATGATCACCCCGTCCTTCATCTTTGCGATATTGCCCTTATTGATAATCCCTTTTGTCGACTCGAAAAGCGGACAGTGGAGGGAAATGACATCGGACTGCTCCAGCAGATCATCAAGCGAAGCATAAGCCATGGTTTCACACTCCAGATCGGCATTCCGGTAATCATCATAAGCCAGGACTTTCATTCCGAAAGCCTGAGCGATTTTTCCCGTTGCCTGGCCGATCCGCCCGTAACCGATAATCCCCATGGTCTTGCCGGCCAGTTCCATCAGGGGAAAATCCCAGAAGCAGAAGTCGGGAGCCGCCGTCCAGCGCCCCTGGAAAACCGCATTGCTGTGGTCCTGAACGTGATGGCAGATATTAAGTAACAACGCAAAGGCGAACTGAGCCACCGCTGTAGTTCCGTAAGTGGGAATATTGGTTACAGGGATATGTCGGGCCGCAGCAGCTTCCACATCGACAACATTGTAACCCGTTGCCAGAACACCGATATACTTAATGTTGGGACAGGCGGCAATGGTCTCTGCCGAAACAGGGGTCTTATTGGTAATGACCAGCTCTGCATCCCCGATCCGGCTGACTATATCCTTCTCTTCGGTTCTGTCATAACAGGTGAACTCACCGAGATTTTCAAAACCCTCCCAGGAGAGATCTCCCGGATTGAGGGTGTATCCGTCAAGAACTACTATTTTCATCTATTGGAACATCCTTTCTGCAGACTTCACTATATTATCTACAGTAATGCCGTTCTTTTCCAGCAGATACTCGTAGGGGGCCGATTCTCCGAACTGGTCGCGAATACCAATCCGCTTGACAATCCCCTTCCCTTTTTCGGCAACCATTTCACAAACAGCGCTTCCCAGACCGTTGAGGATATTGTGGTCTTCCACAGTGATGATCTTCCCGATCTCTTCGATACAGGTATTGACCGCCTCTTCATCGAGGGGCTTTATGGTGTGCATATCCAGCAGGCGCACCGAATGTCCCTTCGCTTCCAACTCTTCAGCCGCTTTCAGGGCAACGGACATGATATCTCCGTTGGCGATGATCGCGACATCCTTCCCCTCCTTCAGCTTCACAGCTTTCCCGATCTCAAACTCGGCGTTCTCATCATAGATGAAAGGGACAGGATCTCTGGTAAACCGAAGATAGACAGCACCATTGTAGGCGGCTGCGGCTTTAACGAGCTTCTTGGCTGAATAGAAGTCTGCCGGCATCAGCACAGTCATGCCGGGAATGGAACGGAGCACGCCCATATCCTCAACGCCCTGATGGCTGGCGCCGTCGTTGGCGGGGGTGAATCCCCCGTGGGAACAGGCGATTTTTACATTCAGCTTCGGGTAGCACACTTCCTGGCGGATCTGCTCGGACATCCTCATGGAACCGAAAACCGCATAGGTCGTCACAAAAGGGATTTTCCCGCAGGTCGCCAGACCGGCCGCTACCCCGCAGGCATTCTGCTCGGCAATCCCCACATTGACATGCTGGTTCGGAAGTTCCTGCGAAAAGGGTACGGTCTTACAGGATTTGCCGATGTCCGCATCCACTACATATATATCTTTGTTATCTCTGCCCAGTTCGAGGATCGCTTCCCCGTAGGCATCTCTTGTCGCTTTACCTGTCATACCGTCACCTCTTCAACATCTTTTATGGCTGTGGCGAACTGCTCCTTGTCGGGAGCCATTCCATGCCACTGAACCACATTTTCCATAAAGGAAACGCCCTTGCCCTTAACTGTCTTGCCGACGATCACTTTGGGTAGTTTTTTATCACTTTCCCTGATTGTATCCAGAACTTCGACGATCTGATCCATATCGTGCCCGTCGATTCCATAGGCTTCGCAGCCGAAGGCTTCAAACTTGAGCCTCAGATCTCCCGTAGGCATGACCACATCACAGGTGTTGTCGTTCTGCAGATTATTGTTGTCTACGATGATAACCAGGTTATCCAGTTCATATTTAACAGCGGACTGAACAGCTTCCCAGATCTGCCCTTCCTGGCACTCTCCGTCACCGACCAGACAGAAAACCCTGTAGCTCCGTCCGTCTCTTTTCCCGGCCAGAGCCATGCCGACCGCAGTCGAAAGCCCCTGACCCAGCGATCCGGTGCTGATGTCCACGCCGGGGCAGACTTTCATATCGGGGTGTCCCTGAAGGATCGATCCCTGTTTTCTCAGCGTGTAGATGGTCTCATAGGGAAAATACTCCCGCAGAGCCAGAGATGAGTAGAGGATGGGGCAGACATGGCCTTTGGAGAGAACAAACCGGTCTCTGTCGGGCCACTTCGGGTCTTCGGGGCGGATATTCAGTTCGTCAAAGTAGAGCGCCGCCATAAAATCGGCTGCCGAAAGGGAGCCTCCGGGATGGCCGGATCCGGCCGTATGTATCATAGTAAGAGCAGTTTTGCGCAGTTCTCGGGCTTTTTCCCGCAACATGACTGCTTTGTCATTCTTATTCATAATTTTTCTCCGTAAAAGGATTGTTCAGTTATGCGTTGTCAGCGCTTTTCTCTTTTTTTTTAAAGAGCGAGACAACTCCTTCTTTCACTCTGACCTGAAATCTCTGAAATGCAGGAATCTGTCCGGCTATGAGAATGGCGATTACCAGAATCAGAACCAGAGAGACCGGTCTCTGGAAAACAGGCATAAAGCTGCCCTGGGAAACCATAAGGGCCCGTCTCAGGTTCTGGTCGCACATGTCTCCCAGGATCACTCCGATAATCAGGGGAGCGATGGGATATTTCATCTCCGACAGGAAATAAGCCAGTATACCGATGGGGAGCATAAGGTAGAGGTTGAACACCCTCATTCCCAGAGCGTAGGACCCGATGACGCACAGTACCGCAATGATAGGCATAAACAGCGATGTGGGAACTTTGAGTACTTTAACAACCTGTTTGGACAGGAAAATTCCGCTCACCCACATGGCTATGGACGCCAGAAGAAGGATGGCCGTAATCTCCAGAACGAAAGTCGGTCTGTCGATATTGAGCATCGGTCCCGGCTGTATGCCGTGAAGCATGAAGGCGCCGAGGAGCATGGCCGCGGGAGGACTGCCTGGTATTCCCAGATTGAGCAGGGGAATCATGGCTCCGCCGATACAGGAATTGTTGGCCGTTTCCGTGGCAATGACCGCTTCCACGGCCCCTTTTCCGAATTCTTCGGGGTGCTTGCTGGCTTTCTTGGCTGTTCCATAGGAAACCCAACCGGCGATATCTTCACCTATGCCGGGAACCGCTCCAATACCCACTCCTATAAGGGATGACCTGAGGATGGTGGGAATATTTTTTCCGATGGTTTTCCACTCGGGCAGAATCTTTTTAAACTCGCTCGTCTCGGATATTTTAAAATTGTCCCGGATGGTCTGCATGATCTGGGGGATACCGAATGCTCCGATGAGGACGGGAACCAGATCGAGCCCCCCTTCCAGTTCGCTCATTCCGAAGGTGTAGCGCGGAAAAAACTGAAGGCTGTCCCGGCCGATCGTGGCCAGGAAAAGTCCGATGAGACCGGCGATCCACCCTTTGTAAACCAGATCCTGACTAGTCAGGGTTCCGCTGATGACAATTCCGAATAGCGCCAGCAGGAAAAACTCGAAGGATGTGAATTCCAGGGCGAGGGCCGAGATAACCGGAGACAGCATGACGACGAACACCATACCGATAACCGTACCGATGGCCGATGCCGTCGTCGTCAGACCGAGAGCCCGTCCAGCCTGCCCTTTCCGTGCCAGGGGATAGCCGTCGAGAGCCGTAGCTGCCGAAGCGGCGGTCCCGGGAATATTGACAAGAACGGCCGTATAGCTTCCGCCGTAGACACCGCCGACATAAATTCCCATAAGGGCGACCATGGCGGTTGAAACATCCATTCCGTATGTGAGAGTCGTCAGCAAAGCGACTCCCAGTGTGGCAGTCAGTCCCGGCGTCGCGCCGAAAATGATACCCATAATAACCGATCCGAAAAGGATCAGTATGTTAACCGGATTGGCGACCAATCCGACTATGCTCATAAAAAATATCTGCAAAGGTTCCAGAAAACCCATATTTTTCTCCTATTATTTAGCGCACGGCGTAATAGACGAGGTTCATCAGTTTGATGATCCCCCCCTCGACAGGTAGCGGAACCAGAAGGAAATAGCGGAAAAGAGGACAGAGAATAAGGGGAACGATGAGTGAGATCAGCGTTACCTGTCTGATAGTTTTCCGGGCTATATCCATTTTGCGGGCCTGTATCCGGCTGTAGATATTCAGATAGATGAGAAACAGCAGAGCCAGTATATCAACGTTATAGGAAAGAATTCCCTTGAGAACATCGTCCAGTCCCGTAGTAATCAGTATGAGAAGCACACCCATTCCAATGATGAACTGCAAGGTCATCTTCTTTCTGAAATCATCTCTTTCCGGATAAAAGGAAGTGGAGATGTAAAAGAGAAAAAGGGAAATGCTCAGAAAGAAATCCACATTAGGAATCATCAGATAGATGAAGGATACAAAAGCGAAAACGACCGTAACAACCCGTCTTGTCGGTTCGGTCACCTTTATTTTTCCGCTGTTTTTTACAGCTTCGATAAAAGAAGCTGCTCCGCCGGTTCTGATTGCATTGACCAGAAGGATCGCCCCCAGCAGCATCAAGCCCCCGCCGATTATCATAGGCAACAGGGCGGGAGAGACATACCATTCGCTCTGAACACCGCCGTAGGACTCTTTCATAGGCATTTTTAAAGCCTGTGACAATTCCCAGACACTGAACAGAATCAATCCGACCGCCGTAATAAAATCATACTGCCGAAGTTTTTTTTCTTCCATTTCAAGAATTCCTTAAAAAATTGAATGAAGGGCGCCTCTGTCATGGAGAAGCGCCCGTAGGATATTACATTTTCGGTATGCCCAGAGAAGCAGGGCTAACCTTTGCCGCTCCCAGAGCATCGAGAGTCCAGGCGAAGTTGGATTCGAGTGAATCGAAAACCTTACCGGCTTCCTCTCCGTATTTACCGGAGAGAATGTAGAAGTTCTCTTTTCCGAAATCGAGTACAGCCTGTGAGTTCATAGCAACTGTAAAAGCGTTTCTCAGTTTGGATTTGATGGCTTCATCAGCATCTTTCTTGATAGCGAAACCGATAGCCTGGGAAATAGGCAGGAAGTTTCTCAGGTCAGTATAAGCCTGAAGCGCAGAAGGTATGGCTGTTCCATCGAGGTCGAAGTTGTCTTCCACCAGAACGCCGAGGGGTTTCAGTTTTCCACCGCGGATAAGCTGAGCCTGTTCCGCAACAGAAGTAACAACAACTGTAATCTCACCGGTCATGGCAGCATTCTGTGAAGGTGCTGAACCATCGTAGGGGATAAAGTTGAACTCCGCGCCTGTTCCGTCCTGCAGTGCAAGAAGATTCAGGTGGTGAATGGATCCCGCTCCGCCGGCGCCGGCTCTGATAGATCCGGGGTTGGCTTTTGCCGCTTCGATCAGGTCTTCAATAGTGTCGTAGGGGGCATCGGGTGTTACGGAAACGATATCGGGAGACCCGCCGATGATAAAGAAATCCCATACATTCATTCTTTCGGGGAATCCGCCCATAACAGCGGAGGTCACGCAGGATTCGGAAAGACCGCAGATTGTGTACCCGTCGGAGGCTTTGGCGAATGCGTCGCTCATTCCGACCGAACCGGCCACGCCGCCGGGTTTGTTAACCACATTGATGTTGACTCCCAGTTCCTTTGCCATTTCGGCCATAACCACGCGGTTACATGTGTCGGTACCGCCGCCGGCACCCCAGACCAGAATGTTGGTAATATCTCTTTCGGGATATTCCGCCTGTCCTTCCGCAAAGAGAACACCTGACAATGCTGCCAGACAAACAACCAGAGTTAACAGTTTCTTCATAAAAAATCTCCTTCTAATATTCTAACAGACCAGACAGTCTGTGTATTCAAAATTTTTTGTTCAATTTCTGAAAAACAGTTCTTTTTCCAGAAACTTCCAGTTCCTGACAAAATCCGTCTGATTGAGCAGTTTCGTCAGTTCCTTAAGATCCATGGCATCGAGCATGTCCCAGATTTTCTGGGTCCACCGGGCGTTGGCTTCGAAACATTCCTTAATATCCACGCGGGTGGGCGATGTGTCGGAGGTGAGCCAGCCGGCATAGTTGAAGCGCTTGAGGTAATAGACGAACTCAACATAGGCCTGGAAGTTCCGCGTGCCGCACATATAGTCCCAGTCCCACCTTCCGTCGTTATCGTTTATATGGATGTAATAGGGAAACCGGCTGCTTTCGATTAATGAGAGGGCTTCCGCCGGAGTTTCGCCTCCGTACATGGAGTGTCCGAAATCAAGCGTGACTCCAATTGCCTCATTGCCGATGTCGTTGAGCAGACAGAGGGTCTTGGCCGCATTTTCGATAAAGCAGTTCCCGCGGATCTCATTGGGTTTGTATTCGATGAAGAGGGGGATTTCCGGCTTGTACTCCCCCGCTTCGGCAAAACATTCGACCATATGCTTCCACGAGTTGGCATAATCGGACTGCAGACTGTACTCATATCCATCTCCGAGCGGGCAGCACTGTACTTTGTCCGCGCCGACGGCCTCGGCAAAGTCCTTTGCCTCCTTGATGAAGCGGACTGCCTTTTCCCGAATGGTTTTATCAGGATGAGACACACTGCCGTGCAGGAATTCCTCTTCCTTTTTGATATTCACATTAACGGCGGCCATCTCCAGTTCATACTTCTCAAGCAGCGGCTTGACGACAGCAGCATCCTTCACTTCATAGGGAAAGACAAGTTCCACGCCGTTAACATTCTCCAGGGAATGCATGACCTGAAATTTCTCCTCCAGGTTTTTCGGTGCGTTATAGGAACGGAACCGGTCTGCCGTTTCACCGATAAAACCGGTTATGACAGCGAATTTCGGTTTATTGCTCATAAATTATAAACTCCTCATATGTATATATTATTTTGTATACAATAGTTTTCTAAAAAAAATCGGCCCGCTTCATATTCCGGTTCAAACTGTTCAGACCGGCAGATTATCTCGAGATCAAATGTTCCTCTGTATCCCGATCCGATAAGATTACCCAGAAGGCTCGCCCAGCGGTTGTCGAATGTTCCCGGCCGTAGAGAGAGATTTTCCACTCCGTCATTCTCGCACAGATGGGTAGCCATAACCCGGGACAGGATTTCAAGATCCAGAGAGAAGGGATCGATACCGCTGCATAAAAGATGCCCGGGGTCGAGATTGAGTCCAATCTTCCCATGTCTTTCCAGAAAGGAAAGATCAGCTGCCAGACTTCCCGGCTGCGGCTCGAGTGCCAATGCCAGCCCCTTCTCTTCCAGGAAAAGTGCGATTCTGTTCAGCTTTTCATCAAAATATAGAAATTCATCTCTACCGGCAGGGCCGTCACTCTCAAAAGGAGGTATGGGAACAGTGATAATACCGGTTAAGGAAAATCGGCTTACCAGGGCAGAAATGAATTCAAGTTCATATAGACCCTTGTCAGAGCGCAGCGATTCAGGGCTGTCAAAGCTGTTCATCAGAAAATGGGCAACGAACTGACTGGCTTTCAATCCTTTATCGTCAAGCGCATTCTTCAGCCTCATGCCATTGCTGAAAGTCCATTGATCGATTTGATTGTAATGAAAGACTTCAAGCTGGAGTGCTGTAAAATGGTGATCCCTCAACCAATCCATGCCTTCAATGACATCATCAATTGTAAATGCCGTGCCGTATCGGCTGATATAGTAGGCTGGGGATACTCCGATCAATTTCGCTCTCCTTAATTTTGTATACATTATTTTATACACAGCATTTTTTAGCTGTCAACGTTTTTTTGGATTATTTATTTTGTATACAATATCGCTATTGACCTGAGCCTGCTTATGATCCATACTGAATCCATAATGAAATCATACAAAGTTGAAACTGCTGACCTGGTTGAAAAGGTATACTCATCCATAAAGGAAATGATTCTCAAAGGAGAACTGGTTCCCGGTCAGAAACTCATACAGGAGGAAATGGCCGCTCATCTGGGCGTTTCCCGCACACCTATTCTTTCAGCCTTTTCCAAACTGGAAAAAGAATGGCTTGTCAAAAGCATCCCCCGGAGGGGTTTTTATATATACGAGATGAGCCGTGAAGAGAAAATCAATCTCTTTGATATCCGGTTGCGGCTGGAATCTCTCGGAGCCTTTAAAGCCGCAGAGCTGGGAACGCCGAAAGAAAAAAAAGCTCTCCTCTCCTATGTGGAAAAAAACAGTTCGAAAGATTTCAGCACCTCTTCCTCCGGTTTCAATCAGCACGACTACGAATTCCACAGACGGATAACGGACATGAGCCGGAACGTCATGCTCAGCACCATGATTTCTTCCTATAACATAGTCAGCCTCAGCAATCAGGATGACAGGACGATTGATTACTCACGGAGCATCAGTGATCATCTGGCCATAAGCCGCGCCATCAGCGAGAGTGATGCCGCCAAAGCTGAAGGGCTGATGCGCGACCATATTCAGACCGGACTCGACCGGATTCAGGGGGTATAGGTATATGCCCCGTCTGTCAAAAGATGCCCTGGGCGACCTTGTTTACGACCAGATTGTCCTTATGCTTCTCAATAAAGACCTCAAGCCGGGAGATAAACTGCAGAAAAAAGAACTGGCCGAGATTCTGGGAGTCAGCATTACACCGGTCAGCGAAGCCCTGAACCGTCTGATCCGCGAAGGAATTGTGGAACAGAGGGAGAAACGGGATCTGTTTATACGCGTCTTTACGACAGCCGATATGGTCGAGCTTTTTGAAGTCCGGGCCGGGCTTGAAGGAACGGCTCTGCATATCTGCATGGAAAAACTGAATGACCGGGAATGGGAACCTCTTCTGGCATTATTCGATGGTTTTGACATTCCTGTCGCTGAAGACAGATACGAAGAATATCAGCTCAAAGACCGTGAGTTTCATTCCTCGCTTCTCAAGTTATCCCGTAACAATCTGATTCAGGAATTTATAGACCGCTGTGATTTCATTCTACGCTGCTATTCCAGGGGATTAATCAGAGAACCGGATGAAACTCTCCCGGAACACAGAAGGATCATCGAAGCCATCCGCTCGAAAAATGCCGATCTGGCCCAGAGAATGATTATGGAACATCACTGGAGAACAAGAGAGAAGCTGGGAAAGAGCCTTTAAAGGTACAATTGGAACAAATCGTGGATTTCATCGATTTTTAAAGGCTTTGTCAGATAACCGTCAGCTCCGAAAGCCAGCGCTTTTTGCCTGTTTTCCCGATTGAGGGAAGCGCTGAAAATAAAAAGCGGCATCAGGAGCCCCTGTTTTCGACAGGCCCTTGTAAACTCGAAACCATCCATACCCGGCATCATAAGATCGCAGAAAATCATATCGGCGAAATGGAGTTCATCGAAAGCCAGAGCAGCTTCGCCGGACTCGAAAAGATGAAACTGTCCATTACGGAAGACCTGTTTCAGCTGTTCTTTTACAATTGACCGGTTTATTTCCACATCGTCGATAATTACGATTTCATATCCCGCGTTGACCAGTTTCGGTTTCAGTATGTTCCGGCTTTCTACCACATCGGCCCGGGAAACCGAAAGAAGATAATCTATTTGCCGGGACAGCTTTTCCGTCTCTACCTGAGCGGCCTTCACTTCCTTCTCCAGTTTTTGGGGAGACTCTGTCTCTCTGCTCATTATGTCCAGAAGACCGGTAATTCCGTATAAGGGCGTTTTAAGAGAATCGGAAATTCTCATAAAGATATCATTTTTATGTTTGTAGAGCTTCGTATTCTGATCGTATATCCTGCGGTAGGGGAAATAGGAAAGCAGAATCTGAACGGGAATGATAAAGGCAGTCAGGGATTCCGTATTGAAATTGTTATTATTGAAACTCTTGAGTGAATTGCCACCGAAAAGAAGAATGCCGATAACCATGACAATAAACCAGTAGAGCGACTCGACGCTTCGTCTTCTGACAAAAACATCATGAGCTGTTACAAAGAGCGTCGCGGTCATGGGAACTATCATAATCAGCTCATAGGGAATGTCCGCCCTGTATGCCACTTTCACCGAACCGAACAGAACGATGAGTCCGTAAACCACCGAAAGCCCCAGAGAGATTTTCAAAAGGATTTTATAGAATTTGATATCGTACAGCTGATGGAAATACACTCCGAAGAGGAACACGATGACAGGAATATTCAACCAGGTCAGTTTTTCGTGAAGAAGATAAAAATCGTAGTAATGAAGAATGATCGAATTGTAATCACTGGCGAAGCGGACAATCATCCAGAATGAAAGCAAGGCCAGAATCAGCTGCCGCCGCCCCCCGCTATCTCTGGAGACGAACCAGATGACAAGCGAAAAAAAGCCGGAAAACAGAAGCACTCCTATGCTGACGGCGTCGACAACGTTCTTTCTCGTATAATGGGACTGAATATTCTCCAGCTTTCCCAAATAGGGAGGCGATGTTATACCTCCGAATGTCGTATCGTAATCGCTGACCATTATACGGATATCCAGTTCGCCACCGGCATGGACCGGAAAAATTCTGGGTTTGAGAGTCGGAGCGTAGTTTTCGCCGATATCGCCGTTCCGATAGCTGTCCTCATTGAGACGGATTCTGTATGAAGTGTAGCAATCGGGTATATAGATCCCGTAATAATCCTTCGAGGGCGGAAGCTTGACGGTCAGAGAATAGGTTCCGTCCCGATACCGTCCGTTCCAACGGGCCGGAACTTTCAATGTGCTCCAGTTTTGCGGATCAGCATCGCTGAAATGTCCTGAAGTGAAGAGCCACTGCCCTTCCAGTGATATGTTCTTTTCGAATGACTCTCCGGAAAGATCGAGGAGACCTTCTTCGGCTCTGTGTCCTCCCTCTATATAGGCCTTATTACCACATGACAGTAAAAGGATAAGGGGAAAGATTATCACGACCCAGCCTTTCAAAATTACCTGCCTCCCGAATATTCTGTTGAAAAAGGGCATTTTAAGCCTTTTCCGGGAAAATAAAAATAGATTAATCAGGTAGCCGTTCATTCTTTTGAATATTCAAAAACCACAAACCACTATTAAAAACATTGTAATAATGTACTCTTCCGTTTATAATCCAGAAAATCAACAGAAAACAGGAGCAATACATATGGATTATATTTTTGAAATAGACATGGAAGTGCGGGACCACGAATGCGATGTGCAGGGAGTGGTCAACAATGGTCAATATCAGAACTATATGACCCATGCCCGTCATAAATTCATAAAATCCGAAGGGATCGATTTTAACGAGCTGTACAAGGAAGGTATTGCCGCTATGGTAACCCGGGTTGAAATGGATTACCTGGCTCCGCTGCTCCCCAATGATGAGTTTACCGTAAAAATCGCACTGGAGAGAAAGAAATCCACAAGGCTGATTTTTCTTCAGGATATTTTCAAAAAAGACGGAACACAGGTTATCCGGTCAAAAGTCACGACGGTCTGCATTGATGTCAAAGAGGGCTTTCCTCTGATGCTCGACGAAGTGTTCGAAAGTCTATTCAAGAAATATGGACTTTGATCGATTCATTGAAGAAAATTGTCATTCTGTCTCTTTCATTTCTTTTTCTCTCCTGCAGTGTCCCGTCAATAGAAACCGGAGTCGACCAGGGGTATATTGATCTTTCGGATTTCGATTTTTCCCGAACTGTTGATTTATCCGGTTCATGGCTCTTCTCGGAAGGGCATGGAGATAAGAACAACAGCCATTGGAACAGTATTACTGTTCCCTCGCCCTGGCAGAACGGAATCAATGAGGGAACCTATAAGCTGGAGATAAAACTCCCTCCGGAAGAAGAGCATTACAGCCTCTACATTCCCGACTGCCCGACAGCATACAAACTGACAATAAACGACAGGATCTATTACAACGGCCGCATCGGAGATTCCTACAGTCCCACTCTGAAACCCCGGGTTTTTCAGATCACCGCCAGGGAAAGGTTGACGGTATTTCTTGAAGTTAATGACTATCATACAACCCACAGCGGACTGATCTCCCGACCTTATTTCGGCCGTTCGGAATCCATTGAAAGCCAGGCGCTGAAGAACTCATCGATAGACGCCATCAGCATAGGGGCTCTGCTGCTTTCGGGAATTTTTTCATTGGGAGCCTGGCTGGCTGACCGCAAAAACAGGGAGAACAGTCATCACATTCTGGCCCTGATCGCATTCTGGATGATTATCCGGTTCCTGACAGATTACAACCGGCTGATCCTGCTATTCATAGACAACTACACTGTTCACGAAAAACTGACATGGTTCAATATTCCGGTTATTGTCGCCCTTTTCGCCCTCTATTTTAAACGGATATTTGATTATCCCCTCTACAGGAAGCTGATGGACTGGTCAATCGCTTTGTCCCTTCTCTACGCAACGGCGGTACTGGCTGGACCTGTCAGGCTGGCTTATATAGCCAATGTCCCCTATGAACTGACAATGGTTATTCCGATGAGTGCAACGATTTATATAACCATATTCGATATTTTTTACGGAAAAAAGACCTATGATTCCCTTTACTGGCTGGGAGTCATGATCGGGGGCATTATCATTTTCGCTGGAAATGCTCTCTTTCAGTTCCACAATTCGGTTTTCAACACCAGGATTTTCGCCGCTCTCATCATCCCTTTCCAGATCCTCTTTACTTATATCCCCTACCGGAAAGTCTACGAAAGAAATTCCAATTTGCTGAAACATAAGAACGACCTCTTTATGAGGATTTCAGACTCGCTCAGAACACCGCTTTTCGGGATAAGGGGGAAACTGGATCTGCTGATCAACAGTCCGGAGAAGACCTATGAGATCAAGAACGAGCTGATGGAAATGGACGGATGCGCTCAGAAGCTTTCGGATCAGATTGACTATCTTCTCTCCGTATCCCGGGCCGATGTCATATCGCGGAATCCCAAAGGCTTGATGAGAGATCCCCTGACGCGGAAAAGCATCATTCTGATTGATGATGTTGAATTGAACAGATCCATCCTCCGGGAGCAGATCAGACATGTTTTCCGCAATGCGAACATACAGGTCTTCGAATCGGCGGAATCCGCCCTACTCCATATGGAAAAAAACAGGGTCGACTGTATTTTCTGCGATCTCCTGATGCCGGGAATGGACGGGTTTCAGTTTACAAGGAGCTGCCGGAAAAAAGGCTATCTGACCCCTATTTTCATTTTCAGCGCATCCTTGAACAAAGAGAACCGCCGGAAGGCTCTATCTTTCGGCGCCGACGGCTATCTGGTAAAACCTCTCAAGCTCAATGAGATAAAAGAGCTCTTCTCAGTCTATCTTTAACAGTTAGTAATGATTATTCATTGAAGTGTTATCCTCCTTAAAGTAGAATTCATCATAAGGACCTGCAGATTATGGAACATTTAAAACCACGATACCACTATATGCCCGCAAAAAACTGGATGAATGATCCGATAGGATTACATGACGACGGGAAGTGGTATCACATGTTTTATCAGTACAACCCCTTCGGAGACAGGTGGGGATCCATCCATTGGGGCCATTGCCGCAGCACCGACCTGATACACTGGGAAGAAAGACCGATTGCCATGAAACCGGACAGAGCCGGGGGAGAGGAACACTGTTTCTCCGGTTCCCTCATTGTTCCGGAAAAAGGCGACCCCCTTATTTTCTATACGAGGATTCCCTTTGGGGACAAGGCCGTTTCCCATTACGCTGAACAATGGATGGCGCGGGGAGACCGGAAACTTGAAACATGGCGGACCGACCGCCGCAATCCGATACTCAAGGCCGATGACCACGGTTCTGTGGGAGAATTGATCGACTGGCGGGATCCCTTTGTTTTCAGAGCATTCGACCGGTGGTATATGCTTCTGGGAGGCTCCCTCAACGGGGAAGGGGTTATCCTTCTCTACCGGTCAGAAAATCTGGAAAACTGGTCCTATCGCCATATCCTGCTGAAAGATTCAGCCGAAGCCCCTTTTCTGGAGTGTCCCAATATCATAATGGAAGAGGGTAAAGCCATTCTTTTCTACTCTCCCGCCAATAAAGCAGTCCGCTGCCTTACAGGCATATTTACCAGAGATGAGCAATTCAAAGTGGAGCGCAAGTCCATTCTGGATAACAGCGCCATGGAAGGTTTCTATGCACCGCAGATGGCGCGGGACCGGGAAGGCTTCATTTACATGATAGCCTGGGCTCCGGAAGAGAGCCGGAAAGGTTCGGATTTTATAAAAGGTTACTCGGGAGCGCAAACCCTCCCCCGCCGCTTGTCACTAAGCCCGAAGGGATATGTGAATATAAAGCCCCACAAACAATGCCTATCTCTTCGGCAAAGGGGACACCGGTTTTCTCAGCTCACACCCAGGGGAGAGCCGCTTGCCCTTTCATCACCGGGCTGGCAATGGGAACTCTCCCTGAAATTGAAGAGAGATAGTAAGGAAAGCCCGGCGGCGAATCCCCTGCGATTGAATATCTGCGAAGACAAAAAGAGCGGAGAAGTCACGGAAATACGTTTCGAAAGCAGTGCGAACCGCCTCGTACTGGACAGAAGCCGATCGTCCGTTCTGGAATCTGTCAGCAAATCGCCACTGTTTATTCCGCTGGAGGAAACAGCCGATACTCTATCTATGAGAATCTTTCTCGATGGTTCGCTCATCGAGATTTACCTCAACGACCGGTACAGCCTGACTTCAAGACTCTATCCATCTTCTCCGGAGGCGATTAATATCACGTTATTCTGTTACGGAAGCGAACTGCAAGGAGAACTTCATCAATGCGGGCTGTAGGTGTTAAGGAAGAAGAAAAAAGGTTATATCCTTTTATTGAAGAATTAACCGGTCAATGGGATGGCGGGATCCGGATCGCCGATATACGGACGCTCTATCCGGAAAGCATGACCCGTTCAATAAAAACAGCCTTACAAGAAAAATACAGTCAGTTTTTTGATTATGATCTATCCCAGCCTGAAAGCTTTGCTTTTTTTCCCTTAACTTCGCTTCTGGTTGAAAGTGAAAAGCGAATGAACGGTTTGATCAGCCGGACAGTAAAGTCCAGCGCGGAAATGTATGAGCTGCACAGAAAACTTTTTCTTTCGCTCCTTAAATGTGAAGCCATTGAAAGAGAAGAGCTGATCCTTCAGGAGGAAATCAATTATGAAACCCGCATCATAATCGGGGAGATATCTTATCTCCTTGAAATTCTGACGGAAAAAGAACCGGTTGTCCTTCTATGCTCCCATCTCCCCTACCTTCAGTTCTCCTCCATGAAATTACTTCAGGAAGTGGTAGAGACCAATAGAAAAATCAATCTTCTCATTATCTTTCTCTCCGAAGAGGGTTATCTTCTCTCCTCGCAAAAAAGGATTCAGGAAATCAGTGATTTCAGGATGTTTATTGAGGATAAGGGTTTCACTTTCCGGAGGATCAAAGAAAGCGTTTCCGATTCGCCTGCTCCATCGCTGAGATGGCATAAGGATGAGGATGAAACCGTCAGAATCCTTCACAACGCTCTGGAAATGCTGGCATTGGATGACGTTGAGGAGGCGATAGAACTATTCCAGAGCAGGTTTTCCGAAGAGAAAGCCTTGCTGGACGAAAAATCCGTTCTGGAATTTGATTTTCTCAAGGCAAATCTCAATTACCTGAAGCAGAACTGGGATATGGCGTTACTGGAGTTCAATGAGCTCAAGGAGAGAACCGGAAGCGATGATTTGATTTTTTTCAGGATCCTGCTCTTTCTGGCGGCTTCCTATATCAGGAAGAACTGTTTTGTCGAAGCGAGACAGACATGTGAGGAACTCGATGATTACAGAATCATGCATGAAAACAGAAGAGGCGTATTCTATCTGGCTCATATAAAGCTGCTTATCGACAAGCAGGAACAGGCTATGAATGTCGACCTGTGGGACAGCGAGCTGGAAAAAATCGAGAAAATGGGTCTGGCTCTGGGATACAAGAATACTGTCGCCTATTGGCTGACGGCACCCTATGAACTCAATTATCTATATAGAAAAGATACGATTTTCGATTGTCAGAACAGAGCGGTCAAACTGGCTGAAGAATTGGGAAATGAATTCCGTCTCGCCGCTTTGTATCATACGGAAAGTCTTTATTATTTATGGCAGAGAAGTGAAGAGGGATTTGCGAAAGCACTCGAACTGCTCGACAGAAGTGAATCAATAAGAGTTAAGCTGAACCATAAGAGAGAACTTGTCAATCTTTTCAACGGCAGGGGATTTCTCTACTACCAGTACGGTGAATACAAATCGGCGATAAGAGAATTCGAAAACGCCATTAATCTGATAAATGAACTCAATGACGACATCGAATTATCACTCAGCCTGTTTAATATTGCGAGAACCTATTTTACAACAGGAATGTTCAACGAAGCCGGTGTTATTCTCGACGGGATTCTGCTGCAGCTGGAGCTGCTCGGAGAAAATACCATTCCACTACAATCTCCTCTGGAAATTTATTCCATTCAGCTTATCACGAACAGCTACAGCAACAACCGTTTCAAAGGAGAAGAGCTGAAAGTCAAGATTCAGAATGCCTGGAGTGCAAGGGAAAAGAAAAGAGACATTGAAGTGTTCCTGTATTATTGGGCCATGGGAGTCTGTTCCTATGCTTTCAATGATTTTCAAAAAGCGGAAGAAAATCTGGAAAAAGCATTAAGCCTGGGAAGAAATGCCGTCAGCAACTCCATGATCCCCAGTTATTTCCCCGCATTACTCGAATACTGCCTTCGCCTTTCAATCTACAGCGAAAAAAAGAAAGCAGAAATGAGGAAGGAAGGGATTACCAGTATTTCCGAAAATCAGAAAGAATATTTCCCCGCTTTCTACAATGAAACAAGTGAAGAACCCGTTCTTCCTTTGATTTCTATCGACATGGAACAGATTCTTCTGAAAACCAGAAAGAACCAGGAAATAAACAGCCTCCATAAAAGAATCAAAAACATAGATTTCCTCAATTCATTTTTTTCACTTGTTTCCGAGTCGGAGACCAAAACGGAACTTTTCCGGCGGTCATTCAATATACTGGAAAATCACTTTATGATAACAGACTCTGTTTTTATCCGCAGAGACGGGGAGGAATGGGTCAGAATCGGCGGAAAGGAAGACTGGTTTCTGGAAGTCATGGAAAAAAGAAAACTCGGCGAAATCCTTATGAAAAGGAAAAACACTATCATCCTCCCCGAACTGAAGATGAAAAATAGCTACATCGTCGGAATGCCGGGTTTCAACGACAGGAAAGTGAACAGGGCCTTTCTCGCGAGAATACCGGGAGATAAGTACCGTTCCTTTTCCGATCTGGTTCCTATTTTCGAAATGGCCCTGAAAAGCCTATTCCAGGCGAATAGAAGAATACAGGCAATGGATGATTTATCCCAGATGGCTCATACCGACTCCCTCACCGGCCTTTACAACAGGAAAGCTTTCTGGAATGAAATAGGTTTGGAGCTGGAGAGGTATCAGCGCCATGAAAACCCCGACAAACCCTGTCTGACCATAATTTATCTCGATCTGGATAATTTCAAGTTCTATAACGATACCTACGGCCACCAGGCGGGGGACAAAGTACTGCAGAAATTTGCCGATCTGATGAAAAGCCATTTCAGACTGACCGATATTATCTCGAGATTCGGAGGAGACGAGTTCGTCATAATGCTTCCCGAAACATCGGAAGCCCAGGCAGAACAGATTATCATAAGGCTTCTGCAAATATTCCGAACGGATTTTCTCGAGGAGCTGCACAGAACGCTTTCGATAAAAGCGATTCCCGAGGAGAAATTTCTCTCCTGTTCAATCGGCATAGGGGAATACAGGTGCCTGGAGGATCAGCCTTTCGATTCTTTCATGGCCCGGGTCGACGCGCTTATGTATGATGTGAAAAAAGCGGGCAAGAACGGGTATAAGAGATTGAATGGAAAATAGGTTAGCGATTGATCATCCAGTTATTCATCAAGCCCGATTTATCGAGAAGATGAAAGAGAATTCGTCTCTTTCGAACGGTTATCCTCACATCAACAAACATGCCGCTCTTCAATTCCGGAAATTCTTTCAAATTATCGAAACTCCCTTCAACAAGAAACAGGCCTTCGGCGGTTTTCTGCATATCTGCTGGAATTGATGTAATATTCCCCTTTAAAACTCCATACTTCTCTTTGGGAAGAGCTGGAAGCCTGTAAGAAACGGCATCTCCTGTTTTTATCCCCGCAATATCCTGATTGGAGATGGATATTTCCACTCTTCCCCGTCCGCCGGTTTCTGGAACGATATCCAGTATATCCATTCCGGAAAAAAGATAGTCCCCGTCATTCAGTTCCGCAAGTTTATTTACCGTACCGGAAATAGGCGCGAAAATGGTCGAAAGAGATATCTCTTTTTCAAGTTGCTCCGCCTGTGATACCAGAGATCTCAGTTCCGTTTTTATCAAATCATATTCATCGACAACTTCCAGAAAGGAACTTCCGGTAAAACTCTGCAGCTCCAGTTCGGCCATGCGGAGCTTATACTCAAGCTCTTCAAGCTCGCTTTTCGCGACGAATTGAGCCATGCTTTCCCGGGCGTTATACTTTGCCTGTGCGGCATCCCGGTTGAGTTCAAGCTTCCGCTTCTCACAGGAGTACAGGAAAAACCGTTCATAAAACTCCCTTTCACCGGTTCGGGAAAAGGCATTTCTGTCCTCTTCATAACTTTTTCTCAGATTCTGCAAATGCATCGACTTTACTTCCAGTTCATCAATCCGGCCCTGAATCCGTTCCAGTTCCTGAACCTGGTAGTCGCAATCGATTTCGATAAGCGGTTCGCCCTGTTTGATGTACTGTCCTGGTTTATACCGGATAGTCTTGATCTTACCGTCCCGTACGCTTCTGACCCGGCTGACGGTTTCAAAAGGCCTGATAGTACCATGTGTTTTTACAACAATCTCGATTTTGCTGAACCAGGAGTATAGGAAAGCTGTCAATAGCATCAGAAGGAGGAAATAAACGAAAAGACTTATGAGCCGCGGAGGTTTTCGCTCCAGCATGATCCGGCTTTCTCCCATATCATCAATATTCAGAATTGTATTTTTCATGAACTACCTAGACCAGACATTGGCTCTGCCAGAGCTGACCGTACCGCTCCCCTTTATCAATAAGCTCCTGATGGGTCCCCCATTCTCGGATTTCACCTTTTTCCATAACAACGATTTTATCGCATTTGACCACTGTCGATAGTCTGTGGGCTATGATTATCGTCGTTATATCACGGCTCAACTCATCAATGGTGTTGTGGATGGCCCTTTCGGAAATACTGTCGAGACTGCTCGTCGCTTCATCCAGAATGAGGATCTGCGGATTATTCAGTATCGCTCTGGCGAGGGCTATACGCTGCCGCTGACCACCTGAGAGCGTGGCGCCCCGCTCCCCCACTTTGGTTCTGTAGCGCAGAGGCAGCTCATTGATAAACCCGTGGGCCTGAGCCAGTTCCGCCGCCCGGACAATGCTCTCGAAAGAAGCCTCCCTGTTACCATAGGCGATATTGTCCCGGACGGAACCGGAGAAAAGGACAATATCCTGAGGGACATATCCGATTCTGCTCCTCAGGTTTTCCGTATCAAGGTCCCGAAGGTCTAAACCATCAATAGAAATTTTTCCTTTTTCAGGAACATAATACTTAAAAAGCATTTTTACCAATGTCGTTTTACCGGAGCCACTTTCTCCTACTACCGCAATTTTCTCACCTGGATGAATTTTTAAAGAGAAGTCACTGATTACTTCTTCTCTTGTTCCATAACGGAATGTTACATTCTGAAAATCGATCGCTCCAGTAAAGCATTCAGGTTTCATAAGGTCTTCATCGGGGGATTCTATTTCAAGATCGAGTATTTCACCCAATCTCTCTGCTGCTACGAAGGCTTCCTGAAGGGCTGGCTGGAGCCCAATGAGATTCTGAATCGGTTCGTGAAAATAAGCAAGAAGAGCATTGAAGGTGATGAGCTGTCCAATAGATATTTGCCCTTTTATAACCAGAACTCCGCCGATCCAGAGAATCATCAATCCACCTGCAGCAGTTATGAAATCCTGTAGGGATCCTTGGATATTTTCCAGTTTGGCAATGCGAAAAGAAGTGAAAACTGTTTTGAGAAAGAACTTCTCTGTCTCCTCTACAGCCTGTCTCTCTCCATTTACTGCTTTTACTGTGGCAATTCCGGAAACGGATTCAACCAATTGTGACTCTGTATCTGCTGCTTCCGTCATAACTTGTCTCTGTCTCTGCTGAAAAGGCTTGACAAAGAGAAAAAGTATGACAGCAGAAAAGGGGACGAGGATCAGGGATATGAGAAAAAGAGTGCTGCTCTGGAGGTAAAGGATAATTCCGGCTCCTACCACCATAGTACTGTCCAGAATAACAGAAAGGGTAACACCGGAAACTGCTTCCTGAATTTTTGAAGCATCGTTCAAACGCGAAAGAATTTCACCTGTTCGCCTTGAGTCAAAAAAGGAAATAGGCAGTTTGAGAACGTGTCTATAATAGGAAAAGACTAAAGAAATATCTATTTTTTGTGTGAGATAAACTAGTAGATGTTGCCTGAAGGCACCTAGAATAATTCGGAAAACAGTTAATATCATCATTCCGCCGGCAACGATATGTAGAGAGTCCAGCAATCCGCTTATAAATACCTCGTCAATGAGGTACTTGAAGAAAAAAGCACCCAGCATCCCCATTAGAGAGAGAAGAAAAGAGGAAATAATGATCTCAGTCATTAGTTTCTTATGGGGATAAAGAAGAGAGAGAAACCTCTCAAAAAATCCTATTTTTTCCGAGCCTTTTTTAAAAGATTCAGAAGGCATCATCAGGATAAGAACTCCTGTCCAAATCTTGAGAAAGTCCTCTTTTTTATAGTGAACCAAGCCCTCTGCTGGATCAGCGATGATCATCTTCTTTTTCGTTATTTTATGGATCACCACATAATGGAGCAAATCGTCCTTTATCACATGGGCAATACAGGGAAGTGGGAGTTTTTCATTCAGATCCTCGGGCTCCGCTCTTACTCCCTTTGCATCGAAACCTAGCTTTTCCGATGCTTTGATCAATCCAAGAGCGTTAGTTCCCGCTTTATCTGTACCGGCAATTTTCCGTATCTTTGCTATAGGGAAATTTAATCCGAACTGTTTTGAGATCGTAGCAATGCAAGCTGCACCGCAATCGGTTATGTCATGTTGTCTTATAAAGAAATATTTCATTTTCGATTCTATAGATTCTTAATTTCTATAGAGACTTCTTCTTCTCTCTCGTATGTAATGCTATATATTCTGGAATCTGTAAGAGTAATATATAAATCAATTACAGATTGAAATTCAGATAGGGATATATTATTGATTTCTTTGATATGATCTCCAACTCGAATACCTTTTTGAACTAGTTTTGATTTATCCCAAATCTCTTTGATAATGAATCCAAGACTATTTTTTTCAATAACTATTTCAGAAAAATGTACAACCTGAGTGAATGTATTTTGATCCATAAATTTATCAAATCGAATTCGTTTTGTAATATAATCAATTTCCACCTTACTTCGTTCTAAGAAGTCACGCCCCAATAGAAAACGATCTTTATTTGTTTTTACTACTGTTAAATCATTGACAAGAGCATTCCCGATTGTCAAATTTTCGACTTTTCCTAATTCATAAGGAATTCCAATATTGTTAATACCCAATAGCTCCAAGTGGTTATTGTAAAAAGAATGATTGATTAAATTGAAAGAATCAGGAGTGCAAGATAAATCTATCCCAGTGTCAATAAAAATTGGTATATCTTTTCCGTTATCGCTTATAGCATAAAAGTGATTTCCAGAAATGAATTCATTTTTATCAAATGGAATGAAGTCTCCTTTATTTAAATTATCACTCTGAATATTTGTTAAAGTAAATTTCTTCCTTGAGTAGTCAATCGTTAAAATAAAATTACTTAGAAAGTTTTCTCCTAAAATCCCATCATATTTAAGCCCATTAATTTCAATATGTGACAAATCGGTAACAGCACAATATACATCTTCAATAACAACATCCTTCAATTGAATAGGATCCAATTTTGCAAAGCTATTTTTTTGACTGTTACCTGCGATTCCTTTTGTCAAAATGTTAGTTTTTTCAGGTTCTAATGTGAAACATTTTGCATTTTTTGAGATAATTGTGATTTCTGATCCCGTATCTAAAAGAAAAAGATAACTTTTGTTATTAATATTCAGTTTTATTTGAAGAGGTTCTCCTGTATTTAATGGGAAATCAAGATAGCATGAAGTAGAAATAGATCCACCAGAAAGTAGACGTTTTTTTATATCATCATTTTTCTCTTCGTTATTTGTTGCTCTTGAGCAACTATTAATAATCAATGATACCAAAATACTTATAATCAATATGCTTTTTCCTTTTGGCTGAATCATAATCCACCTATTCTTTCTTAGTAAAACATATAGCAAAGAGATCTTTGCTATATGTAATTTTTCACTTAGAGAATCATTATCTTCTTAATGCAGTCAATAAACCCGCTCTAAATGCAGCTCTTCTGGCTTCTCTTTTTGCATCAAATTTTTCATCTCTTTTCTTACTGTTATCTCCAGTAAACTTATATGAGACTTTTGCTTTTGCAACTCCGATATTTACTTCGACTTCGACCGCAGCCTCATGTTGTCCCCGACCTCCATTAACAGAGATGAGTTCTTCGTTTGTCAAGTTTGTCATAATTCGACTCCTTTCATATATATTTACAGCAACGCTGCAAACAGAAGCTTAATTTTGAATAAACCGGATATGAATACTCCTCATAGTTGCATTTTATCTACAACTTCCTACATCTTTGTTCCTATGAACTCTTTAATTACCTTTCTCCTATCATGAATCCCTATCTTTTCAAAAATATTTGACATATGACGCTTAACCGTGGCTTCACTAATAAACATTTGATATGCAATTTCCTTATTAGTAAGTCCTTTTCTCACTTCATTTAAAATTTCATTTTCTCTATTTGTTAACATTTCACTTTGAATTTCTTCATAAGTTTTGTCTTCTTCGAGCTTGGTTGAGTGCATAATATCAAAAAGGAGCTTTTTATTAACACGAATACCCCCATCAATCAAATAATCTATCTCTCGCTTAAAATTCTTTATAACTTCATCAAAATAAAAAATGCCTTTAAAACCACATTTGATTGCCAATTGTTCTTCATTACTGTTCTTTACTGCATTGAATAAGGCAGATGAACGGAATAAAGGAATCAGATCTTTGTTACCACATTCATTCTCAAGACAGTCGATCACTCCCGCTGAGCTAGCATCAACCAGAAGAATGGTATTTGAAAAATCCTGATTCTTTTCCAATTCTTGGAAATGATCCAAAGAAATCAGTTTTGAAGAATATTCACTGCTACCAGTAAAATATTCATCAAGTAGTTGCCCGGTAAGGGATTCTGAAAGTATTAGTATCGATACATTATTCAATTTTTAGTCTCATTTATCGTCAAATTTACAAATGTTGTATATTGAACTTAATTTGTACATCAAAATGATGCATTTGTCAACTTATTTCTTGAACATCAATCATTATGACACTATGGTTTATTCTCCTTGCCATCATTACACCTCTGAAATATGATAAACAGATTAAAAGGAGAGATCTGAAAAAATGTCCCGATCCCTCCTGAAAACCGATTTCCCCTATTCGCAAAGAAACCAGGTTAAAAATTCACCAGTCATAGTATTAGAGACAATGCAAAGATCTCTCTCTTTCGTTCTTACATTATTAACCATCCTGCAAATCCTTAAGAAGGGTATTGATCGAATCGGCAACAATCTCGGCGGGGTTATGGAGCTTGTCGTATTCAGATTTTATGGAACGAACCGCCGGATTATCGATAAAAACAACAATAACCTTTCCCTTGAAGTCTAAAATCCGGGGATTACCGCTCAAAACATCTATCATCGAATGAACTGGATACAAAGTCTCCGGCTCAGAAAGATCAAGGGTATACCGATTATCTCTTAGGGGGATTTCATTTCCTCCGATCCACAGTGATTCCTCATCAATCCGGATCTCCTTATCGATTAAAAAAGCCGCTGAAATGAGCGCCAGAGAGGGCCGTTTCCACCCCTGATATTCCACATAAACCGGAAAGTCTTCAAATACCCCTTTATCACCCGTAAAATCGACAAGACCTACACCGGTAAAACTGTCAAATAAACTTTGATTGGGAGCGACAAGTTCTACAGGTCCGGAAACTGGTGTGTCATCAGAACCGACCGCCATATTATCCAGAACATCAACAGAGGGTTCTGTTAAAGGTTCCAATAAAAGCGAAGCTTGAGAAAAAACATTGTCATACCGGCCAATGACTTCAGCCAGAGCTTCATCTTCTTCCGATTCGGAGTCCAGAAAAAACTTCAGAATGACCAGAGCCGGATCGCGGCTCTCCACTTTTTCGATCAGATCTCCATAAACGCTTCGTTTTATGGGGAAAGGTCCAAGTTCTCTTTCCGTTTGACTGTCGAAATATATGATTTCGATGGGGTAGAGATCATTCATCACAGAAACCATTCTGTAATTTGGCTTATCAGAACAGGAGAAAATCAGGATGAGACAAAAGACTGTAATCGTAAATCGTTTCATATTTCTATATAGTTCCTGCCATAAAAGCGATGAGATTCGTTAAGAAATGTGCCATCATTGATGCACCAATCCTGTTTGTTTTCAGGCGGAGAAGTCCGAATAAAAGACCTGTAACAAAAAGGAGAGGCAACCTGTATAGCTCCAGATGAGCCAAAGCAAAAATCAAGGATGTCAGGATGAGGATTTTTCTATCGCTATAGTTTTTCTCTTTAAAAATTTTCCAGATGAAATCACGAAATATCAGTTCCTCTGTAAATGGAGCAGCTAGGCATATAACAACAAAAGCAAGTAATAGGGTTAAGTTTTTACTCTCAGAGATAATGCTCCAAAAGGGAGCTTCGGGGATGGGAACGATGCTTATATAGATAAAAGCAAAGATTAGATTGACGATTACATACCAGATAGAGCCGGGTATATCTTTTCTATGGAGAGACAGCGCCGGATTCTCAAGGAAAGCCTCCCTCCCCATAGCTTTGACTATATATAAAATGAAAAATCCATAATAAGGAAGATCAGGCAGAAAATAAATGATAGATGAGTCATCGGCAATCCCGGCGACAACTCCTGCAAGGAAGCTCAACAGAACAAAGAGTCCCAATATCTTTTTCAGATGGGCGCTATCATAGGCCCCGGCTTTAACTTCAGTCATTTATGATAACAGCTCACTTATTTATTCATTTTTAAACAACTGAAATACTATAAGCTCCTTTATACATTATTGCAATGTCTAATTTCAGACTTCTTTTTATTCTCCCGCCTTGAGCAGAGCCTGATCGATATAGGTCCTGTACCGGCGGCTCGTATCATCTTCGGGCATATCCTCGAGGATCGTCGAGAAAATCCTCAGCGATTCCCAGTATTTTTTTTCTTCATATAAAATGACAGCCATTTCGAAGTCCTTCTTCAGCCGGTCTTTTTTCTCAACGACTTCCGGCAAATCGCAATTGTACAACTCATAAACGGCCTGCGGCTCCTTTTTGCCCTTTAGAGAAATGCGTCCGATTTTTCTGACATGAAGCGAATCTCTCTCTTTCATAGACAAAAAGGTCTTTTCGCTCATGGCGATATTCAAACCGTATTCCTTGGTAATCGATTCAATTCTTGAGCAGACATTGACCGCATCGGAAATGACCGTACTGTCCATCCGCTCGTTCTCCCCTATGGTTCCCATCATCAGCGAACCGGTATTGAGCCCCACGCCGATGTGGATCGGTTCGTAACCGCTCTGCCCTCTGTGCTTATTATAGAGCTTCAGGGCATCCTGGATGTCCAAAGCGGCTCTGACAGCGCAATCCGCCTCTCCGGGGAAAAGAGCCATTATCCCGTCGCCCAGATATTTATCTACAAAGCCGTGGTTTCTCCGGATCACCGGACCGATTCTCTCCAGAAAAGAATTGAGGAAGAGAAAATTTTCATGGGGAGTCATATTTTCCGACATGGAAGTAAAATCCCGGATATCGCAAAACAGGACGGACATCTCCAGCTGAACATGATCGCCCAACTCAATATCGGCGATCTTTTCTTTATGGAGATATTTAAGAAATTCCTCGGGGACGAAACGGCGGAAGGAGTTATTGGCCGTTGTCAGTTCCGTGGCCAGCTCTTCCGACTGCCTGAACGCCTTACCGATATTCCAGCTGAGAAGAGAGGCCTGGCTCATGATAAAAAAGGTGACCCCTATGGGAGTCATATGAAAAGTATGAATGATTTCCTGACTGTGGAGAATATCATTGACAGCTGCTAAGAGCAGCGCGAAAAAACCGAGCAGAGTAACAAAAGCCGTTCTGTTTTTCCTGAATACATTTCTAATCAGACATATGAGAATGCCCAGACCGACCAGAAGAGTCATAACCTGATAGCCGACCAGGAATCTCACAAAGAAAAAGTGCCGGGTGAAAATGGCCAGCGCTATATATAATCCGCTGATGATATTGACAGGAATTCTGAATTTGCGCAGATAGGTCATGGGAAAAGCCATTACGATGAAGCGCAGAAAGAGAGGAACCGCCAGATAAAACGTCATATGGCCGAGTGCCGCTTCCGTTTCAACCGTCATGCCCGGGAAAATCTGAAGGAGAATGTGTTCTCCGTACAGAATGGTCCGGAAGGCCAGAACCATGGAGAAAAGCCCGAAATAGAGTGACGACTGATCATCCCTCTTATTAATATAAAAACTCAAATACAGCATTCCGGTTATCAGCAGAACACCGAAAAGGAACGATTCAAAAATGACAGCTTTATCTCTCTCCTGCCGGAGCCTGTCGAACCGGCCGACCTGGGGAAGATCCAGAATGCCTCCGTTGAGATCATCAAAATTCGAAATCTGATAGATAATTTCAATTCGCTGAGCCTCGGGGAGCATATGGACATAAGGGCCTTTTCTGTTTTTGTTAACATGATATTCTGCGGAAACATCGCCGTTCTCACCCCATAGTCGTCCGTTTACGAATATACGGTACTGGTTGAATGACTGGGGAACGTAAAGCGCCACCCTGCCGTCATTGGGGGGAAGGAGCAGTATAACCCGATAGGTGCCGTAACCTCTCGAATCATAATCGTCACAGCAGCTCCATTCGGCCGGTACGGGAAAATAGGCCGGAACATCGGGAAAGCTTTCGCCGGGATAGAGAATCTTTTCCCAGTAAAACTCCCAATTCCCTTCAAGATTGACTATTTCACTGTTAAAATCGACCTGTCTCAGATCGATGATTCCATCCTCTCCAAAGACATGAAAAAAAGGGAGAAGAATTAAAATGAAACATAATATATGTTTGCGCAAATGTTGCATATCTAGATTATAGGATAGAAAAGGGGAACCGGCCAAGTTAAGAAAGAAAAGATCCCGAATCCCGCTTTGTGAATGGAGGATTCCGAGAGCAGGAATCCCGCCCCGGAATGGACAACGGGATCCGGAATCTGAAAATGCAATCTATGAGATGGCGTGTATCTGCTTCAGAAACTCCTTGGTTCGCTCATTTTCGGGATTGGAAAAGAACTTCCCGGGAACCTGACGCTCGACGATGCGTCCTTCATCCATAAATATGACGTGGTCGGCCACCCGGCGGGCAAAACCCATCTCATGGGTAACGCAGATCATGGTCATTCCCTCTTCAGCCAGTTTGACCATGACATCGAGTACCTCGTTTACCATTTCAGGGTCGAGGGCCGATGTTGGCTCGTCAAAGAGCATAATCTTCGGCTGCATGCAGAGGCTTCTGGCGATAGCCGCTCTCTGCTGCTGTCCCCCCGACAACTGGGAGGGAAACTTCAGGGCATGCTCGGCTATGTTAACTCTTTTCAGGTACTGCCAGGCGATTTTTTCCGCTTCTTTCTGGGACATTTTTCTGATCCAGATAGGAGCCAGAGTGAGGTTCTGCAGAATACTCAGATGGGGAAAGAGATTGAAACTCTGAAAAACCATTCCCACTTCCTGGCGGATGGCAGAAACATCTTTCGTATTTTCAGTAAGCTCGTTCCCCATGACATTAATGGTTCCCTTCTGGTGCTTCTCCAGGCGGTTGATACAGCGGATCAGAGTCGATTTACCGGAACCCGACGGACCGCAGATAACGATCCTTTCCCCTTTGGCAACTGTGAGGTTCACGTCTTTAAGAACATGAAAATCCCCGAACCATTTATTCAGATTATCAATGGATATAATATATTCGGATGTACTGTTTAAAGCTTCATCCTCTCTGTTTTTTTCAATAACTTCAGTCATTTGATTACTCCTACATCAGGTAATTCATTCATTTTCGTTTCAGCTTTGGATGTCAGCCTGGATATGGCAAAACATATGATCCAGTACACTATACCGGCAAAAATCAATCCTTCCGGTTCCATACCCAGCCAGTTGCTGTCGCTCGCCAGCGGATTGACGATTCCCAGAAGATCAAACATTCCGATTATGAGGACAAGAGTGGTATCCTTGATAAAAGAAATCGAGATACCGCCGATGTTGGAAATGGTGACTTTCAGAACCTGCGGCATAATAACCAGATAAGTCTGCAGGCCGAACCGGAATCCCAGAGCATCGGACGCTTCATACTGTCCTTTGGGAATGGCCTGAAGCCCGCCCCTGATGACCTCGGCCAGATAGGCGCTCTGGAAAAAAGTCATGCCGATAACGACTCTGACGATTTTATCAACGGCGACCTGTGAAGGGAGAAAGAAAGGAACGACAACCGAAGACATGAAGAGTATGGTGATCAGAGGTATGCCTCTGAAAAACTCTATGTAAGCAACGGAAAGCCCCCGGATAATGGGCCAGGTACTTCTCCTCCCCAAAGCGAGCAGCATCCCTATGGGAAAAGAATAGAGCAATCCCAGAAGAGAAAGGATAAATGTCAGAGACAATCCTCCCCAGTCATTGGTGGAAACTTGCCCCATGAAAGCAAAGATCAGCACAGGCCAGATGACCATATGGGCCAGGAAAATAATAACCTTGTGCCTTATCCCCTTGATGAAATAGGGAATGAATGACAGGACGATGGTAAAAAATGTTACATAAATCCGCCAGATCTCGTCTTTGGGATAAAACCCGAAGATAAAAAACCGCAATTTATTTATAATAAACGCCCATGTCGCTCCGCCCCGTCCCGATTCGAGTGCCTGATCTTTCGTATCGGCGATCCAGACGGCGTCGAGTATCGCCCAGTTGAGAAACCACCAGGCGAATCGGGCTATGAGGTAAATCATGACCAGAGTCATAAGGGCGTTTAAGGGTGTATTGAAATAGTCTTTTCTGATTTTATTCAATTTCAAGGGGTATCTCCTCGATGCTGAGCATTTCGCCCTTTTTATCAATGATGGATTTGTTGTACCAGTTCATAACCACAGATGTGAAAAGGCTGATGGACAGATAGGTGAGCATGACCATGACCATGACTTCCAGCGCCCGCCCCGTCTGATTCAAAGTCGTGCCGGCAAATACCGCCGTAAGATCGGGATAGGCCACGGCCATTCCCAACGAGGTGTTTTTAATGATGTTCAGATACTGGTTTGTGACCGGGGGTATCATCGTTCTGAGAGCCTGGGGAATAATGATGAGCCGCAGCCGCTTCCAGGGCGAGAATCCCAGACTTTTCGCCGCTTCCATCTGACCCTTGGGAACGGCAATGATGGAACTCCGCACAATCTCTGAAATATAAGTCGAAGTATAGGTGCTCAGAGCCACGACTATGGAAAACAGTTCCGGCCTGATAGTCATGCCGCTTGAAAATTTAAAGCGGCTCAGTTCCGGAAGGATAATGTCATAGGGTTTGAATAGCAGGGCGAAAGCGACCGGCAGAACCAGAGCCCCCAGCTGCCAGGGCCACATGGCTTTGTGGATTCCCCTGACGACCTGTTTCTTCTTCGCAATGCTGAGAAAGATAATAGCCACCAGGGAAATGAACAGCAGGATATTGAAAGACGAAGCCGTCTGACGGGCCGCGAGCTCCGGAACGGTAATTCCCCTGACATTGATATACAGCCAGTCTCCCAGGATAAAGGATTCCTTAAAAGGCGGCAGTATGTTGAGAAACACGACCTGATACCAGAACAGGACGTGCAGCAAAGGCGGAATATTCCGCAAAAGCTCGACATAAACCAGAGCCGACTGACTCACGAGCTTGTTTTTTGACATTCTTAATAACCCGACCAGGAAACCCAGAAGGGTCGCCAGCACGATGCTGACAAAAGAGGCGACCAGCGTATTGAGCAGCCCCACGGCAAAAGTCCGTCCGAAAGTATCGCTCTCATCATATTCGATCAGAGTCTGGCTTATGGAAAACCCCGCCGTATCATCGAGAAAACCGAACCCGATCCCGATGTTCCGTCTGGTTATATTATCAACGTAATTAACCGCGGAAAATAAACAAACCACCAGAAGAACGGCAATAAGCGCTCCCTGAATGGAAACATTTTTCACATTAATCTTTTTCATAACTCTCATTTGAATGCCCGCCTCCATTCCCATACCGCAGGGGCATCCCGCTTTAAAAAATGCGCCCGGCGGAATAACATTCCGCCGGACAGCACATGGTATTATTGAAAAACTTAAGAAGTAATATTAACGCCGGACCAGCCGGCTATACACAACTTTGCGGGAATTGATCTTTGTACAAAGACCCTCTAAAACGTCCCCCGGTATCAACTCCGGATCAGACGCCCCCGCAAAGCAGCATGAAACCTGGATCAGCTGAAGGATTTTATTTCAACCCTTTCACAACCAATGCCTCAGGTGAAGATTCGGTTTCGCAGCGGAGCCAAAGATCACCTGATGGGCATACCGTACTGGAGACCGCCGTCAGTCCAAAGAGCGTTATACCCTCTGCTGATCTTGAGCGGAGATCCCATACCGAGGTTTCTGTCGAAACTCTCGCCGTAGTTACCCACCTGTTTGATGATGTTGTAACCCCAGTCGTTGTCGAGACCGAATCCGCCGGCGACTTCACCTTCCACACCTAGCATCCTTTTCACATTGGGATTGGTGCTGGACGTTTTCATCTCATCGACGTTGTCCATGGTGACGCCGTATTCTTCGGCATTGAGCATAACCATAAAAGACCATTTAACGATATTGAACCACTGATCATCCCCCTGTCTTACAACAGGTCCAAGGGGTTCTTTGGAAATAACTTCGGGAAGCATGACAAAGCTGTCTGGCGCGTTGAACTTGGTTCTGAGAGCGTAGAGCTGTGACTGGTCGCTTGTTACGGCGTCGGCACGTCCCGCTTCGAGAGCCGCTGCTGCCTGATCGTTCTTTTCAAAAGTGATCAGCTCGAACTCCATACCCATTTTCCGGAAATAGTCGGAGAGATTGAGCTCCGTCGTTGTACCTGCCTGAACGGCGATTGTCGCACCGTCGAGATCGGCAAGAGATTTGATTCCCGAATCCTTGGCAACCATGAATCCCTGACCGTCATAATAGTTTACGCCGGCGAAGTTAAGCCCCAGTCCGCTGTCTCTTGTAGCTGTCCATGTCGTTACACGGCTGAGAACATCAATCTCACCGGACTGAAGAGCCGTAAAACGCTCTTTCGCACTTAAGGGACGGCACTCGATGGCATCGGCGTCTCCGAGGACGGCAGCCGCAACGGCTCTTCCCAGGTCTACGTCGAATCCCTGCCAGACACCTTCGCTGTCAGGAGCGGAATAACCGGGTACACCAGCTGTAACGCCGACGATGACTTTTCCTCTCTCTTTAACAAGCTCGAGAGTGCTTTTCTCTACTTCTTTTTCTTTTGTCGCCGTTTCTGTCGTTTCTGTTGCCTGCGAGCCGCACGATATCGCAAGGATCATAAGCATGGCCGCCAGCAGCGGCATTTTAACAATTGTAGTCTTCATTTTCATTCGCAACATACATTCTCTCCATTTATTTATTTTACACATTGGAGATAATGCAATGACCGTGCCAACTTCAGTTATGGTCTTTAAGCCCTCTCAGAGAAGAACAACCAAACAATATTCCTACATTTTTGTATCTACAATATTAGTTTCATACATTTTCGAACCTTGATAGACTCCGGCTTTGACAGAATCCGGCAAAAGCTGATAATGAGTCTTTATGAGACTGGAAAGAGCGGTTGCGGCTGCGCCGCCTGTAAGGGATTTTTATTTTACTCCATCAAGAACATCAGCCCTCGGTCTGGAAGGTGTAATCCGAGAATTGAAACAGAGAGGCATCAGTTGCCGATCTTTCAATTTTCCGAGACTCAATCCGAGAGGCTCCTCTATCCCCATGCCCGAGGAGTACAACTATCTGAAACCTTTCATTGTCGAAGGAGAAAGAGGTCCTCTCTCTTTTTTTACCGGGAGAAAATTATTCGGCCCCCCATTCCACGATGCGGCCGGGAAGATCGCAGAAGAAAACCCGGACATCATCTTTCTCAGCCTCTTTGCCTGGACTTATGCCGATGATGTGCTGGAACTGGCTAAACATCTTCGAAAAAGGCTGGGCTATTCGGTCCCCATCATAATCGGAGGAGCCGGAGCATCGGTACTCCCCCGGTACTTCATTCAGACAAAGCTCTTCGATCTGGTTCTGACAGGAGAGACAGAAACATCTCTAGGGGATCTGCTGGATCATCTGGATAAAGATCTTCCCCTGGAGAATTTTCAGGAAAAAAATGAGCTGACAGATGAGCCCGCCCCTCTGTTCTCATTTACAAGAGACAGCAAAGGGAATCAGTTTCTCACACTGGCCCTTTCGAGAGGCTGCCCCAAGATGTGCCGCTTCTGCTCCAATTTCTTGACCCAGGGAAGACGATTCAGACTTGTGGATCTCCCGTCCCTCGAAAAAGAATGGGAGAAGATTCCCGATGATAAAGAAAAGCCTGTTCATATCAATCTGGAAGATGACAATCTTCTCTATCATAAAGAATACTTCAGAGATTTTCTGTCCCGATGCAAAACCCGTTTTCCCGATGCCACATTCAGCGCTGATAACGGCCTGGACTACACCCTTTTGACGGAAGACTTCACAGATTATCTTATTGAGAGAGGTTTCAGAAGTTTCTCTTTTTCTCTGGGTTCCGCCGATCCGACCGTGCTGAAAGAGGAAAAACGACCGGTTGATCTGGAAAAACTGGAAACACTTCTGGATCGCATCAACAACAAGAATATCCCCGTGACGACTTTTTTTATCGCAGGACTGCCGGGTGACAGGGCGGAAGGCGTTCTCCGGACTTTACTCTATCTGCACAGGCTGCCCACCCGATCGGGTATTTCCCTTTTCTACCCCGTTCCCGGACTGCCCCGTTTTGAAAACCCCGAGCTTTTTTTAACCAATCCGCCCGCTTTATGCAGCGGTTCCTCGGCCTACCCCTGGAGCAGATCTCTCACGACTGAAGAGATGGTAACGGCTTTCCGGCTCTCCCGCCTCTCCAATTTCCTGAAAGCCCGGAATGTAAGCGATGAGGAAAAACAGCTGAGAGACATCATTCTGAAAACCCGAACACTTCACACCTTTGCCGGTAAAAATAAAAACATTATTCCTCTTCGGAACTTGAACAGGGAGATGTGCCAGATCTTTTTTAAGGAATTATCAATTGACGACTGAGAAATACTACTTTGCCTTTTTTCTGATTCTCATCATAACTTTTTCCCTCCATGGGGAGATTCTCCTGGATAGCATACCCGATGGAGAGGACTGGATCATAACCATTTCCAACCGGAGCGATGAAACCTATGATGCCATGATCGTCTCGGCGGACAGTGCCTACAAATGCGAAAAAGGCCAGATAAGCGTGCCTCCGGGGGAAGAGGAAGAACTGAAGATCATCAGGGAAGGAGAAACTTTCCGCGATCAGCTGTATCTGAGATTCATTTCCGATCACGAGGATAATCCCGGAATCTACGCTCCGGGAAGAGAAGAAATCTCCCCTGAGTTATCGGTGAAGAGTGAGACAGAGGCTGATATAGAGTATTTCTATACACCCGATTGCAGCCGCTGCCGGGAATTCCTGGATAGGACAATGCCGGAACTGGAAGAGAAGCTGGAAAGAGAGATAAGCCTTTCAGCCGTGGATGTGACAACGGCAGAGGGGCTGCAGAAGCTTATGGAAAAACTGGAAGATCTCCGGTCACGGGAGAAAAGGCTTCCCCTGATCGTTATCGGAGAAACAATTCTGGCAGGAGACAGAGACATCGAGGAAGGATTGGAAGAAGCCCTGCGGCAAAGTGTGCCGGGAAAGACCCTTCCGGCAGATGGTTCCTCTCTGGAAAAAACGACCGGCGTCATCAGCTTATCTATCCTTCCGGTTTTTACCGCGGGGCTGCTCGACGGCATTAATCCCTGCGCCTTCAGCACTCTTATCTTTCTTCTCTCCTGGCTGAGCCTTGCCGGGCGATCGAGAAAAGAGATACTCCTGACCGGAATCCTGTTCTCTCTTTCGGTCTTTGTCACCTACTACGCCGTGGGACTCGGCGCTTTCACAGCTTTGCGGGCGGGAGATTCCCTCAGGTGGATCAGTCTCTCCCTCAAATACATCATGGCGGCGGTTCTCATCGTTCTAGCCATTCTTCACCTGGCTGATTACCGCAAGATGCGCATGGGGAAAACAGGAGAAATAGCCCTGCAGCTGAGCCGGGAGAGAAAACGGAAGATCCACAGCCTGGTAAGGGAAAACACGAGAAAAGCCGGATTGATTACGGGATCACTCGTTCTCGGCTTTACAGTCACTATTTTCGAACTGGGCTGTACGGGACAGATCTATCTGCCGACCCTTATGTACATGACCCGGATGGAGGGAAACATATCGTCCTACCTTCTCCTGGGTTTCTACAATCTGGCATTTATTATCCCACTTCTGGCCGTTTTCATTATGGCCTGGAAAGGAATGACATCGCAGAGGCTGGCTGAATGGTTTTCACGAAAGGCCGGGTCGGTCAAGCTGATATCAGCCCTGTTTTTTCTGGCTATGGCAGCTCTGTTGCTAATTCTTCTTTAAGCCTGAGGATTTCGCTTTCGATATCCTCATATCCCACAAAGAAGTTTTTCTCTACGAGCAGAAGCGGTAAAGCATGAGCTATTCTCTCGAGCCCTTTCTCTTCGAGCAGTTTTTTCATCGCCGCCGCATCTTCGTCGTGAATGATATTGGACGCCGTACCGCCGAGGCTCCTGACCTGTTCGGCCAACCGGTCGGCGGTTTCGTATTCTTCACAGCCGGGACAGAGTTCGAGATAGAAGAACTGCAGGTCCGCCGAAGGTTCGGTCTTCTCTTTGCCGGAACAGGAGAGAATGAAAACAGAGAGAATAAGCCATGGTAATAAGAATCGTCTATAGGACATGGCACTTGCTCTCCACAGTAATGGTTCCGCCTGTAATAACCTTTGCGAATATCCCTTTCCGGGGCATAACGCAATCTCCCACGACCCGGAAAACGGCGCAATTCTGATGGCATTCCTTCCCGATCTGCGTCACTTCCAGCTCAGCTTCGCCCATGCGGATTCTCGTTCCGATGGGAAGAACGCCCAGATCGACGCCGCGGGTCGTGATGTTCTCGGCAAAGTCCCCGAAATTCAATTCCATTCCCCTGCCGCGGATCGTATCGACATCTTCATCGGCCAGCAGAGAGATCTGACGGTGCCAGTTGCCCGCATGAGCATCCCCGACTATCCCGTGAGCCGGTTTGAGTTCCATGGAGGGAACCGGTTTCTTCTGCTCCCCTTTCTTCTCCGATATATTGAGAGAGAGTATCCTAAATGATACGGACATAAACAGTTTCTCCTTTTTCCACTTTTTTCACTTCCCGGTCCACGATGATCAATCCCGTCGCTTCGGCGAGGGCGTTCAGATGGGAGGAACCGTGATAGGAAATGGGTATGACTTCCTCATTCTCCCACTTGACAGGTAGAAACTCCGTCCGGTCCCAGGTCTTTCTTCTGATATCCCGGCCCAAAGCTCCCCGGATAAAAGCGGGATCATAGGCCAGTCCGCAGAGTTTCTGTATCAGATGTTTGACAAAGACTTCAAAGAGAATAAAGGTCGAAACAGGATTCCCCGGCATCCCGAAGACAAAATTTCTGTCATTTTTCCCGAACCAGAGCGGTTTTCCCGGCTTGACGGCGATGCGGTGAAAAAGTTTCTGAACTCCCGCTTCTTCCAGTATACGGGGAATGAAATCGAATTCGCCCATGGAAACGCCGCCGGAAAGGAGGACGATGGTATTTTCTCCCAGAGCCCGGTTCACCGTTTCCGCCAGTTTTTCCGGATCATCGGGGGTAATACCGTAATAACTGGTCCGGCATCCCCAGATATCGGCCTGTGCCAGAAGCTGATGGCCGTTGCTGTTATAGATTTCTCCATCTTTAAGAAGCTCACCCGGTTCTTTCAGCTCCGTTCCGGTTGCGATAAACCCTATAGCGGGGGCGATGACGACTTCGACTTCCGCAAATCCCATGGAAGCGAGAATACCGATATCACGGGGGCGCAGGACCCTCGGAGTCAGAACGACATCGCCGGCTTTCATGTTTTCGCCTTTATAGATGATATTTTTCAAAGGATCATCTTTATCAATATTGACCGTCTCCCCGTCACGGCGGCTGTACTCCACCCTGATGATGCGACCCGCCCCGACAGGGAGTTTCGCGCCGGTCATGATAGCCGAACAGGTTCCCGGTTCTATCTCTTTAACACCCACCTCTCCGGCGGCAATGGTCTCTTCGATTTTCAGAACTTTCCCGGTCTCATCGGCGCGCATGGCCCATCCGTCCATGGCGGCTTTGTCGAAAGGAGGCTGATCGATGGGAGACAGTACCGGAGCGGCGAGTATTCGTCCCGAAGCCTTGCCGAGGGGGACTTTTTCCGTAACGATTTCAGCGGTTTGCCGATCCAGTATCTCAAAGACTTCATCCATTGTTAACATCGAATATCCTCTAGGAAATTTATTTTTTCCATCTTATCACACTATGGGAAATTGCAGAAAGTTAATTCCCCCTTTGTTAGACAATCTGATATTTCTGTGTATAATATGCATATGAACATTTATACAGAAGCGGCAGCTCTGGAATCGCAGAACAGAGCTTTTGCCATAGCCATGATAACGGAATCGAAAGGATCGACGCCCCGGTCCAAAGCCAGGATGCTCGTCAGGGATGACGGGACAACTGTCGGAACCATCGGAGGAGGAGCCGCTGAGCTTTTTGTCATAAAACAGTCTCTTGAGGCTATCCAGGAAGGGACAAGCCGTTCGTGCCATTACGGCTTGAGAGAAGATCTGGGTGGGTCGATGATCTGCGGAGGCGCCCTGCAGTTCTTTATTGACGTGCAGACACCCGGCGCCGCCCTTCTGCTCATCGGAGCAGGTCATGTCAATCAGGCCGTAGCCCGTCTGGCGGCCAGAACCGGTTTTACCATAACCGTAGCCGACGACAGGGAAAACCTGCTGAAAGAAGAGCTTTTTCCGACAAACAGCACGCTGGTGTACGGCGAGACTCTGGAAGAAGCTGTCGGGAAAGTATCTATCAATGAAAACACCTACATTCTCGTAGCCACGGGAAGCGAAGATAAAACAGCGCTCCGCTGTTCTCTGAAACATAAGGTTCCCTATCTGGGAATGCTGGGCAGCAAGAGAAAAGTGGCGTCGCTGAAGAAAGATCTTGCTCTCGAGGGTTTCAGCCGGGAAAACCTGGACAGAGTGATCTCCCCTTCGGGACTGGATATCGGCGCTGAAACGCCCGATGAAATTGCCGTCAGCCTGGTCAGCCAGATGATGATGACCAGAAGCGGAACAACGGGAAAGTCCCTCTATAAAAAATCCCGGCAGATTATCGTCGTCCGCGGCGCCGGCGATATTGCTTCGGGAACGATCGCCCGCCTTCACAGAGCCGGCTATAAGGTTCTGGCTCTGGAAACGGAACAGCCGACAGTTATCAGGAGGACAGTCGCTTTCGCCGATGCGGTGCGCAATGGCGAAATGATTGTTGAAGAACTGAAAGCCCGGAGAGCGGTCACAGCCGATGAAGTCCGGATGATCCTCGGCGAAGAGGATATCGCCGTGGCGGCAGACCCCGAAGGCAGACTGATTGGGGAGCTGCGTCCGGCTGCGGTTATCGATGCCATTCTGGCAAAGAAAAATCTGGGAACAAATCGCTCCATGGCGAAAGTGACCATAGCTCTCGGACCGGGATTCTCCGCAGGAGATGATGTCCATTACGTAGTGGAAACCATGAGAGGCCACACTCTGGGTCAGATTATTGACAAGGGGCCGGCGAGCCCCGACACGAAGATCCCCGGAAGCATTGAAGGTTATACGGAAGAGAGGATACTCAGAGCTCCCGCTGACGGAGAGGTCAAAGTCATGAAAGATATCAGCTCCCTCGTAACCAAAGGTGAAACTGTTGCCATTGTAGGCGGCGTCGAACTGCCTGCCACTCTGACAGGAATGATCCGCGGTATGATTCTCGATGGAACCGTTGTAAAGAAGGGAATGAAAATGGGAGATGTGGATCCCCGCGGGGAGAGAGCCAATTACACAAATATCTCAGATAAAGCCTACGCTATAGCCGGCTCGGTTCTCGAAATTCTCCTGCGGGAAGGCATATGTCCCTGATTTATCTCGACAACAGCGCCACTTCCTACCCAAAAGCCCCGGGTGTCGCCGATGCGGTCCGTGACAATCTACTATCCTGCGGAACAAGCGGCCGCGCCTCCTATGACGAAGCTCTTGAGGGAAGCCGGGTTCTCTACGAATGCCGGCGGAACCTGGCAAAGCTCTTTTCGCTGCCCGACAGCTCACGGATCATTCTCAATTCCGGAGCCACCGAATCGCTCAACACCATTATTAAAGGCTTTTTAAAGCCGGGAATGAAGGCTTTGACCTCTATGGGAGAGCACAACTCTGTGATGCGGCCGCTGAACACTTTGATGGAAAAGGGAGTCACCGTTGAAAGATTTCATTGCCTCAACGATGGAACAGCGGACCTGGATGATTACAAATCCAAATTGAAATCCGGACCGGATCTTGTTATTCTCTGCCACAGTTCCAATGTAAGCGGAGCCCTGTTTCCCGTAAAAGAGATGATCAGGGACGCACATGAGGCAGGGGCTCTGGTCTGTCTTGACGGAGCCCAGTCGGCGGGTCATAAAACTATCAATCTGATAAAACTGAATGCTGATTTCTACTGTTTTGCCGGCCATAAAGGCCTTCTGGGTCCGGCGGGAACCGGCGGTTTCTACATAAAAGATGGAATAGAGATCAGTTCCTTATTGGAAGGGGGAACCGGCAGCGCCTCGGAAGAAGAGATTCAGCCCCGATTCCTCCCCGATCTGTACGAAAGCGGAACCCGGAATATTCCGGGGCTGGCGGGTTTGAGAGCTTCTACAGATTTCCTTCTGACAACCGGTGTTGATGTCATCGGAAAAAAAGAGAAGGATCTGGCCCTCAGGCTGATAGAAGGATTAAAAATGATTGAGGGAATTACCCTCATCGGCCCGGAAAATCCTGCTTCAAGGAATTCCGTCGTCTCCTTTTTTCATGATAGAGTGGATCTATCGGAGCTGGCCGAAGGGCTCGATGATGCCGAAATAGCCCAGAGGATGGGACTGCACTGCGCCCCGTCGGCTCACAAATCTCTGGGAACTTATGACCGGGGTGGCACCATACGTTTCAGTCCCGGGTATTTTAACAGCGAAGAGGATATCGATTCAGCGCTGAAAGCGGTAAGGGAAATAGTAAATGGATAACAAACTGACGCAATTCACAAAATTCTCGGGCTGCGGAGCCAAACTGGGTCCGGCCCTTCTGGACAAGGCACTCTGCGGGCTGCAGCAGCCGAAATACGAGAACATGATTTCCGATTTCAGCACTTCCGATGATGCGGGCGTCTACCGGATCAATGATGAGACGGCGCTTATACAGACTGTCGATTTTTTTCCTCCCATCGTCGACGACCCCTATGTATTCGGTCAGATAGCGGCAGCCAATTCCCTGTCCGATGTCTACGCCATGGGCGCGCGCCCTATTACAGCCCTCTCTCTGGTCTGCTTTCCCAAGGACAAATCTGATATCGAAACACTCAGGGCCATGATGGACGGGGGCCTAAGCAAATTGATTGAAGCGGAAACGGCCCTTCTCGGCGGTCACAGCATCGAAGATGATGAACTGAAATTCGGCTTTTCCGTAACGGGAACCGTCCACCCCGACAAGGTGCTGTACAACAACAGGCCGAAGAAGAATGAAGCGCTGATTCTGACCAAACCTCTGGGTACGGGACTGATCAACACGGCGCTCCGCGGAGGGATCGCTTCGGAGCGGGCTATAGAAGCCTTTACCGAATCCATGAGAACACTCAACAAGATAGCTGCGGAAGTGATTTATGACTACAATGTTTCGTCCTGTACCGATGTAACGGGATTCGGACTGGCGGGACACGCCTGCGAAATGATAGCCGACAGCGAAGTGGGACTGTCCATCGACATGAAGAAGCTGAAACTCCTTCCCGATGTGGCGGAATATGCCTCCATGGGTCTGATCCCCGCGGGAACCTACCGGAACAGGGACTTCCGTCTCAAATTCATCAACAACAGCGAGTCTCTTTCCAGGCTGACGCTGGACCTGATCTTCGATCCCCAGACTTCGGGCGGTCTCTTTTTCTCTGTGGCACAGGACCAGGCAGACGAATTGCTCGGCAAGCTGATTTCCAAAGGCGTCCCGGCACAAAAGATCGGGAATACACAGGACAAACCGGGAATTGAAATCATTGAATAGCTTTGTCCTCACATTTAAAAACACACATGATGCCATGGAAGAGGAAGAAAGACTGGACGAAGGGGGGTATAATATGAAATTGATCCCCACTCCCCGGGAAATATCCTCGGAATGCGGTTTTTCCATCCGCGTTAAGTCGGAAAATCCCGCTATAACGGAGGAGCTGACCAACGGACCCAATACAATTGAGCGAATCTATCTCCAATACAACTCAGGAGGGAGCAGAAAATATGAAGAAATCTATAAACGGAACGGGACTGGCCTGCCCCCAGCCGGTCATTAGGGTAAAACAGGCTTTTGACGAGGGCGGATTCTCCGTTCTGGAAATTCAGGTGGACAACCAGGCGGCCGTGGAAAACGTCACCCGTTTCTGTGAGAACAGCGGCCATGCCATTCTATCGGTTACGCAGGAAGGGGAAATCCGCACCATAACCATCGACAATGAGGGCTATAAAGAAGGAGACGCTCCCCCAGCCGAACCGTCTTTTCAGTTCGCGGAAATTCAGAAGGGCTCTGCAGAGGAGCCTCTCAATATTTTCATTAATGCGGAGACTATCGGCCAGGGAGACCCGAAACTGGGATCCAAGCTGATGGAGGCTTTTATCTACTCCCTGACGGAAATCGAAAGACGGCCCGACAACATCCTGATGATGAACGGCGGCGTCAAAGTCGCTGTGGAAGGAAGCCCCTGCATCGGAAACCTGAAGGATCTGGAAGAATCGGGCATTACCATTTATGTCTGCGGAGCCTGTCTGGACTTTTACGGCATGAAAGAACAGCTTGCCGTGGGAAAGGTTTCCAATATGTATGAAATCGCATCCATTCTGACCGGAAAAGGAAACACCGTTACAGTCGGCTGAAAATCCCTTGTGACATCTGATTCTCCCCGTACTACAATGTAAACAGGGAGAATGAGATGTTTATAGAGTGGAAAGATGAAAAATTCGGCCTGGGTATCTCCACTATCGATACTCAGCACAGAGAGCTCATTACGATTACCAATCAGCTTCATAATATCGTTGACAGGGAAAACCATCAGAAGGAAGCGATCAGGATTCTCAAGCAGCTCTATGCATATACGAGTTATCATTTTACCAGCGAAGAAGCCCTCCAGAAAGAATATGGTTATCCGGACCTGAACGGACATATAGCCACCCACCGTTCTTTCAAGGAAAAGATAAAAGAGGAATTGGAGGGAGTTCGGGATAAGCTCAATTATCCCCTGGCTCCTATTCAGGATTTTCTGGTTGAGTGGATTCTGAAGCATATTAAAGGCGAAGATGTCAAATACGCCGATTATTTCAAGGGGAGGGGTATATTCCCGGAAACCAATTTTTCCATCTCCGCGGAAAAAAGAAGCAATGTGCTCGACCAATGGGAAAACCAGCAACTGGAGCTGGAAATAAAAGGCATCGACGACCAGCACAAGGAGCTGATCTATATCCTCCAGCAGACCAATGATCTGCAGCATACGAGCAGCAGCCGCAAGACCCTATACATTCCGGTCATTATCAAAAAGCTATTCTATTACAGTCAGTTCCACTTCTCTTATGAAGAAGAACACATGGCAAAGAACGGATATCCCGAACTGAAAGCGCATATGACACTTCATAAAGGTTTTATCGATAAGATTCGGCACTTCGCTTCTGAATACGGACAGGGTTTCAGTGAACTGACCGATGAAATCATCCTCTTTCTGAAAGACTGGACGATCGGACATATTCTCCAGGAAGACAGGAAGTATAAAGATTTCCTGATAGATAAGAGTGTGGACCGTTAAAAACAGATTCCGGTTAATCCTCCTTTCACCGAACCCTCTTTTCTTATAGAATCAGTAGTATGAACAAATTGTATCTCTTACCCTTTCTACTCTTTTTAGTCGGTGCCTGGTTCTACTTTTCCCGAAGGCAGATGAAGCTCAAGATTTTTTATGCCGAACAGAGACAGCGATATATAGAATCTCATAGCGAATTAACCGGTGAACAGAAAGCCTCGCTTTCCAAAGGTGAACCCTGGCCGGGAATGCCCAGTAAAATTCTGATTGAGCTATTCGGAGAACCCGATCGGAAAAGAGTGCTCGACCAGTCGGTAACCAGATTTATCTGGACTTATCCTGATCTTTTCGTTTATATATCCGGTGATGAAGTGGCAGAGTGGAAAAAGAAGTAACTGCGGTCCGGATTTCACCTGAACCGCAGTTGGATCAAATCTGTTTTTAAAAAGATTCAAAAATAAATCCGTCAAACTCCTTTCCTTTGGAGTTATCCATCGTTTCAACCCGGGCATTTAATTTCATGCCCGTCTCAGGTTTATCGACTTCCAGCCGTCCGCTGGCGCGAAGGCCGTTGGGAAATTCCACAATTCCGAAAAGCAGATACTGCATATCCAATCCTTCCGGCAGAGCATAAACTCTGGTCCAGGCGAGAAGTTTGCATTCTCCGGAAAGGGAAACGGTTTCCCAGTCCTTGAATATTACGCCGGAAGGGTCTCTCCTCTCGCCGCATTTATTGCAGATCATGGGAGCGGGATAGTGAAGCTTTCCGCAGGAAGGACATTTCACTGCATAGACTTCGGGAGTTTTGACTCCGTAGGCACTGAAATCAATCATGCGTCCCTCCTCGAGCAGATAACCGCTACCACATTATTGCCGAACCCGCCGAAATTGACGGCCATGCCGTGTTTCGCATTTTTAACCTGGCGACCTTCTTTTTCCGCCTGTCCCCGGAGCTGTTTAACCAGCTCGAAGACCTGGGAGACACCGGTAGCGCCGACCGGATGACCTTTCGATTTGAGCCCTCCCGAAGTGTTTATCGGTTTAGCCCCGTCGATGGCCGTAACCCCTTTGCGCAAAGCCTCAGCCGATTTGCCTCTTTCGAAAAAGCCGATTTCCTCGGAAATAGCCAGCTCCAGAATGACGAAGGCATCGTGAAGTTCGGCAAAGGAGATATCCTCCGCTTTCAGTCCCGCCATGGCATAAGCCCTTTCCGCGGCCAGCCGAACCGCATCGAGGACGAGTGGATCCTTCCGGTTGTGGACGCAGTGAGTGTCTGTCGCGGAACCGACCCCGGTTATGCGAATGGGCGTCTGTTTGGTGAAGTACTTCATTTTCGGCGAATCCTCGGCGCAGAGAATCAGCGAGGCAGCTCCGTCTGAAACGGGACACATGCCGTACATTCTCAGCGGTTCCGCCACATAGTTATTGATAACGTGGGCGTTCTCGCTGTCGTGGATCGCTTCGATTGTACAGGGAACCCGGACATGGGCGAAGGGATTTTTCTCACCATTCTGATGATCCTTTACAGCGATCAGCCCCAGGTCCCTTTCGGTGAGCCCGTAGCGCTCCATATACATGCGGGTGAACATTCCCCCGTAGGCCGGCAGCGTCAACCCGTAGTTGTACTCCGCTTCGGGATGGAGAAGCGAAGCGACAAAGTCGGTTCCCTCCCAGCCGGTGACGGACCGCATTAACTCCCCGCCGGTTACCATAACCACATCGACAAGGCCGCTGGCAATGGCCATATAACCGAGCTTGACAGCGCTGGCCCCGCTGGCCGGACCGTTTTCCACCAGTTCGGCCATAGCCGGTTCCATATCCATCCGGCTCACCAGAGAAGAGGCTATCCCCGTCTGGTGATTGATAATTCCCCCGCCCATATTGGCTACGAAAACCTGTTCGATGATTTTACGGTCATCGCGGATTCCCGCATCATCCAGAGCATTGCCCGACGCGAAGGCCATGACATCGACAAGATCAAAATCACTCAGATTGCCGAAAACCGTGTGTCCGATTCCGACAATGGACACTTTTCTCATAATCAGCCCCTTTTGAATCCGGGGATCTGCGGATACTCGGAAGGCATTCTCAGCTTATCGGCTGTGGCCAGTTTTTCCGGAGGAACGGGACGGGAACCGGTGCACTTGTCGGCTTTGACTCTATCCCAGAGCTCTTTTGTAAGGGTGAAAGTCGGAACCCCTCCCAACTCATGGCGAAGCGCCGGGTACCGGGAAGAGCGGTCTTCCAGAGCGTACTCGATCATCCACCTTTTGAAACCGATAGGACTTTCCGCCACAATATGAACTTCATCATTACCGAGAATATCGATATGGTGCTCCATTTTCGCCGCAAAGAGCTGCGCTCCGATTCTCAGCCCTCTTTTGATGGTCATGGTATGAAAACTCATACCCTCTTTTCCATCGATAAGCCGGCTGTTGACAATACCGGCGATTTCCCCGTTGATCGCGCCGACAAGGACGAACTCGTTGGCTACCCGGTATTCGAACCAACCCAGGACCTCGGCATACATGCGGGACGCAACTATGTCATAAAAATCTTTCTGAACGCCCATAAGAGGCTGGATCGTTCCCAGAAGGACTCCCACTTCCTCGCGTTTTACTTCGCGAACTATCATCTCCTCTCCATTGGCCAGAGTGATCATTTTGGGAGGAAAAGGTTTCAGCTCCAGCTGGGGGGGCCGTAAAGACTGTTCCATTTTATCAATAGCCATAATTTTCTCCTTTTATATTATAAAATCATGAATGAAGGAACTCGTTCCCGCCGCCTGTAACATCGCCGAATTTGGTAAGACCGCATTTGGCTTTCTTTTTCATCAGTTCGTCGTATTTGTCATCGTCGACCATGGCGACGATACGGGAAATGCTGGACTCTCCGTCGACAAAGCGCCAGGGGAAGCATCCTATTGTCACTCTCTGGTTATTGAGCAGATCCATATCTCCACCGAGACATTCGGCGTGGAGGATGTGGTGATTAAACATCTCCAGATGCATCAGCTGATACTTGTCATCTTCAAAAATTTCCTCAAGCCCTTTTCCATAGGTCTTCTTGAAATAGGCATCACACTCTTTGGCTTGCCTGGGCATCCAGTCTCGAATTTTCGTATTGAAGGGATGGTCGGCGCTACCGCAGTCCACACCGATCCACCTCAGTTTTTTCTTTTTGGCCCATTCAGCGAATTCCCTGTCGGGACCGGGGTGCTTGATCATGTAGCGGATTTCATCGGCTGTCGGCTGATCCCATCCGAATTTGTGATAGCCCGTATTGATAATGAGGATGTCCCCCTCTTTTACCTCAACTCTTTCCTCAACCATTTTGGATGTGTAGATGCTGTAGTCCTCCACGCAATCCGACAGGTCGACGACTACCCCTTCGTGTACCAGAAAATCGAAATCGAGGGAGGCGATATCTTTACCGGGAGTATAGAAATGAATCTCTCCATCGAGATGAGTACCGATGTGATTGGAATGGGTCACAACCTGCCCGTTAGCCCCGTTGGGAGCCAGTCTCTTGAAATACTTGACCTGAAGCGGTTCGTATGTCGGCCAGGGCGGTGTTCCTATCCCCAATGGAATGGTAAAATCAATAATCTTCATTCTTTTCTCCTCGTATTAGTTTTTATCTAATGCTTCCTTGAAAGCTTTAAGCGCATCCTCATAACAGTTTACCGGTGGTTTGACTAATCCGGCTCCAACCATGCCGATACCCGGATCCTTATGGGCGATTCCCGTATTGATGACCGGATAGATTCCCGTTTCAGCGATCTTCATCAGGTCGATGCCCGTGGGCGTCCCCCTGAAATCGAGCGCAGGGATCTGGAAGACAGAGTTTTCCCCCATGGTTATTTCATACATATCCTGAGTGAACTTCATGGCGTCATCCGGTGATCCGCCGACGAATTTGACGATGGCCGGAGCCGCCGCCATGGCGAAACCTCCGATGCCCACTGTTTCGGTTATAGTCGAGTCTCCGATGTCGAGACCAGCATCCTCTTCTGTGTATCCCGGCAGATAGAGCCCGTCGACTTTGGAGGCCGGTCCGGTAAACCACATCGATCCCAGACCCGAGACCTGAATCCCGAACTCCGTTCCATTCCGCGCCTGGGTTACGATCAGCGAACTGTTTTCGATATCCCGCGCCGCGTCGATCAGGCATTTGCAGGTCGGCATGGTCAGATTCAGGAAAAAGTGGTCGTTCTGATGCATGAAGTTAAATACTTTAGCAATCTTTTCCTTATCCTCATCGAGCATGACCAGATGAGCGGCCATTTCCCGGATAAAGAGAGATGTTCCGGCTCTGTTTCTATTGTGTCCCTCATCGCCCATCTGCAGAACCTGCGATATGAGGGTCTTCATATCCACCGGTCCGTGCAAGGCCAGGGCTTTTTTGAGTATGGGAGCCAGTTCATCGCGCATCCACCGCAGTTTATCGATGACTTCATCGGAAAAAGCGCCATAGCGGAGAACCTTTCCCAACCCTTCGTTGAGAGTCGCAAAAGCGGTGTTGCCGTAGACGCTGTTTTTCAGGACCCAGACAGGCATGGAGGCTGTGACGATTCCCGCCATTGGTCCGACAGTGCTGTGATGATGGCAGGGATCGAAGAGGATCTCTCCCGATGCTGCCATTGTTTCCGCTTCTTCGCGGTTTGCCGCTAAACCTTCAAAGATGAGTCCACCGATAACGGCACCTTTCATAGGCCCGCACATTTTTTCCCAGGTAACGGGAGGTCCCGCGTGAAGAACGGTCTTCGCCGTCATCCCGGGAATAACCTCTCCGGCAATCTGAATATCGACGATTTCCGGTTTGCCTTTCTGAATGATCTCAAGGGCTTTCGCGTTGGCCTTATCAATATCCTCTTTCCTGGTTTCCAGAAAATCGAGAGCTTCAATCAAATCCGCTTTTCCCCCGGCAGGCGGGGTCCAGTCGATCTGGGTGCTTCTCACGCCACGTTCGGAAAGGGTTTCGCTGAAGGATTCCAGCCCCATATTCAGTACATCGAGTTCACTTTCGAACAGTTTGTTTATCTTTTGCCCATTCATAGGGAACCTGCCTTTTTCATGATTTCAAGAGCCATCATGGATGCCTGAAAATTGGAAGGCATAACGACACAGCCGATCGATTCCAGTTTGGAAACTGTCGCGGCGTATCCCTGGAAATCCTGTTCCGTTCCCACAACGGAAGCGACAATAGGGAGATACCCCCCTCTCGCCGCCGCTTTGTCCTTTGCGGCTTTCAGACTTTTAATAATAGCGCCTGCCGGATCATGATGGGATCCGTATCCCAGCACGATATCGAGCAGCATGACAGCCATGGAGGGATCATCAGCTTCGATGTTGATTCTCTCCTCCCTGGTAGAGGGATCGATCATGGGGTGGGGCCGGCCCACCGTATAAATGTCGTCTCCCAGATCGACGATGGTGTGCTCTTTCGAGACGAAGGGATCAGGCAGCTGGAGCTCCTCTTTTTTCTGATTGTTGGAATAGACCGTCACGCCTTCCCGCTCAAAGAGAATCAAAGCCTCATCGGCTACGGTTCCTCCCGTATAGAGTCCCCTCAGATATTTCTGGGACGACGCCAGTTTCGCGCTTTCCCGCTCGACAATCTGACGGATCTCAACTTCCGGCATGGAAAAAGTCGATGCAGAGGGAGTCACTCCCTTCGAAAGGTCGACAGCAATTCTCGCCGTCTCCTCCAGACTGACCGCGAAATAGAGTCCCTTTCTCCCCTTCTCCGGTTCCTGTCCTATAAAATGGACAACCGCCGGTTTTCCCGTTTCCTCCAGTGCCGACAGAACTTTTTCCGCCACATCGGCCGCGGGAGGTTTGGAGATAACCACGAGAATCTTTGTTGACGGATCGTTTCTCAGGGCTTCGATGCCCAGAAGCATCATTTTCCCGCCGATCCGGGCGTCTTTCAGGTCGCGCCCTCCCGTGCCGATAGCCTGGGTGATCCCGCCGCCGAATGTATCGATGCAGCAGGTCACTTCCTGGATACCCGTGCCCGAAGCGCCGACGATTCCGATATCGCCGGGGGAAACCACATTGGCGAAACAGAGAGGCTGGCCGTTGATAATGGCGGTACCGCAGTCGGGACCCATCATAAGAAGCCCTTTCTCCAAAGCCAGTTCTTTCAGGGCGATTTCCTGTTCTACAGAAACGTTATCGGAGAACAGCATGACGTTCAGCCCTTTTTCCAGAGCGGACCGGGCTTCCCGGGCAGCGAATTCTCCGGGCAGGGAGATGAGAACCAGATTGGCATCGGGATTCTCCCTGACCGCCGACTGAAGGGATTTGGGCCGGTAGATCTGTCCGGAACTCTTCTCCTTCTTTTTATTAAGCAGGGAATAAACAGCCGCAACGGCTTTCTCACCCGTCTCTTCATCCCGGCACTCGATTACGACAATCAGATCGTTCGGCGTAGCAGCCAGCACTGATTCATCGGCGAAATTCATATCATTCAGAAGCTGAATATTCATTTCCGTTCCCATGGAGACGACGGCGTTATTCACTCCTTCGAGTTCCTTGATTTCGCTGTTTATCAGCATGAGAAAGACCGAATCGAAGTACTGGTCTTTTTCTACAATTCTTTTTATCATCACTTTCCTCTCATCATTTTTCAGGCACAAAATCTTTCTGCAGAGGTCGAAGAGCCACCTTCTCGGCAGTCAATGGTATGTCCTTTATTCTCAGACCGATGGCGTTGGCGATGGCGTTGGCCACGGCGGGCATGACGGGAATCATGGTATGCTCCGACATTCCTCTGGCACCGAAAGGACCGTCGGGCTGGGGAACTTCCACGATTACGGGGATCATTTCATCGGGCATTTCCAGAATGGTCGGAATTTTATAATCAGTGAAATTGGTGTTGAGCATTTTTCCCTTGTCATCGAAGATGCACACTTCATAGAGAGCTGTACCCAGCCCCTGAATGAAGCCGCCCACGATCTGATCCTTTACCAGATCGGGATTGATGGCTTTTCCGCAGTCGAACCCTTCGGCCATTTTCACGACACGGACGACTCCCGTCTTTTTGTTCAGTTCAATCTTCACCGCCCCGGCGCCCACGGTGTAGTGGACATTGGGATGCCCGCCCATTCCCGTATCGGGATCGACCATGGCGTTGGTAAACTCGGGGATAAAGGAACCGATTCCCATTATGGGACCGCCCACCCAGGTGTTGAACTCGGTCTGAATACCGGTTATGACGAAATCCTCGAAGGGAAGTGAAAAATCGGGATCGAGATCATCCTTAACCTTTCCGTCTTCCAGATAGAGGCTCTCTTTTTCCAGATGGAAAGCCCGGCTGACAACATCGAAGATCTTATCTCTCGCATCGCGGGCCGCCCTGATGGTGGCATTCCCCAGCTCCCAGGTTTCATGACTGGCCACGGTCTGCCATTCGTAGGGGTTCCTGTCCGTATCGGGCAATTCAACCCGGATTTTATCAAGGGGAACAGTGAGGATTTCCGAAGCGAATTTCGCTACGGCCGTGTGAAGCCCCTGGCCGATTTCCATGCCGGAGACCAGCACATTGATACTGCCGTCTTCGCTGAACTTGATAAAGACGGATGATCCGGCATTGGGAGGCATGGCCGGAGCTTTCCAGGCGCTGGCGAAACCCTTGGCGATAACGATATCGGGATCATCGGAAACTTCTTCCTTGCCCCATTCGATCGCTTCTGCGACTTTGTCGATGCACTCGAGCATGCCCGAGGGGTTCATATGACATTTGTAGGCCACTTCGTCGTCGGTCTTGATGGCATTGATCCTGCGGAATTCAACGGGATCGATACCGATCGCCTTGGCAATGCGGTCCATATGGCTTTCGATTCCGAAATGGAATTCCGAATAGCCGAAACCGCGGTAGGCGGCGCAGGGCGGATGATTCGTATAAACACCTACCGAATCAATACTGACATTGGGAACAAAGTACGGACCCGTAGCGGAAAATCCCGTAGCGTTGACCACATTGTTTCCGTATTCGGCGGACGCTCCCACATCCCAATGCATGATATGGCGGAGAGCTGTGATTTTTCCGTTCTTTTTCACGCCCATTTTCACGGTGGCTCTCAATTCCTGACGCTGAGAGGAATTGAGGAACTCCTCTTTTCTCGACCAGCGCAGTTTGACCGGATACCCCGGAACCTTCTGACAGGCGACGGTCAGAGCCTCCATGCTGATTCCCGCTTTCCCTCCGAATCCCCCGCCCACATAGGGCGCGATGATCCGGATATCCTTATGGGGAATTCCCAGAGCGTTGGCCATGATATGGCGCTGCGTATGGGGGGACTGTGTGGAGTTCCACATGGTAAACCGCTTGGTATAATCGTACCGGGCTACGGAAATATGGGTCTCGATACAGGCATGGACAACATGGGGCACATGGTATTCGTCCTCCAGAATAAAATCCGCTTCCTCGAATCCTTTCTCCACATCGCCTTTCCGTATTTTCCGAACATGGGAAATATTGGTCCCCGGCTGAGGATTGATCCAGGGAATAACCTGATAATCACCCAGATCGGGGTGTATGAGAACCGCGTCCTCTTTCATGGCGTCCCTGACATCGAGAATCGGTTCCAGAACCTTGTAATCCACTTTGATCAGCTTGCACCCCTCATCGGCGATCTCCTTGGTCCGGGCAATAACCACGGCGACCTGCTCGCCCACATAGCGGACCCGGTCCACAGGAAGGATCGACTTATCCTGGAGATAGAGCCCGTATTTCTGGGGATAGTCCTTCCCCGTGGCCACGGCCATAACCCCGGGAAGCTTTTCCGCTTCTGAAGTATCAATCTTAAGGATTTCAGCATGGGCATGAGGGCTGGCCAGAACACTCATATGGAGCAAATTGGGACCGAAGGGAAGATCGTCCGTATAGAGCGCGGCTCCTGTTATCTTCTCTTCCATATCGATACGGACAGCATCGTGCCCTACGACTTTCGTGTTTTTGCTCATGACTCCCTCCCCTTTCTCTTTTCAACCATCTCTTTTACGGCGGAGAATATGTTTTTGTATCCCGTGCAACGGCAGAGATTACCGGCCAGAGCTTCTTTTATCTCCTCTTCATCGGGATCAGGATTCTGAGAGAGCAGTTCATCGGTGCTCATAATGAAGCCGGGAGCGCAGAAACCGCATTGAAAGGCATTGTGTTTCTGGTAGATTTCCTGAATTTCCTTTTTCCCCAGCCTCTGGAATCCCTCGAGGGTTTCAATAACTGAACCGTCGGCTTCCACAGCGTACATAAGACAGGAGCGAACTGTCTTTCCATCGAGGTTGACCGTGCAGGCCCCGCATTCCCCTTTCCCGCAACCGTATTTCGCACTGGTAATCCCCAGACGGTCCCGCAGTACATCTAGAAGCTTCTCGCTGGGTTTCACGGTGATTTTCTGATGATATCCGTTTAATGTGAACTCGATTTCCCTTACCATTTTCTCACCTCCCTAGATCAGTCTCGCGCCGTATGCGGGAGCTCCGGTTTCCATGCGGGAAACAGCAGCAGCAATCGCTTTCTCAAACATAACGGCGCACATATGGAGTCTGTATTCCCTGCTGGCCCGAATATCCGCAATAGGAGTGACGGTACTGAGAACTTCAGCTTTGGCTTTATCCAGAAGATCAGCTGTCGGTTTTTTTCCTTTCAGAACAGCTTCCGCTCCGGGAATACGCATGGGAACAGGACCGACCGCCCCGTAAGCAATCGCAAAATTCAATTTCTCATCGACCAGAACCGCCGTGGCGACCTGAGCGATATCCTCTCCCCGGTAACGGCCCAGTTTCACATAGGACTCGCCGAATTTTCCTTTCAGGAGGGGAACAGAGATGGATGTTACAATTTCATCATCTTTCACCACGGTTCTCCGTGGTCCGGTGAAAAAATCCACAGCGGGGACAGTCCGGCTGCCGGAAGATGAAGCTATGTGAATCATGGCACCGCGCACCATCAGAGGAGCGGCGCTTTCCGCCGAAGGCACGGCATTGCATATGTTTCCGACCATAGTGGCTGAATTCCTTATACCCACCGAAGCGACAAGCCGCGAAGACTCCCAGATACCCGGTAGTTTATCGTGTATAAGATCGGAGCGGATCAGTTCGCTGTATGTGACAGCCGCTCCGATATGAACGGAACCGTCCTTCTCTTCCAATCGGGAAAGCTCATCTATTTTCTTCAGATCGATCAGCAGCTCCGGACGGCGAACCTCTTCTTCAATGGCCAGGAAGAGATCGGTCCCTCCCATCAGCAGTGATGATTTTCCACCCCATTCTTTTCTGAGAGACAGGGCTTCAACGAGAGATTCAGGTCTCCGATAGTCAAAATTCAACATAACCTTCTCCTGTTTTTTCTTTGCATATACCCGGAACCGTGATAACATTCCTTATGATGTAACTAGTTACATTTTCATGATAATTGCGAAATTCAGATTTAACAAGAAAAAGATTGCGCTTTTTGCTTGCTAACTTTGGTAAGATATCTCTAGAATTATATAATTTATTTTCACGGAGGGTTTTATGGAAAAGAAGTTGGATTTGAAACTCGTCATCATGGGAATCCAGCACACGTTCGTCATGTTCGGGGCCACAGTTTTAGTTCCTCTGCTGACGGGATTGGACATTGGCGTTACCTTATTCGCAGCAGGTATCGGCACAATTATTTTTCACATTCTGACTAAGGCAAAAGTACCTGTGTTCCTCGGGAGTTCTTTCGCCTTTCTCCCGGGTATTTTCGCTGTTTCTGCGGAACAGGGACTTGCCTATGCAACAGGGGGAATTGTTATCGCCGGTCTGCTCTATGTTGTGGTCGCCATCATTTTCAAATTCATACAGTATGAAACACTTCATAAAATCCTGCCGCCCCACGTAACAGGACCGATGATCATACTCATCGGTCTTATGCTGTCCTCAGTCGCCATCCAGAACGCCAGCGGAGTCAACTCTCCCGGTGTCGTTGAGAAAATCGGCACAAACGGTTCCTGGCTTGTCGCTCTGGTAACCTTCGCTTCAGGGGTTTTCGTAAAAATTGCTTTCCCGAAATTCGGATGGAAGTTTCTCTCCAACCTGCCGGTACTCTTCGCGCTTGTGGTAGGTTACGTTTTCTCTATGATCCTCGGAATTGTCGATTACACGGTTATTAAAGAAGCCAGCTGGATCGGTCTTCCCGGTTTTATGGCTCCCAAATTCTCCGGAATGGCTATTTCGATCATGGTGCCCATATCCATTGTCGCCATGGTAGAGCACTTCGGTGACGTCCTGGCTATCGGAAATGTTGTGGGCAAAGATTTCATTAAAGATCCCGGTATAACAAGAACCCTTCTGGGAGACGGTATCGCCACATCGGTTTCCGCTCTTATGGGAGGCCCGGCTAACACGACTTACAGCGAAAACACAGGTGCTGTAGCCCTGACGGGAATCTACAATCCTGTCGTTATGGAAATCGCCGCCGTATTCGCTATCATTCTGGCTTTCATTCCCAAATTCACTTCGATCATCGTCACCATTCCCGGTCCGGTTATCGGAGGAATATCCATCCTTCTCTTCGGAATGATCGCCTCTATCGGTGTCAGAAACATGGTTGAAGCGCAGATAAACCTGTCCAATCCCAAGATTCTGATTATCTCATCGACAATGCTCGTTCTGGGAATGGGCGGAGCTCAGTTCTCCTGGGGCAACTTCAACCTCGCCGGACTCGGTCTGGCCGCTGTTGTGGGAATCATCCTCAACGTGATCATCCCCGATGTCAAAGCGGAAGCCGCCTGATCTTATCGAAGCTCAATCGAGAGGCCGTTTTATTCAAAGCGGCCTCTTTTCCTTTTCAGAGCTTTCCCGCCATGAAGGCATAATCAATATCCTGCATAAAGAGAGCGGAATGGTCTGGTCGATCATTTCAGACCGGAAGAATATGACAGGTTTCAGCCTGCTCGCACCAGGATTCTTCTCGGCCTGTGATCCGCTCAGATCTTTCTCCCCCCTCAAAACCGCAGAGTTGAATTCTCTGATGCTGGACGGGACAAGTATCTCCTATGGCCGGGCCCCCTTATGGACAGGCTCCCCTCCCGTTCTCCGGCAAGACAGGGAGAAAAGAAAGAGAGAACTGGCCATTATGACAACAAAGATCGAAGAAGGTGACAGTTTTCTCTCCATACTGAAAAAAAAGGACCGCACAATTTTCCAGAGGAAAGCCCGGGAAATAACAGAGATGATAAGCCCGGACGGAAATCATGTCATTCAAGGGCTGGAAGAGATGATCGGACTCGGACAGGGACTGACTCCGGCTGGTGATGATTTTATAACAGGAGTCCTGCTTGCAGAACAGAGCCTCCAGCGCCCTCTTCGGATTGATACTAAGAAAATAGAAGCCCGGCTGGAGAAAACCACAGCCCCCGGACGGACAATGCTATTCGCGGCTTTGCGGGGGAGTTTTCCCGCTTTCATTCTAAGTTATCTGGAACAGATTGATAAAGCCCGATCAGACGGGGAGATTGTAACTTCCGCCCGGGCCGCAGCGAAACACGGATCAACATCGGGCAGAGATTGCCTGGCCGGTTTTTACTGGTACGAATTACTCAGCGCTTCCACTCCAGAGTGAAACAGGATTCGGGACATACACTGAGACAGAGCCCGCATCCCGTACATCTATCCGTATCCACCTGAATCTTTCCCCGCCGGTCCTTGGCAACGGCTGAGTATACACAGGCCGTCTCACAGAGAGAACAGTCAGGCCGGGGGCACTCTCTCGCCACCATAGCCACTTTCGGTTCCAGAATAATCTCATCAAAGGATTTCAGGCGGTTAAGGGCTTTGCCTCTAAACTCATCGAGAGAGTTATACCCCCTGCTCTCCATCCATGCGCTCAGACCATCGAGAATTTCTCCGATAACGCCGAGCCCTTTGAATATAAGAGCCGACTGAAGCTGGCAGGTCCGGGCTCCCAGCATGATGTATTCAAGAAGATGATTGAACTGACTGATCCCCCCTATACCGGAAACGCTCAATTCGACGGTCTGGCAGATAGTAGCAACAGCGCCCAGGCCGATAGGCCGGATCGGATCGCCGGAGTATCCGCCGTATGTGGGAAGATAAGGACTCATGGATTCGATATCGACACCCAGGATTGAACGGATCGTATTAATGGCGCTGATGCCGCGGGCTCCCGCATCTTCCGCGGCTTTAGCCAGGGATGCGAGATTATTCACATTGGGAGATAACTTAACCATGACAGGTATTTTTACAGACTCCACGACCTTTTTAACTGTCTGGTAGAGATTGGGAGGATCGCAGCCCAGAACGGAAAGCCCCTCTCCATGGGGAGAGGAGACACCCAGTTCCAGTGCATCGGCTCCGTATCGCTCCACGGTTCGTCCGAGAAAAGCCATTTCCGAGGGACTGTGCGCCAGAATATTGGCAATGACAATTCCGCCGTGCTCTTTCACCATGCCGATCTGCCGCTTCCACTCCTCAAGCGAATATTCGCTATAAAGGCGGATATTCTGAAGGGCGCCGTCATGCCCTGTCAGACGGGGACGGACATTGGGCCTTATCTCGTTGAGAATGGTCTCGGTCACGACAGCACCGGCACCCGCTTCGAGCGCTTTAATCATCATCTCGCCGCTTCTGGACATGGGCCCGGAAGAAAGTATGAGAGGATTTTTCAGTTTGATTCCCATCAGATCGCAGGATAAGTCCATAATTCCCCCTTATGTAGGCTGATCGAATATTTCGCTGACCCTCGTTTCATGTCCGCAGGATTTTCTGATTTTCAATCTCGGCCGGAGATAGATATTCTGTGCCTGGGGATTATCCTCTTCCGATTCCACTTCATCTATGAGAATCCGGGCGGATATGAGCCCCATTTTATAGACCGGCCAGGAGACAGTGGTCAGTTTCGGTTCGAGCAATGATGCCATGCGGATGTTATCGTAGCCGATAACAGAAATATCCTCCGGAATGCGAAGTCCTTCCGTTTTCAAGGCATCGACCGCTCCCATAGCCATTAAATCGTTGGCGGCGAAAACGGCATCGGGCGGAGGCGTCAGCTTCAGGAGTTTCAAAGCAGCCAGATAGCCGCTGTCCACATCATCGGCCCCCTCTATCATCAATTCTTTCGAGACCGTCAGGCCTCCGCTCAGGAGAGCCTCTGTATAGCCCAGAGTTTTATCCCTGTTCTCCAGGTGATCACTGTCTCCGCCGATATAGGCTATTTTCCGGAAACCGAGATTAATAAGATGGCTGACAGCCAGAAAAGCCCCTTCCCGGAAATCGGAATAGACGCTGTTGATATTTTCATTGAGAATATTCTGCCCGAAAAGAACCAGGGGAATATTTTTCCGCCTTATCTCATCAAAATCCTGTTCCTGCAGGAGAGTGAAAGCCAGAATGATGCCATCGATTTTCTTGTCAATTAGCATGCGGATATAATCCTGTTCTTTGACTCTGTTCTTCTCCGTATTGCAGAGTAGCAGATTATATCCTTTCTCATGGGCGACCTGCTCCACCCCCCGGGCTATTTCCATATACTGGGGATTGACGATGTCGGGAATGACCAGAGCCACCGTATTGGATCTTTTGAGGTTGAGACTCCGAGCGAAGACATTGGGAGAGAAATCCAGCTCCTTCATGATCGCTTCAATATGCTCTTTCGTCTTGGGGGAAACTCTTTCCGGATGGTTCAGAACGCGCGACACTGTGGCGACAGAAACCCCGGCTCTACTGGCTACTTCCCGTATATTCGGCATGATTTCATACTAGCACAACCTCCGGCCCCTTTCCACACATTTGCCTTTATGTGATAACATGAACCCATGCCCGACTGGTTAATCTACAGCCTCACGGCCACGTTGTTTTACGGAATCATGAATTTCCTCTATAAAATTGCCGCGGAGCGTCAATACGTCAATCCGGCCGTTGTCCTGGCCGCAGCCGTAACCGTGGTTGCATCAGCGGCGGCAACTCTTTTATTGAGCGGAACCGGTTTCGGCAGAATGGCCCCGGCTCTGCCCTATGCGCTGGCGAACGGCACGCTCTTCGCTTTCGGAGCCCTATCCAAATTCAAAGCTCTTAAACTGGCTCCGGCTTCCATAGTCTTTCCCGTAAACAAATCGAATATCCTTTTTGTCATACTCATTGGGCTTCTCTTTTTCGGAGAGTCGCCTTCACCCTACCAATGGCTGGGCATTGGATTCTCTGTTGCCGTTCTGGCACTCATTTCTTCGGAGCAGTTTAAAATGTCGGAAAATCCTGTTCTGAAGGGGATAGGATTTGCTCTGCTGGCCGCGCTCTGCACTTCTTTTTCCATGACCGCGGGCAAAATGGCTTCGACCAGAGTGGACCGCACATCGTATATCATGCTGTCCTATTCCATTGTGGTCATCGTCTCTTTGATCACTTTTATGAAGCGAACCAGTGAGAATGAGAAAAAAAGGGCTTTTAAAGGAGCCGGGGTGTATCTGACAGGCGGAGCCATAGGTCTTCTCAATTACTTCGGTTACAGACTCGTGCTGTCGGCATTCGCAGCGGGAAACATGTCCCTCGTCCAGCCCGTTCTGGCTCTTTCGATTCTCATCCCCATAACCCTTTCATCGATTATTTACAGAGAAAAGCTCACCTGGATTCGTCTTGTGAGCATCGGACTGACTCTGGCATCGATCCTGCTCATAAAAAGCAATTGAAAAAAGACCGGACTTATTGGCTCTCCGCTTCCGATGAGTCCTTGAGGAGTTTGACCAGGAATTTAAAATCCGGTGTGCCGGCTCTCTCCAGGAGATAAAAAATCAGTGTTTCCGCATTCATGATATGAGCGCCGGCTTCCTTGGCCAGGTCGAGCCCGTTATGCCACCGCAATGTCGTGGAAGAAAGACATCCGTCGCTGATGAGGAGAACCTCCTTCCCCTTCCGCCGCAAATCCAGAACAGTCTGCAGAACGCAGATATGGGTTTCCAGACCGCAGACAACGGCAATATCCCGTTCATTTTCGGCAAAATCCTTCCGGAATTCCTCACTGCCGAAAGCGCTGAATGTAATTTTATCTTTAAAGGAGTATCCCGACCAGTGGTCAAGGACTTCCTGTTCGGTCAGCCCCAGCCCTTTCCGGTAATGATCCGTTCCTATCATGGGGATGCCCAGATGTCCGAACATCCGGACCAGAAGCATGATATTCTTCTGGGCAGTCTCCCGGTATTTATCCTTGATCAGCGGAAAGAATTTCTCCTGATAATCAACGAGAATGAAAAGAAGGTTCTCTTTGGAAATTTTGTCCCAAATCATTGAATAATCCTCATTTCCTTCCAGGGTCCGAATTTGTAGCGCAAAAACATGGACAACCCCAGAAGAACTATAAAACTGATAAATCCCAGCCAAACGACCAGGGGATGGAGTACCAGAACCTTAATCATAAGCCATGCCATAAAAGCGAGAATCCAGTGCATGACTACAGAAATATACATTACCCATTTCGTATCGCCGGCGCCGCGGAGAGTTCCGGAAAAAACCAGCTGGACAACATCGGCAATGATATAAATCGAGGCCAGGCGCAGCATGGATTTCGAAAGGGCCACGACGGCTCCGTCCGACTCGGACAGTCCGCCGGTGAAAACCGAAACGAGAGGTCCGGCCATAAAAAGAAAGAGAAGAACCATTGAAAAACCGTACAGGGCTCCCACTTTCATAGCCAGACGGGAAACCTTCAGGGCCCCTTCGGGATTATCGGCACCCATCTGCTGCCCCACCAGGGACGTGATGGCGAAACCTAATCCCAGCATGGGGATGAAGACGACCATATCGTAATTGAAGGTGATCGTCACCGCCGCCGCCACATCGGCCGAATAGGAATGCATCATCTGAACAAACAGATTGAAAGCAAAGACATTGAGAAATAACTCAATTCCCGCAGGCATGCCGTAACGGAGCAGTTTTCCCATAATGAGCTTATTGAATTTCCACAATTGAGGACTGTGATGCTCCCTGTAGATTTTATGTTTCAGAAAAGCGATAAGAAGAATCAGACTGATGAGAAAGCTGCCCGCCAGAGTGCCTATGGCTGCCCCGCTTATTCCCATTTCGGGAAATCCGAGTTTTCCGAAAATGAGAACATAGTTCACTGGGATATTGATAAGCATACCCGCCAGATTGGCAAACATGACAGTTCTGGTTTTCCCGATGCCGAGAAAGAAACCGGCGAAAACCGTCCTTATCAAGGCAAATATCCCGCCCAGCATCAGAATCCGGAAATAGACAGTTTCCAGGACGATCTGCTCCGGAGAATGCCCTGACACCTGGAAGAACCGGCCAACCAGAGGAATAAAAAGAAGCCCCAGAGGATAGAACAACAGAGAAAGCCTGACCCCCTGTGTCACCGTACGGACACAATGGCCCTCTTCTCCGGCACCGTAATACTGCGCGGAAAGAGCGTTGACATAACCGACAGTTCCTGTAAAGAGACTCATAAAAACAAAAGAAGACAGGCCGCCGCTCATGGCGGCTGAGATATAGGCTTTACCAAGCCAGGATAGAAACAGGCGGTCAGCGAACATCATTACAGTTTCCGACGCCTGGGAAATAATCATGGGAAGAGCTATTGTCAGCAATGCTTTGAGATCAGTATTTCGGGAAGACATAAGCTCAGTATAATTCTACAGCGCTTATTGTCCAGATAAAATCACCGAAATTGAAGACAAAAACAAATGAGATAAATAATTTATTGTGATTCTTACTCGTGTCCGGCTTCTTCGCGATACCAGCCGCATTCATCACAATAGTAATAGGAACGTCTGTCCACAAGATTCTCCGGTGCGTAAGTCAAAGGTTTTTTGCAAACCGGGCAGATAGTTACAGAATTGGTTCCCTGATTGGTTTCATTCTTGTCAGGCATAATAGATCCTCCGCAAAGAATAATGAATAAATCTTTATTGAATTATTATCCACCCGTTTTTTCCCCGATGCAAGATAATTTTTTATTAATACATTTTTGAATCTTTTTGTAAAAAAAGAATCATCCTTTTAATAATTTCAGAAGCTCCCACCGGCTGTTTATACCGCATTTTTTATAGAGCTGATATATCCTGTGCTTAATGATACTCAGCGTTGTGTTTCTCTCAAAGGCTATTTCTTTATTGCTTTTCCCCTCACCGATGGCGATTGCGATCTCCTTTTCCTCATCTGTCAGATGATACAAATCAGCAAATTCACCGGGAAACAATGAGACTCGTCCCTCTTCAGGATTATTCCATTTCCTGCGGAGAAGCGATGGAAGCAGGAACAAATATGCCGTATAGGGCAAAACCAGAGAAAGGACGAGAGTGACCGGTCTCAACAATTCAAAAGCATAAAAAAGGCCGTCGGCAGCCTGACCGAAAGACTGAAGGAGGAGAAAAGCATTAAGCAGGAGATCCTTTTCTCCCCGGAAAACTCTCAGCAGACAGCATAACAATATGATTCCCTTTACGGACAGAATGGGGATGACAGAAACCCCCGTGACATTTCTCAGAGAATAGGGAATGAAAAAGAGCGGGTTCCCGCTCAATAACTGAATATAGGCCAGTATGGAAAAGATGGCAAAAAAGGCGATTCCCAGATAAAAGGGGAATGGCACTTTTTTCCCTGATAAACGGCCCATTCCCATCAGTAAAAATAAGTGGGACAGGTAAACGAGTGAACAGTAAACCAGTCCCCCGCGGGGATGTGAGGAAAACCGCACGGAAAAGATATAGAAACGGCTGAGATCCCCATAACGCGCCAAAGCGAAAATAACGGTTCTGGCCATAATAAGCGTGACAGCAATGAGAAAAAAAATAATAGTCCTGTTTCTGTGCATCAGATAGTTCTGAATGAGAATGGCTAGTACGGCAAAGGCCAGAATCAGAGTTAATACCTGTACCAGAAAAATAAAATGAACCATAAAGGCATTTTAAGCCATCGGAACCAAAGTTCAAAGGACGGATTTTCATTTTGGACCTACTCTGGAAATGGAGGAAATAATGAAAATCAGAAGTATTAGCCTTGTGGCGATTATTGTCGTTTTATTGTCCTGCGAAAGCCATTTTGAAAAATCATATGACTTCAGCGGTTTGACATTCAGTGAGTATCTTGACCGGACATACAGCGCGTTATTAAAGACCTATCCCGAAATGGTAACCGAACTGGGACTGGATAGAGAGTTAGGTCTGGACGGAAGGGAACTGGACAACTGGGATGAGGACTTTCTTAAACAACGGGAAAAGCTGGAAAGGGAAATTCTCTCCGGGCTGGACGGTTATGACCCCGGAAAATTGACCGAAGAGGATGAAATATCCTACCACATTTATCGCTATTACATCGAAGATCTTGTGGAGGGGCAGAAATTCAGGCATCACAATTACCTGGTCCATTATATGCTTACGGGAATCAATGTTTCGACGGAACAGTTCTTTACAGAGATTATTCCCGTCAATTCTCCCGTCGATGCGGAAAAATATATCAGCAGACTGAAAGCCGTCTTGCCCAAAATGAAACAAATTGAGAGGCAACTGGAAATTCAGGAGGAAAAAGGGATTATTCTGCCGCTTTCTCTATCCGGAGCGGCTCTGAACAGTCTTAGATCGGTCAGCCGCCAGAAACCTTCGAACTGCACCTTTTACACTGCATTTGAAAAAAAACTGACACAAGCCGGAATAGATGAAGCCCGGAAAAGGGCTTTACTGACCGAAGCGGAAGAAGCCTGCCGGGAGTCTGTTATTCCCGGATACAAACTTCTGGAAAACAAGCTCATCAGTCAGCAGACTTCAGCTCCGGGTGAAACGGGAGTGGTTCATCTTCCCGACGGCAAAGCTTTTTACGAATATGCCTTAAAGCACCACAGCAGCAGCACTATGAGCCCCCGGGAAATACATGAAACAGGCCTGGAGGAGCTCAGAAACATCCATGAGGAGATGAAAGATCTATTCGGCCGGCTGGGTTATGATAAGAGCTTCACCGTCAGCGAATTATATAGAAATCTGGAAAGAAATAACCAAAAACTGTCGGGGAATGAGGTTGTGGAAGAACACCGCAGACTAATCAGCGAAGCCATGGACTGGATGAAAGGCTATTTCTCACAGTTCCCTCCATCGGGAATCGAAGTAAAAGCGGACAGCTTCGGCGGTTTTTATATTCCTCCGTCTTATGACAATTCCCGTCCCGGTGTTTTTTATGCCTCAACAGGGACTGTCGGTTCTTTCACACTGCCGACTCTGACCTTTCATGAAACTTACCCGGGGCACCACTACCAGATATCCCTTGCGGGATCGATGGATCTGCCCCTGTTCCGGAGACAGGCTTTTTTTACAGGTTATCTGGAAGGATGGGCCCTTTATTCCGAGTACCTGATGGATGAAACAGGCTATTACGGTGATGATATTCCGGCACGTCTAGGATATCTGCAGGCGCAGGCATTCCGGGCCGCGCGCCTTGTCGTCGACACAGGCCTTCACTTATATGGTTGGGATATGGGAAAAGCAACAGAATTCTTTATGGAAAATACAGGGTTCGACAAAGGTTTTTCTACAAATCAGGTATACCGGTATCTGGTATGGCCCGGACAGGCGGCATCCTATTACAGCGGATTTCTTGAGTTGCGCAATATACTCGATGAGGAGAAAAGCCGCCGGGGAGATCGTTTCGACTATAAATCCCATCATGACCGGATTATAAACAACGGCCCCATGCCTCTTGCCATTCTGAAGGAGGAGATTTTCCCCAATGAATAGAATTCTCATATTACTGTTTTCTATCGTATTATTTCCGGCACAGAGCTGAAAGAAATTCTCGACGGAAAAAAAATCGACCGCTTGGTTCTTGCGGGACTGGCCTCCTCGGGCTGTTACGGCGCTACGGTGAGAGAAGCCTACCGTCTCGGCTATCAAACCATAGTTGCCTCTGACGCTCATGCCGATCAGATTCGGGGTAAAGCCGATGATCTGAATAATCAGTTGGCAAAATATGAGAATCTGCTGATAATGAAAACCGAAGAGATAAGTTTTTCAAAAAGATAGGGGTTTTATCAATGGACTTTGTCAAATGCAGCCAAGCAGCGGATCATCAGATATTTGAAGCTTTCAGCAGGGGATTCTCTGATTACATTATCAAGTTTGACATGTCGGAGGATTTTTTCTTCGATCACTTTTTCGGTGCCGAAGGCAACAGGCGGGAACTCTCATGGCTGGCGCTCGAAGATGGGAAGCCGGCAGGTCTCGTCCTGGGAGGAATCCGCAGTTTTGACGGTCTGAAAACCATGCGCTGCGGAACCATGTGCGTCGTTCCGGAATACCGTAGAAAAAAAGTGGCTGCCGGGCTTCTGGAGCAGCACAGGCAAACGGCTCTTGAATCAGGTTGCGACCAGCTCTTTCTGGAGTGCATCGAAGGTAATGACCGGGCTCTGGCATTCTACCGCAAGGCGGGTTATGAGACCAGGCACCATCTTCACTATTTCCTCTGTGAGAATCCCGGAGAGATAAGCTCCCCATCCATATCATCCCCTATAGAAACTCTGACACCTGAAGAGATAAGATCCCTGAGGTCGGAATCCGGGGTTCACTGGAACTGGCAGAATGAAATGGAATACCTGGAAAAGGAAGGCGCCGAGTTCTCCGGTATACGGGAAAACGGATTCCCCGTAGCGGGAATCGCCCATAAAGACAGGAGAATACAATTTCTCTACGTGGCAGAGCCCTACAGGCGGAGGGGCTATGCCTTATCGCTTATCGCTTCCTTCGCTCAGGGAAAAGAAAAACTGACTGTCAGCTTCCCCGACAACCCCGGCCTTGAAGGATTCTATGAGAATAACGGTTTCCGCCGGGAGCCGATCCGTCAGGAAGAAATGTACCTCGATCTCAGGTTTTGAATTTGTTGACTTCTTCAGCCATAACCGATACGGACTCACTCATTTTCGACGAGATGGTTCTCACTTCATCAGCAGCGGCCTTAATGCTTTCCATTCCGGTTCCAATCCCTTCTATCTCCTGAATGACAAGGTCTGAAAGGTGGCGAACCGATCCCATGGATTCCTCCATCTCATCGGACCCCTTATCGATATCATCAACAGAATTTTTCACAGATACCGATGAATCACGCAGAACGGTCATAGCTTCAAGAATCTGTCCTCCGCCGCTTTTCAATTCATGGGTACTTGTGCTGATTTCATCGAGTGCGGAGATAACATCGCTGATTTCCCGTTCTATGGTTTCAAAGGCGGACTGGGTTTTTCCGCTCATATCCACAGCTGATTTTATTTTCTCTATGACTTTCTGAAGAACTTTGGCGATTTCCGTTGAGTTCTCCCCGGTTGTTTCCGCCAGTTTCCGTATTTCATCAGCTACGACGGCGAATCCCTTGCCGGCATCTCCTGCATGTGCCGCTTCTATGGCGGCATTCATTGACAGCAGATTCGTCTGGGAAGCTATCCCGGAAATAATATCGGTCATAGCGGAAATATCATCGATATTGCTGTAGATTTCCTCTACGGCTCCCACGGTTTCATCGAGCATTTCCCGCCCTTTTAAGGCGTTGTCTGTCAGATACGCCGCCGCATCTTTTTTCTTTTCCGTAATAAGGGCCACATTTTCCATTGAAGCGATCATTTGTGTTACCGCGGCTGAAGATTCCTCAGCCATGGCGGACTGTTCGGCAGCCTGAGTGTTGAGAGAGGTAATATTGGCGCTGATCTGCCGGACAACCGTTATGGAACCGTCAATGGTTCTGCTGAACTGATCGATCTGACCGGTGATGCTGTCCAGGCTTTCTCTGATATGGTTTATGGATTCCACAGTTCTGTCTCCCGAAGAGACAAGCTGCTTTTCCAGTTCGAGATTGACTTCCGCACCGTCTTTAATATTGAGAACGATTCCCTTAAGCCTTTCCAGGAAACTGTTGAAATGCCCGGCCAGATCCCCCAGTTCATCCCGGGAGGTTACGGTGAGGAGACTGGTAAGATCCCCTTCCCCCTCGGCAATCTTCCTGAGACGGCGGGCCGTCCTCTTCACGGGAGTGACGATGATCCGGATAAGAATGAGCGATAAACTGAAAACGAGAAGAACCGCAGCGGAAATGGATATGAGGGCATTGCGCACTTCCCGGCCAGCGAGCAATCGGGTCCTGTCGGCTATGGCTATTCGTTCCTGTTCCAGTTTTTCTATCTGCTTATCGATATCGGTCAGAACGGCGGCCCTCTGATCAAGCGCGTCGGAAACGAGACCGAAATTGACTGTTTCCCCATTCTGCAAAGGAGTGACGAGAGAATTCTCTATAAGCTCGATCAGATCCGACGATCCTCCGAAAATTCTGATAGCGCTGTTCCGGTCATCTGCCGATTCCTGCAAATCAAGAAATTCCGACATGAGGGTGTGGATCTCGCTTTTCAAAGAATCGAACTGACTTCGGAATTGATCTGTTTTAACAGATTCGGGAGCAATAATCAGATTCCGGGCCGAGAGCAGAACTCTGGTCGTCATATTATTATAGCGATAAAGCATATTCATCTGTTCGCTCTTGTTGAGGCTCTCATCCATTCCGTCCCGCAAACCTATCACACCTTTCATAATCAGAAAGGATGAAATGATAAAAACGAGAAGGATGAGAATCAGTGAGGAGCCGATTTTTAAACCAAGACTCAATCTCATAATGAAACTCCGTAAATAAATTTAACGGCACTTTTTTAAATGAAGGGAAAATGCTTTTCTCTCAGGAGAAACAGTGGCATTAATATTAGAAAGATTTATATTATCTGTCAACATTATTTGAATTCTACCCTGTTGCGTCCTTTCGCTTTGGCTTCATAGAGAGCGATATCGGTGTTTTCCAGTAATTCATCTTTGTTCTGAGCATCCATATCGAAAGACGTCACCCCGAAACTGACTGTAAACCGTATATCCTGACCATTGAAGGGATGATTGTTTATTTCGACTATTTTTCTGATCCGTTCGGCTGTTTCAACGGCGTTCTTTTTCTCCGTGTCGGGAAGCAGGATCATGAACTCCTCCTCTCCGTACCGCGAAAGAACATCATTGATTCTCAGATTCTGCTCAACAAGTGCCTTGAAAGCCATAAGCACCGAATCACCGGCCAGATGACCGTTCCGATCATTGATCTCCTTAAAGTGATCGATATCTCCCATTATCAGAGAAAAGGTAAGACTCTGCCGCTTGGAGCGGGCGATCTCGCGATTCAATTCATCGAGAAAGGCTCTGCGGTTTAAAGCTCCGGTGAGCGGATCGAGGCGCGCCCGTCTGTCCAGATCCTCTTCCAGAACAGCACCGGCGATCCATATGAGAGAAAAACCCGAATTGATGAGGAAGAAAATGAGAACAATAAAATAGACGGCGAAAAGAAGATCGGGATCAATGAGTCTTCCCGTCTTCTGTTCCAGAATAGCCATTACAATTCTTAGCAGGGCATACAGGGCTATGACAGTAAAGCCTGAGGCCATACTGTTTTTCTGGCTTGAAAGCCCTTTTCGGCCGTCGCGGATGAAGAGGAGGGCACCGTAGACCGATTCTCCCAGGATAAAAGAATTTATAAGAATGATAGCCGGGAGCGCCGGCATGTCAAACATTGTTATATAAACCAGGGCGCCCGCAATCAATGCGAGCAGAAACCAGTGCAGCCATTGAAGGGGAAAAAGAATCCGCAGAAATGAAGTCGTTCCTGAAATGAAGAATACAAAAGCGAGAAGTATCAATCCGTTGCTTCCCGCCAGAGAAATGACGTCGGGAATGACCGGTTTGAAAGAAGAGAGAAGAAGCCCGGCCAGCAGCAGGAGGTCTCCGTAAGCGAATAAGCGGATACTTATAAACCGGCGATTGCCGAAAGCGAACCGGAACAAACCGCCCGAGATAAGAAAAGAAATAATCATGGCCACGAGACCCAGGGTTTTAATATCGGGAAATTGCATACTTTTATTCTAAAAGGTTGAAAAGGATAAATCGAATAGAAAAAGGAAAAACTGAAATAAATACCTTGATTAAGGCTGTTCCCTGCATTAATCTGTTCCTATGAAAATTTCTGTGATATTCGCAAACAGCTATTATTACCTCTATCAAGACCTGTATTGGCCAATACTGCAGAAATTGTAATTTCATTTTGTGAGCAATTTCAGACCCGCAGGTTTCGGCCTGCGGGTCTTTTTTTTTCGATATTCCAGGGAGGCATAACATGAATCTGAAGACAGAAGTGGAAAGGCAGATGAAGATATTATCTTCGGGCACAGTTGAAATCATTCCGGAGAACGAGTTGAGGGAGAAAATTAGCCACTCTCTGCTGAAAGGAGAGCCTCTCAGAGTGAAGGTTGGCATCGATCCGACATCTCCTCATGTGCACATCGGCCATATGGTGATATACGGAAAACTCAGGCAGTTTCAGGATCTGGGTCATAAAGCCGTCCTTGTAATCGGAGATTACACAGCGAGGATCGGAGACCCCACGGGCCGCAATAGGGAAAGGGCGCCCTTGTCTGAAGAAGATGTACTCAGGAACAGCCGAACCTACAGAGATCAGATTTTCAAAATCGTCGATGAATCGAAAACGGAAGTCCATTTCCAGAGCGAGGGTTTTGACTCGCTGACTCTTCAGGACATTCTGAACACGGCATCAGCTTTTTCGACAGCCCATATGTTGACCCATGAAACATTCAGGAAACGACTGGAGAAAGGAGACAGACTCTCTCTCCATGAATTATTTTATCCCGTCCTTCAGGCATGGGATTCCCTGCTGATAAAATCCGATGTAGAACTTGGCGGGATGGATCAGAAATTCAACATTCTCTGCGGCAGGGATCTGCAGAAAAACAGAGGGATGACTCCTCAGGCCGCTCTCTTTATGCCTCTGCTGGAGGGAACAGACGGGAGGAAAATGTCCAAGAGTTTCGGCAATCACATTCCGGTCGATGCCGATCCGCAGGATATGTTCGGAAAAGTCATGTCAATTAAAGATGATCTTATCCTTCCCTGGTTTTCCCTGGCGGCACAGCGAAGCAGCCAAGAGCTGAGCCTTCTGAAAGTGAGGTTGGAGAAGGAAAATCCGAGAGATGTAAAAATGGAACTCGCTTCTGAAATCGTCAGTCTCTATCACGGAACTGAAAAAGCGGAAAGGTGCCGTCTTGGTTTTATCAGTCAATTCAGCCGCCGCGAGCTCCCGGAAGAGATTCCCCTATTTTTCATAGATCCTAAGGGGATGAAGATCACCGGTATTTTAAAAGAATCAGGACTCCTTCCTTCCATAAGCGAAGCGAGAAGGCTGATTATCCAGGGGGGATTGAAAATTGATGGCGACCCGGTCAGAGATCCGGATTTCATATTGAGACCTGTAATTGACACTTTTATAATTATTAAAGCGGGCAAACGGAAATACCTGAAGGTAAAGGGAAGATAAACCTCGGAGGCTTGTAAAACGAATAGAATTTCCTTTTATGGGCCAACCTTCCGATATTCATTAAAGGAGGCATGCCATGAAAAAATCAGCCTTTCTCCTCTTTGCCATACTAACCGCGGGAACCTTATGGTCCTATGAAGTCTACAAAGGCAATATTTATCCGGGCGCCGTCAATCATATCAATTCAGCATACAGCTGCGGACTTTTCAGCCTGAACACGATGGAAAGCTCCTACCGCGAAATTAACGTAAAGCTGACACCGGCCTTTAATAATGTGGAAACCGAATATAAATACGGATACGACAGTGAAGGGCGTCTCATTTCCTTTCAGGAAAATAATGATAAATACATTTATGAATTTAAAAACCGGGAACTGGGTTCCGTCAGATTCAACGACAAAGAGATCTACTTTCCCACACCCTATTTCGTTGCAGTTAGAAAAGGCGGAGACGAGCTCAATTTCGACCTGGAGAAGGATGATTCGGGAAACATAAGGACTATAACCCTGAATGATGAAAACGGAACACGATATTTCTTCAGTGACGGGAGATTGACCGCAGTCGAATCCATTGGTACGGGAGATGACGGGTTTGCCAGCCGACTCGACTACAATGAGGAGATGCAGCTTATTCGCTACCGGAAAGAAACATCGGAAGGCCGGGGAGAATCGAAGATCAAGACACTCTATTCCTTTACCTATGATGGAGACCGGGTCACTGATTATCTCTATGAAAAGAGCGGTCCCGGACAGTTTTTCGAAAGGACCCACTGCACTTTCGAGTATATTGACGGTGCCGACGGTTCAATCGAAACAGCTTTCGCAATCGATGACAATGGCAATATTCACGCGACAGCTCAATACGAATATACCGGAGCCAATGAATACACCATTAAAATAACCGATGAGAGAAACCGGCTTCTGGAGACGGTTGAAGTGTCGAAACGGTGATCACACACTGACATCTATAAAGGAAAACGTCTTCACATCGAACAGTCCGCGATCCGTCAGCTTGATATCGGGAATAACCGGCAGAGCCAGGAAGGCGAGAGTCATAAAGGGATCCATCGCGGGGTTGATGCAAAGCTCTTTCCTGGCCAGTTCGATCATGCTGTTGAGCTTTTCCGCCAGTTTGCCGCTGTCCATGGAAGTCATCAGCCCGGCAATGGGAAGTTCAAGCGTATCGAGAACTTTCCCGCCGGATACGACGGTGATTCCGCCTCCGCATTCCTTCAATTCCCGGACGGCCCGGATCATATCCTCATCATTATCTCCGGCCACGACGATATTATGGGAGTCATGAGCGATGGATGAGGCGACTGCTCCCCCTTTCAGACCGTAGTTTTCCAGAAGTCCCAGACCGATATAGCCCGGGCCTTTGTGCCTTTCGATAACGGCGACTTTGATCAGATCACATCCATCCCCTTCGGAAAAATAGCCCTCTTTGTCCCGTTTCACTTTGCGGACGACTTTTTCCGTTATGAGACTGCCGGGTTTCATGGAAATAACATTGGCCGAATCCGATGACATTTTCAGTTTGAACACTTCTTTATCGATAGACTGAAGATGCACAGTATAAAGGACATGCCTGTCTTCCAGCGAATCGATCGAAAACTTATATTCGCCCTTTTCCGCGGAGAGAATTCCATTGATATAGACCGATTCAACATTAAAATCCTTCAGATTATCCGTTATGAGAAAATCGGCATCATACCCGGGAGCAATGGCCCCTTTGCCTTTCAGCCCGTAACACTCGGCGGAATTGATTGTGGCGATGCGGATGACCGACACAGGATCCACTCCCGCTTTCAGAGCCAGTCGGACATTATTATCGATATGGCCGATATGGATAATATCCTCCGCCTGTCTGTCATCTGTGCAGAAGCAGCAGCGCCGCGAATTGCTTTCGTTAACACCTTTGATAAGCTCTTTCAGATCCGAGGCCGCCGAACCCTCCCGGATCAGCACATACATTCCCGCACGGAGCCGGTCGCGCATTTCCTCCAGACTGCTGCACTCATGGTCTGTTTTTATTCCCGCGACAGCATAGGCGCTGAGAGCTTTTCCCGTCAGGGTCGGTCCGTGTCCGTCGACAAATTTCCCGTGATTGACCGCAAGAGTCAGCTTATCCATAATATCGCTTCGTCCTTGCAGGACACCGGGGTAATCCATCATTTCCCCCAGCCCCTTGACCCGCTTGTCATCAATGAAATGTTTCATATCCTCGATGCGGATTTTCGCTCCGGCATCTTCGAAAGGAGTGGCGGGAACACAGGAAGGTATCATAAAAAAAACATCGAGAGGTGTGTTATCCGATGCGTTCATCATATAACGGATTCCGTCGTTCCCGCAGACATTGGCGATTTCGTGGCAGTCCGCGATAACCGTCGTGGTTCCGTGAGGTATGACAATGGAAGCAAAATTCTCCGGCGTTCCCATTGAGCTTTCAATATGGACATGGGCATCAATCAGTCCGGGAACAATCGTTTTCCCCTGCAGATCGATAACTTCAAGCCCTTCATATGTGATATCGCTCTCTCCGGCATAAGATACGGCCGCGACCTTTCCGTCGCAGACCGCTATATCCCCTTTCAGGATTTCGCCTGAAAAGACATTGACTATAGAACCGTTTTTCAGAACCAGATCGGCAGGAATTTCACCCGAAGCTGTTTTTATCAACTTTTTCATATCTCCGCTTTTCATATCCATCTCCTATATCATAGTCTAATAACAGGCGGCTGAAGAATCAAACAAAGCACCTTAACAGATAATCATATTATCAGACATTGCATTTGTAAAGCTATTTCTACACAAAGTAACTTTTTGTAAAAAATCACTTGTTCAATAGCCAATCTCAAGAGAGAATGTATGAAAGTAATACAATTTGAATCGGAGGAAATAATTAATGGACAAGTTTTTTAAACTGACCGAAAAAGGTACCAATGTAAAAACTGAAATCCTTGCCGGTATCACCACTTTCCTGACAATGGCCTACATTCTGGCCGTTAACCCGGGAATACTCAGTGCTACAGGTATGGACGCCGGCGCGGTATTTACTGCGACAGCTCTTTCATCTTTTATTGCGACTCTGGTAATGGCTCTCGTTGCCAATCTGCCTTTCGCTCTGGCTCCCGGTATGGGTCTCAATGCCTTTTTCGCTTTTACTGTTGTTCTGGGAATGGGAAAATCCTGGCAGTTCGCTCTGACAGCTGTTTTCCTTGAAGGAATCATTTTCATCCTGCTGACACTCTTCAATGTTCGTGAAGCTATTATCAACAGCATTCCGCTGAACCTGAAAAGAGCTATCTCCGTCGGTATCGGTCTGTTCATAGCATTTATCGGTCTACAGAACGCAGGCATCATAGTCGATGACCCTGCCGTTCTTCTGAAACTTGGCAGCTTCTCCAGCGGTCCTGTTCTTGTTGCCCTGATCGGTCTTGCCATTATCGCCGTACTTCATGCTTTTAAAGTAAAAGGATCTTTGCTAATTGGTATCATAGCTGCCACAATCGTCGGGATCCCACTTGGGGTAACCAATCTGGAAGGTTTCAAATTATTCAGCGCTCCAGCATCTCTTTCCCCGATCTTATTCAAGTTCGAATGGAACAGCATTCTTTCATTTGATATGTTCGCCGTTCTCTTTACTTTCCTCATGGTCGATATGTTCGATACAGTCGGGACTCTGGTCGGCGTATCCACAAAAGCGGGAATGCTTTCAGAAGACGGAAAAGTCCCCAGAGCGAAACAGGCTCTTCTGGCAGATGCAATCGGAACAACCGTTGGTGCCTGTCTGGGAACCAGTACTGTTACAACTTATGTTGAAAGTGCGGCAGGTGTTGAAGAAGGCGGAAGAACCGGACTTACAGCTCTGACAACAGCGATTCTTTTCCTTCTGGCTGTTTTCCTCTCTCCCATCTTCCTGGTTATCCCCGGCGCAGCAACAGCTCCCGCCCTTTTAATGGTCGGTCTGTTCATGATGTCGCCGATCAAGGAAATCGAGCTGAACGAAGTTACCGAAGCGCTTCCGGCCTTCCTGACTATCATCATGATGCCTCTCACCTACAGTATTTCCGAAGGTATATCTTTCGGTATTCTCAGCTATGTACTGCTGAAAGTAGCGACAGGAAAAGCTAAAGATGTAAGCATTATGACTTATATCGTCGCTGCGATCTTCCTGTTGAAAATCATCATCGGCTAAACCGACCGGATTGAATATTTATACATCCGCCTCCACCGGGGCGGATTTTTTTATCTATTCAAAAGCTAGCCTGAAGCTATAACACTATATTCTGACTGTCATATTGTCTGATTTTACACATATAAAGCTTTTACATAAATGTAGAAAATATTCATTGACGATGCATAATCGCTGTTTTTTATTCTCCGGGATTTATTGACAAGCTCATTCCTAAACGGGACAATTGTGCTGAACAATGAATCAAATCAAGGAGTAAGGATATTATGAAAAAGATTTATGCATTAATGCTGGCTCTTTTGCTGGCGACAGGAACTCTTTTCGCATCGGGCGGCCAGGAGGGAGCAGCTGCCGATGATCAGGGAGGAGAAGAAAAAGTCAAAGTGGGATTCGTTTACATCGGCCCGGCGGGAGACTTTGGATGGACCTATGCTCACGAGCAGGGACGTCTCTATCTGGAACAGCAGCTTCCCTGGGTTGAAACCGTAACTGTGGAAAGCGTTCCCGAAGGTGATGCCGTAAGATTTATAGACAGAATGGTTCAGCAGCAGAAATGCGATGTCATTTTCACAACCAGTTTCGGTTATATGGACGATACGGTTCAGGCCGCTGAAAAATATCCTGACACGACCTTTTTTCACTGCTCGGGATTTAAAAGAGCCCCTAACCTGGGAACTTACATGGGAGATATGTACCAGATCTACTACCTGAACGGCCTTATATCCGGTGCCATGACGGAAACCGATAAAATCGGTTATGTCGCTGCCTTCCCGATCCCCGAGCTGTTCCGTCATATGAATGCTTTCGGACTGGGAATCAAGGAAGTCAATCCCGCCGCGACAGTCAATGTTAAATGGACTTACGCCTGGTACGGGCCGGATAAAGCCAGAGAAGCCGCCGAAGCTCTCGTTTCTGAACAGTGCGACGTACTCGGATTCACAGAAGATACGCCAACAGTTATCGAAGTGGCTCAGGAACATATGGAAAAAGGCGATCGGGTTTTCGCACTCAGTCACTACAGCCCCATGGAAGCCTACGGCGAAGATGCGACGATTACCGGCCAGCTGACAGACTGGGGAGTAATATACGAGCAGGTCATGAATGATTACAAAGCCGGAAAAACCGCCGATCTGACAAACTACGATCTCTTATGGCTAATGAAAGAGAATGCCGTGGAACTCGGTGCTTCTTGGGATGAGAAGATAAACCCGAAATATGTCGATGATCTTAAAAACAAAATGATCGACCACGCCGAGTTCGGAAATATCTCAGTTTACGACCTTGTTATGAAAAGATATGACCAGATGAAACAGGGAAGAGAGGTATTCGATCCCTTTACTGGACCTATCTACGACCAGGACGGGAATATGACAGTTGCCGATGGGGAAATAGCATCCATCGGCCATTTGTTTGCAGAAATGATGTATCAGGTAGATAACTTCGCCACGCCTCTGCCCCAGAACTGATAGAGCACAAAGAGCAAAACTATAAAGGGGGACCCTGGCGTCCCCCTTTTTCCGTAAACAGGCATCAGGGAGTATGGAATTGAAACGCATAGAAAAACTGGAAATGAAGGGGATCTGCAAATCCTTTGTCGGCGTCAGAGCCAACAGGAATGTCGATCTGACCATTGAAAAAGGGGATATTCTCGGTCTTCTCGGTGAAAACGGAGCTGGGAAAACAACTTTGATGAATATCCTCTACGGCCTGTATATGCCCGATGAGGGACAGGTACATGTCAATGGCCAACCTCTTCATCTCAAGAGCCCCAAAGACAGCATGAAGGCGGGAATCGGTATGATTCACCAGCATTTCATGCTTATTCAGAAGCACACTGTTCTGGAAAATATAGCTCTCGGCTATGCCGATGCCCCTTTCTTCTTCCCTCAGAAGTACATGAGAAAGAGGATTGAAGAATATTCCCGCAAGTTCGGTCTGGAAGTTGATCCCGATAAAAAGATCTGGGAACTCTCTGCAGGAGAACAGCAGAGAGTGGAGATCCTCAAAGCACTGCTCCGCAACGCCGATCTGCTAATTATGGATGAACCCACATCTGTTCTGACACCCCTTGAAGCCGATGAGCTCTTCGAGATTTTGAGAAAGATGATCAAGGAAGGCCATTCGGTCATTCTTATCAGTCATAAGCTGGAAGAGATTATCAGCATATGCAACCGCGTCATGGTTATGCGAAAGGGCGAAGTGACAGGAGCCGCGGAAATAAAAGATGTAACAAAAGTGGATCTGGCCAGAATGATGATCGGCCGCGAGATCAGCGCTTCCTATGAGAAAGCCGATATCAGGCCCGGGGAACCGGTTCTGGAAATATCATCGCTTTCGGTGAACAGTGATCAGGGCCTGCCCATAGTGAAAAATATCACTATGACAGTCTCCCGCAACGAAATACTGGGTATCGCCGGCGTATCGGGCAACGGCCAGAGAGAATTGGTCGAAGCCGTAACGGGCTTGCGCCGATCCGAAGAGGGAACAGTCTCCCTCCAGGGACGGGAAGTGACGAACAAATCGGCCAGGACAATACACAATCTGGGAATCAATCACGTTCCCGAAGAGCGCATAAAGTTCGGGACTGTCGCCAATCTTCAGCTCTTTGAAAACTCGGTTCTGAAAAAACATCACGAAAAGCCTTTCAGCAAAAACATGCTGATGAATTATCCCCTTATTAAAAATCATACCGACTCGATAATCGAGAAATTCCATGTCGACGCGGCATCCATAAACGTTCCCGTAAAAAACCTTTCGGGAGGCAACATTCAGAAACTCATTCTTGGGCGGGAAATCGCTTCGGAACCGAGCCTTCTCATTGCAGCCCATCCCACCTACGGACTCGATGTCGGCGCGGCGGAATACATACGGAAAGAGCTGATCAGCGCCCGGGACCGGGGCGGCGCCGTCCTTCTCGTATCTGAGGACCTTGAAGAGCTATTCCAGGTCTGCGACCGCATAGCTGTTATGTTCGAAGGAAAAATCATGGGCATTGTCGATCCATCCAACTGCGATATCGATGAAATCGGACTGATGATGGCCGGAACTTCCTTCGAAGGAAAAGGAGAGACAAACTGATGACTGTAACCATACTGCCCAGAGAGAAAACATCAGCTCTCTTTAATGTTCTAACCCTCCTGGGATCCCTATTAGCGGGCCTCGTCGCTGTGGGAATCGTCTTTCTCCTGAAGGGAATCAATCCATTCTTCGCTATCGGAGAAATATTCATAGCTTCTTTCGGAAGCGCCTTCGGCTTCCAGGAAACGCTGACAAAAGCCATTCCACTCATTCTCATAGGCGCCGGTCTCGCCCTGGCCTACAGAGCGAAGTTCTGGAACATCGGGGCGGAAAGCCAGCTTCTTCTGGGTGCTGTTTTTGCCACCTGGGTGGGACTCAAGCTAGGCCCGGGTCTTCCGGCATGGGCTATTCTGCCGCTTATGTTCCTGGCCGGTTTTATCGGCGGAGGATTATGGGGGCTGATCCCGGCAATCTTCAAGGTCCGGTTCGGAATCAATGAAGTCATTTCTACGCTGATGCTGAACTACATCGCCGCGGAGTTCGTCAAGTATCTCGTAGTCGGCCCCTGGAAAGGGGAAACAAAATACGGCTACCCCTATACGGACGATCTGCCGGACCAGGCGATTCTACAGCATTTAGGTTCGACGAGAATATCGGTGCTTATGCTGATCATAGCTGTCAGTGCGGCCCTGATTCTGGCATTTCTTGTGTACCGGACCCGATTCGGTTATGAGATCCGGGTTATCGGAGAAAATCCCGAGGCGGGTCGCTATGCGGGTATCAATTTTTTCCGTACGTCGCTGATTATGATGTTTATTTCCGGCGGCGTGGCAGGTCTGGCAGGTGTGGGAGAATTGAGCTCAATACACCATCACCTCAGCTATCCGGATACGATAAGCGCGGGATACGGTTTTACGGCCATTATCGTCGCCTGGCTGGGACGGCTGAATCCGGGATTCTCCATTCTGTCGGGACTCTTTTTTGCCGGAATCATCGTCGGAGGAGATGCTATACAGATGTCCATGGGGCTTCCCGCCACAACAGTTAATGTGTTTAACGGCTTAATACTTATTTTTCTTATCGCGGGAGATTTTCTCCTGAACCACAAAGTCAGATTTCAAAGGAGAGTCCTCTAATGCTCGAAATAATAACATCCATACTGGTCAGAACCGTTGTAGCCGGAACACCCCTCCTGCTGGGAACCATGGGCGAGGTTATTTCCGAAAGGGCGGGAATTCTCAATCTCGGAGTCGAGGGAATGATGTCACTCGGTGCGGCGACTGGCTTTATCGTAACCTTTACTACCGGAAACCCCTGGCTCGGACTCATGGCAGCTACTATTGCGGGAGCTCTTATTTCCGTAATACACGCTTTCGTAACTGTTTCACTCAGAGCGAACCAGGTTGTTTCCGGACTGGCTCTTACCATGCTGGGGCTCGGTTTGAGCGGACTTTGGGGAAAACCTTATATAGGACGTCCTCTCACAACAAAAATGCACGCCATCAAAATCCCCGTGCTTTCCGATATTCCCGTAATAGGGAAAGTGCTTTTCTATCAGGATCCCTATTTCTACCTGTCGGTCGCATTGGGAATTCTTGTCTGGTTTCTGATGAAACACACAAAAGTGGGGATTACAGTCCGGTCTGTCGGAGAAAACCCCAAAGCAGCGGAAACTCTTGGAATCAATGTAGCAAGAGTCAAATACCTCTGCGTTATGGCGGGAGGAGCTTTTGCCGGCATGGCCGGTGCACACCTTTCTACAGCTTACAGCAAATCATGGATTGAAGGAATGACTTCCGGAAGGGGATGGATTGTCATCGCTTTGACGATTTTTGCACTCTGGGAGCCTGCCAGGGCCTTTGTCGGGGCCTATGTCTTCGGCGGGATATTCGTTATCCAGTATGTGCTTCAACCTCTGGGGATTTCGCCCAACCTTCTGGCCATGCTCCCCTATGTGACAACCCTCGGCGTGCTTCTGTTCTACGGAATGAGCAAGAGCGGCAAACGTAAAATGAGTGCCCCGGCCACTCTCGGAGAGCCCTATATCCGCGGTTCACGCTAATAATACAATCTGCCGAAGTTAATTCAACGTACTTCGGCAGCTCGAATAAATCGAATCATGCCTGAAAGAAGAAGTATAAGAGAAAAAAAAGTTCAGCTCTTTTCCACAGTAAAGCTATCCACAAACAATTCGAGAAGCTTTGCCGAGTTCTCCGGCACAAAGCTGTCGAGCAGAACCATCTGAAAAGCGAACGACTCAATCATGGCGAAGATCTGATCGACCGTTTCGGCTACGGGAATATCTTTAAATTCCCCCTGCCTTTTTCCCTGATTGATCAGAACGGAAAAGAGGTAATGCAGACGGACAGTCCGCCTCTTGATTTCTTCCGAGTAATCGTTGCCTTTCCGTTTCATTTGAAAGAGAAAATCGACAAGAGATACAATGAAAGGCTTGTTGGTATAGCTTTTATTAATGACATCGCGGCAGATAGCTTTCAGTTTCCCTTCATAATTGAGCGATTCGTCGCGTGAAATCTTCTTGTATTCTTTGAAGAGATCGCCCGTCACATGCTTGATGGCGAACTGAAAGATCTGTTCCTTATCTTTGAAGTACTGGTACAGAGTGGGCCGTGATATTTTACAGACATCGGCAATATAAGAGAGATTGGTATTCTGAAAACCTTTTTTCGCGAATATGAGAAGGGACTGTTCCAGAATCTGTCGCTTCCTGGTTTCGTGATTGATTATCTTCGGCATTCTTCTCCGGTCTCCTGCGCCAATTTTTTAAAAGAGAAAGGAGGCTTCACAAAAATGAAGCCCCCCATGCGGTTTTTTCAGAGGGATAAAAATATAATTTTGTTTTCAGCTTTCCGGCAACGCCGGTTCGATATACTTGCGCTGAATTGCGAGGTAAAAAATTACAATTTTTAGTCTTCTAAAACCACATCTTTGCCATAGTCGATCCCTTCAACATCAAATCCATGAAGCTGAAGGAAATCCTTCCTATATCCAATAATATCTGTTACTTCAGCCAGGGTTTCCGTGGAAACCTTGTCCCAAAGCTCAGATACTTCGGCCTGAACATCATCCCTCATTTCGAGGTCGTCGATCCTGATTCTACCTTCCGAATCGACAGGGGTTTCCCCCTCTACATAGAGTCTCTCATCAAAGAGACGGTAGATCTGCTCCATACAGCCCTCATGTATACCCTTCGCCTTCATCACTTTAAAGAGGATGGAGATATAAAGGGAGACAACAGGGATATAGGCACTGGCTCTGGTCACGAGGGCTTTATTGACCGAAACAAATGCCCGGCCGCCTTTGGCTTTCAGTTTCTCATCGAGTTTGAGAGCCGTCGCTTCCAGGTGCTCTTTCGCCTTACCGATCGTTCCGTTTCTGTATATGGAAGCGGTAACTTCAGGACCGATGTAGGAATAAGCCACTGTCTTTACATCGTCGGCCAGAACACCTGCTTCGCCAAGCGTATTAATCCAGATTTCCCAGTCCTCGCCGCCCATGACTTTTACGGTGTTTTCCACATCGCCTTCCTGGGCCGGCTCGATCGTCAGATCCCGGACCGTTTCCTTCATGAAGTCAACACTCTTGGCCGTAAAGGATTCACCCAGAGGCTTAAGAGCGGATTTGTGAAGTATCCCTGTTGCGGGATCAGTCCGTACGGGGGAAGCCAGACTGTATATAATGAGATCGACTTTTCCGAAATTCTCTTTTATCAATCCGATCACTTCTTCCCTGATCTCGTTGGAATAAGCATCGCCATTTATCGTGTGAGAAAAAATGCCGGCCGCTTTTGCCTGACGGTCGAATTCGGCATTGTTATAGTAACCGGGTGATCCTGGTTTTTTAGCTGTCGGTTCTTTCTCGAAAGAGATTCCGATCGTCCCGGCTCCTGAAGAAAAGGAAGCCGCGATTCTCGAGGACAGACCGTATCCCGTGGAACAACCGATAACAAGAGCGTTTTTCGGACCTTCCACTTTTTTCCGGTTTTTTGTCCACTCTATCTGCTCTTTCACCATAGCTGCGCAACCATCGGGATGAGTGGTCAGACAGACATTGTTGATAATCATCGGTTTTACATGAACTGAAGCCATTACATCTCCTCTTTGGAGCCGACTACGCACATCCATGATGCTTCGGCTGCCACATCGTCGCCGACATAGGCTTTTCCGCTCTGCTTTATCATTCTTCCGGAGATGCGGTCGTTTTTAATTTCAAATCTCACTTCGTCGCCGGGACGGACCTGTTTTCTGAATTTCGCCTTCTCTATTGTCGCGAGAAAGAAAAGGGATCCTTCGGGCAGAACACCGGCCTGGTTTACTCCGGCGCCGCCGCACTGGGCCATGGCTTCAACGAGAAGCACACCGGGCACCACGGGGTATTCGGGGAAGTGACCCTTAAAGAAATACTCTTTATCGGTGTAAAGCCTGTATCCGACGATATTTTCTTCGGTAACTGTTTCCAGTCTGTCCACATAGAGAAAAGGGTCTCTATGGGGAAGAAGTTTTTCCATTTCACTCATAATTCTTAATCCTTGTATCTCTGTATTATCAGGGCGCCGTTATGTCCGCCGAATCCCAGGGAATCGGAGAGGACCGTATCGATCTTCCCTTCTACAGGTTTATTGGGCACGTAATCGAGATCGCATTCCGGATCGGGGTTGTCCAGATTATACGTAGCCGGGAATATGTTATTTTGAATAGCCAATACGGAAATAATGGCTTCCAGTCCGCCAGCCGCACCGACCAGGTGCGATGTCAGCGATTTGGTGGATGACACTTTCAATTTGTAGGCGTGGTCTCCGAAAGCCCCTTTGATCGCTTTGGTTTCAATGGGGTCGTTCGTGGGGGTGGAAGTACCGTGAGCGTTGATATAATCAACCTCTTCCGGCTTGATTCCCGCATCTTCCAGAGCCATCTGCATACAGCGGATCATTCCCGCGCCGTCCGGGTCGGGAGCTGTAATATGTCCGGCATCACAGGTTACACCGTAACCGGTCACTTCCGCCAGAATATTGGCCCCTCTTTTTCTGGCGTGCTCCAGCTCTTCAAGAATCAGAACACCGGCTCCTTCGCCGAGAATAAAACCGTCTCTGTCCTTATCAAAAGGACGGCAGGCTTTGAGAGGTTCATCATTTCTCGTGCTGAGAGCATGGATTTTGTGGAATCCCGCTGCGGCCAGCTTGGTAATGGCTGCCTCTGTCCCTCCGGTCACGATAACATCGGCCTGATTGTTTCTGATGGCGTTGAGGGATGCACCGATAGCATCGGTTCCCGAAGCACAGGCAGTTGCCAGAACGTAACAGGGTCCCTTCAGACCATACTCGATGGCGATGTTCCCCGCTCCCTCATTGGTTATCATTTTGGGAACGGTCATGGGAGCGACCTTGGAAGGTCCTCTTTCAATAATGTTTTCAAGCTGTTCTTCCACAACTTCAAAACCACCGATACCGTTCCCCAGTATGACGCCGGCTCTCCAGGGATCGAAAGCCCCTTCCTTCAGAAGCCCGGCCTGTTTCATGGCCTGATCAGCAGAGACGACTGCGAACTGTGTAAAAAGAGCCATCTTCCTGGCGCTTTTGCTATCGATATAATCGGAAGCATTGAAATCCTTAACTTCGCCTACGATGCGCGCGCCGTACTCTTCAGCGGGGAAACGGGTCAGCTCTCCGATTCCCGATTTACCCTCCATCAGACCTTTCCAGGTATCATTTACATTATGGGCTATGGGGTTTACAGTCCCCATCCCGGTTATCACAACTCTTCTTCTAGCACTCATTTCACAAAACTCCTACATTGCCATTCCGCCGTCGACGCTCATAACCTGACCGGTAACGTAACGGGAAAGATCGGAACCGAGGAAAAGCGCCATATTGGCAATATCTTCGGGCTGGCCGAGTTCCTGCATGGGGATCTGAGCGACGATAGCCTCTTTCTGCTTATCATTGAGTTTGTCTGTCATGGGAGTCACGATGAATCCCGGGGCAATAGCATTGGCTCTGACGCCCCGGCTTCCGAATTCTCTGGCCAGAGTTTTTGTAAAACCGATGGCACCGGATTTGGAAGTCACATAGTTCGCCTGACCGGCATTACCCTGAATTCCGACAACGGAAGCCATATTGATAATGGAACCTTTGATTTTCTTTTTAACCATGGCTCTGACAATCGGCTTGGATATATAAAACATGCTGTAGAGATTGACTTTGAGAACCAGGTCCCAGTCTTCGGCTTTCATTCCGAAAAGGAGGCCGTCTTTGGTAATTCCCGCGTTATTGACGAGAATATCGATTCCGCCGCTCTTCTCGAGGATCTGAGCGACCAGATCGTTCATCTGCGCTTCGTCCGCAACATTTCCGAGGAAAAGCTCGAGCGTTCTGCCTTTTTCCACAGCCAGCGCTTTCAGAGAATCGAGATCCTGCCCTTCATCGAGAGAGATGATATAGACATCGGCACCGTTTTCCAGGTATTTCTTTACGATTTCCATTCCGATACCCTGGGTACCGCCTGTGATTAATGCTTTTTTTCCTTCTAACATTTTTGCCTCCATATATTGCAAACTTACCAGCGCAGAAGATTTCCGCCGTAAGCCAGTCCGGCTCCGAACCCGACTGTGAGAATCAGATCTCCCTTCTCAAGAAGTCCTTTTTCATCCATTTCATTCAGTGCTATGGGGATAGTCGCCGCCGAAGTATTGGCGAACTCCTCGATATTGAGGTAGAACTTATCCATACTCATGCCCAGACGCTTAGCCGCAGCCTGGATAATTCTCTGATTGGCCTGATGGGGAACGATGTACTTCAGGTCATCAATAGAGATATTGTGTTTCTCCATTAGGATCCTGATAACTTCCGTCACCGACCGTACGGCGAAGTTGTAAACCTGTCTTCCATCCATAAAGATAAAAGAGTCCTCATCGACCGGTTCACCAATTACCAGGGGGTTTTTCGAACCGCCCTTATGCACTTTGAGAGCTTCCGCTCCGCTTCCTTCCGATCTGAGATATTTGTCGAAAATATCCGATTTGTCTTCATTGGTATGGGAAAGAACTACAGCTCCGGCTCCGTCTCCGAAGAGAACGCAAGTGCTTCTGTCATTCCAGTTCAGATAGGTAGAGAGTTTTTCAGCCCCTACGACCAGAACTTTTTTCATTCCTCCGAGGATCATCGATCTGCCGACTTCCAACCCGTAAATAAAACCGGTACAGCCCTGAGCCAGATCGAAAGCACCGGCATTTTTCGCTCCCAGCTTATCCTGCAGAATACTGGCAGAAGCCGGGAAAATCTTGTAATCGGGTGTGCTGGTCGTAAAAATGATACAATCCAGCTCATCCACGGTAACGCCTGCTTTTTCAAGCGCTCTCAGAGAAGCCTGATGGGCAATATCCGTACAGGTTTCCTCTTCCGATGCTATATAGCGGGAACCGATTCCCGTATGGGACCGGATCCACTCATCAGAAGTATCTATATTATAGATTTCAGCGAGCTGGTCATTCGACACTCTGTTCGGCGGAGTGTACGCGCCCACTGACAAAATTTCTACCGCCATCAAATATCCTCCGGGATCAAATCAACATAACAGTAATAACTGTATTGTTAACACTTTAAGCTAAAATGTCAATAATAACACTTACCCCTGAATCTGTTATAAACAAACTCTCTCGAAAAAAATTGTTCTGCGGCTCATATTCTGTTAAGGTTTACCTATGAACGGTGCTGTACTGGCGGGAGGAAAATCCTCCCGAATGAATTTCCGCGACAAATCAACCCTTTTATTCAATGGTGTTACCTTTCTGGAACTGATTGTTTCCCGGCTGGAGAGATTCAGCAAGGTCCTTGTCATTTCCAACAACAGCACTTCTGCGGATTTTCCCCGTATCGAAGCCGATTTTTACCGGGATATCATTCCCGGAATCGGTCCGCTGGGCGGCATCTACACAGCTCTGACCCATTCCGATGAGGAACAGGTCTTTTTTACAACCTGCGACATGCCGCTCATCTGCGAAGAAGTCATAAGCCCCATCGCAGAAGCCGGTGTTGAGTACGACGTGATTGTTCCGGTACACAATGGCAGATACGAGATGTTGTTCGCCGTTTACTCCCGCAACTGCCTCCCCCGCATCAAAGAGATGATTGCCGCGAAACGCTACAAGATTACGGGTATTTTTGAAGATGAATCTCTGAGAGTGAAAAAAGTCACGGTTGATGAAACTTTTATGGCTTATCTGAAAAACATCAATACTCCCGAAGAATACGGCACACTTTCCTCCCGTAAGCGTTGAAAACCCATTCTCTTTTTTTCTCTGTCTGTTTATATTATTTCTTGTTAAAATAATGGCAGGAGAATAGAGATGAACAAAGAACCCTGGACTTTTCTGGAAGAATACAGAGGTACTGATTTTAAAGGTCAGTGGCCTACTCTGCCGGAGATGCTGAAAATAACCGTAAAACGCTACCCCGAAAGAAGAGCTTTTACCAGCTTTTCTCCGGAACTGATTGAATTCAATTACAGCGAAGTGCTGGAAAAAGTAGAAATGTACGGGCAATACCTTCATGGAATCGGTGTAAAAAAAGGAGACAGGGTCGGCGTAACCGGTAAAAACTCACCGCAATGGGCCCTTGCCTATCTGGGGATTCTCTTTGCCGGAGCTATCGTTGTCCCTCTGGATTACGGACTGAAAAACGAAGAGATCCGGGGATTGATGGAAACAGCCGGAGCAGAAATTCTCTTCTGCGATGAGGAAAAATATGACTTTTTCAAAGAGGCGGGGCTGAAGGAACTCATAAGCCTCTCTCCGAAAAAAGAGAACTATATTCTGGATATAAACCATAAGGGATCAGTTGAATTTGAGCTCCAGGGAGAAGAAGATCTGGCGGCCATTCTCTTTACTTCCGGTACGACAGGAGTTTCCAAAGGCGTCATGCTGACCCACAGCAATTTTGTCAGCGACTGCTATCTGGCTCAGGCCAATATGAATATTTTCCATACCGATGTTTTCTACGCTCTGTTGCCCCTGCACCATTCCTATTCCATGCTGGCGGTTTTTATAGAATCCCTTTCGGTAGGCGCTGAAGTGATTTTCGCCAAAGGTCTGGCTATACAGCAGATACTTAAGGACCTGAAAAACGGAAAAGTCACCATGTTCCTGGGAATCCCCATGCTTTTCAATAAGCTGATCAAAGGCTTGATGAAGGGAATCAGAGAGAAGGGAATTGTTGTGTACGGATTAATCCGCTTCCTCATGTGGCTGAGCGGTATCATTAAAAAATATTTTCATGTCAACCCGGGAAAAAAGATGTTCGGCTCCATACTGAAGCAGGTATCGCTCGATACCAACAGGATCTGCATCTGCGGGGGAGGTCCTCTGCCCGAATCGACTTTTAAAATGTTCAACCAGCTCGGAATCGATTTCGTCCAGGGATACGGGCTTACTGAAACCTCACCTATTGTCGCCCTGAATCCCAAGGAAGCCTACAGAGAAGCATCGGTGGGGAAAATGATCCCCCGGACGACGACGAAAATTCTGGAACCCGACGAAAGAGGCTGCGGAGAGATAGCCATCAGCGGTCCGATGGTCATGAAAGGATATTATGAAAATCCCGAGGCAACCGCCGAAGTCCTCACTGAAGACGGTTTTCTGAAAACCGGCGACGTCGGTTATCTCGATGAAGATAATTACCTCTACCTGACCGGCCGGGCCAAATCGATGATAGTTACGGAGGGAGGAAAAAATGTCTTCCCCGAAGAAATTGAAGATAAGTTCCAGCTCTACGATGAAATCGAACAGATCCTGATACGCGGTTTCCTCCTCGACGAAAAAATGAAGGTCGAGGGGATCGAAGCTCTTATCTACCCCTCCGATGAGGGCAAAAAAGATGGAGAGGAAAGATTCCGGGCGATCATCGATGAGGTGAACCGGGAGCTGAAAGCCTATCAGAAAATCAACCGTCACAGGATCCTCGATGAACCGATGGAAATGACGACGACCCGGAAGATCAAGAGGTTTGCCGTCGAGTAGACCGAAGCTTCCTACTGATCCTGTTATCACAAAAAACTCCGGCCGTGACGCCGGAGTTTTTTTGTTTCTTTACAACACCCGTATCCATGATATAATTCTTTAATTATACATTTCCTCTAAAAGTGTAAATAAAAAATCTTTTTCAGAGAGACAAACGTCTACCTGAATTTAAATATTTTTTTATAGAATTATTCCGACGGTTGTATTACCGTATTCAAAATAACGTTACAAAAAATATCTGGAGGATATGATGGGTCTGAATTTGGTGGTGCTTGTAAAACAGGTACCTGATACTCAAAATGTAACCGGCGAAGCTATGAAAGAAGACGGAACAGTCAACAGAGGAGCTCTCCCGGCGATTTTCAACCCCGAGGATCTCTACGCGCTGGAAGCGGCGCTAAGAGTCAAAGAAAGTGTGCCCGGTTCCAAAGTGCACGTACTGACGATGGGTCCCCCGTCGGCTGAGCAGGTTCTGAAGGAATCGCTGTACAGAGGAGCCGATTCGGTGGCCCTCATAACTGACAGAAAATTTGCCGGAGCCGATACTCTGGCGACATCCTACGCGCTCAAATGCGCCATAGAAAAGACAGGCAAATACGATATCGTGTTCTGCGGTCGCCAGGCTATTGACGGCGATACCGCTCAGGTTGGTCCTCAGACTGCGGAAAAGCTCGGAATCAATCAGATCACCTGTGTGGATCACATCGAGCAGATCGATGATGACTCTCTGATTGCCAGACGGTCCATTGAAGGCGGATATGAAATAGTAAAATCTTCCTATCCCGTTCTCGTCACCATGACCGATGAAGGTCACGTACCCAGAACATCATCAGCCATAAAAGTTATGACTTACAAAAATAAAAAAGCCGGAGATCCCGAAATCCCCCTGTGGAGCATAGAGCATATCGGAGCTGATTTTGAAGCCTGCGGGCTCAAAGGCTCTCCCACAAAAGTGAAACAGATCGAATCGGTGGTTCTGAAAGCCCAGGAGCTTCAGATGATTGAAAACAGCGACGAAGGGCTGAATAACCTCATGCACAGCCTCATTACCGATCACACATTAGGATAGAGGAGAGAGTATAATGAGTAACAATATTTGGGTTTTCATCCAGCAGGATGACGGCAAAATAGCCGATGTGAGCCTTCAGCTTGTCAGCAAGGCAACCGACCTGGCCCGTGATTATAACAATAAAACCGGAGAAGCTGTACAGGTGGAAGCTCTTCTCTTCGGTGAAAACATAAAAGAGATGGCCGCCGAGCCGGTAAAGTACGGAGCCGATAGAGTTTTCTGTGTTGATGATTCGAGGCTGAAATACTACACCCCCGTTCCCTATACCAAGGTTCTCGTCGATCTGATTAAAAAGGAGAACCCCCAGATTATCCTCTACGGCGCCACAACCACAGGACGGGACCTCGGTCCCCGGGTCGCCTCTTCCCTCAAAGTGGGACTGACCGCCGACTGTACGGATCTTCAGATAGGAGATTACGAATCCAAAGGAGAGACCTACAGCAATATCCTCTACCAGATCCGTCCCGCCTTCGGAGGCAACATCGTAGCAACCATCGTATCTCCGGAGAAAAAGCCCCAGATGGCTACAGTCCGCGAGGGAGTCATGAAGCTCAATGAGCCGGACTTATCACGGAAAGGGGAAATCGTCAATGTTCCTTCCATCGTAGAAGATGCGGACTGCCTGACAGAAATCATTGAGAGAGTACAGCAGGACAAAGCTGTTAATCTGACAGCTTCGCAGATTATCGTTGCCGGCGGAATGGGCGTGGGAACCAAAGAGGGATTCGACATCATAGCCGATTTCGCGAAAACCATCGGAGCCGACCTCGCCGCCTCACGTGCCGCTGTCGATGCGGGCTTTATCCACAAGGATCATCAGGTAGGCCAGACAGGAGTCACAGTCCGTCCCAAGCTGTACATTGCCTGCGGAATATCTGGCGCCATTCAGCACAGAGCGGGAATGGACCAGAGCGCCAAGATCATCGCCATTAACAATGATCCGGACGCGCCTATCTTCCAGATAGCCCATTACGGTATCGTCGGAGAGATAAACGACGTCATCCCAAAACTGAAAAAAGCCTTTAAGGCGAAAGCATAAGGAGTCCGCAAATGGCCAATTTTCTACAAGACAACGAAGATATTCTGTTCCATCTGGAGCATATGGATATAGACAGAGTCATCACTCTCAAGGAAATGGAGTTTGCCGACAAAGGCAAATACCCCCATGCCCCCAACGATATTGACGACGCAAAGGATTCCTATAAAAAGGTTCTGGAAATAGTCGGGGAAATCTGCGGTGATTACCTGGCACCCCAGGCCGCTGAAATTGACAAAGAAGGCGTAAAACTGGTTAACGGAGAGGTTCAGTACGCAAAAGGAACGGCGGAAGTTCTCGATCTCTTCGCCAAAGCCGACCTGATGGGTTTCGCCCTGCCCCGCAAATACGGAGGCTTGAACTTCCCCACGCTTATGACATCGATCGCCGCCGAAATGGTAATGAGAGCCGACGGTTCCTTTCTTAATTTCGGTCTCCAGCAGGACATCGCCGAAACCATCAACAAATTCGCTTCGGAAGAGCAGAAGATGAAGTACCTTCCGAAACTCTGTACGGGAGAGCATGGCTCCTCCATGATCCTGACCGAGCCCGATGCCGGATCGGACCTTCCCGCCGTAGCGCTGAGAGCCTATCAGGATGAAAGCGGCCAGTGGTATCTCCACGGGGTAAAAAGATTCATAACGAACGGTTGCGGAGAAATCGGACTGGTACTGGCCCGATCAGAAGATAAAACAGGAGCCAGAGGGCTTTCCCAGTTCATCTACAAGCGGGATTCGAAAATGGTTATCCGGAGACTCGAAGACAAACTGGGAATCCACGGTTCGCCAACCTGTGAACTCCAGTTCAACGATGCGCCCTGCGAGCTCATGGGAGAAAGAGGGCGCGGCCTCACGGAATACACCATGTGGCTTATGAACAGCGCCCGGCTCGGAATCGGCGCCCAGGCTGTGGGAATCGCCGAGGCGGCCTACAGGGAGGCGGCGAAATACGCTTCGGAAAGAGAGCAGTTCGGAAAGAGCATTGACACCATGGTTCCCGTTTATGAGATGCTGACCGACATGAAAGTCTCTATTGAAGCGGGACGAACGCTCCTCTACGAAACGGCCAAAGTCGTCGATATAAAAGAAGGCCTGGAACACATGGCTGAAGTGCATCCGGAAAAAGCAGCTGAGTTGAAAAGCGAAATGAAGCTTTACAGAAAACTGGCCGGCCTGCTCACTCCCATGGTTAAAGCCTACGCCACGGAAATGTGTAACAAAGTCGCTTATGACGCGATCCAGATCCATGGCGGAACCGGTTATATGCGGGAGTTCAACGTAGAGCGCCACGCCCGGGACGCGAGAATCACCAATATCTATGAAGGAACGACTCAGCTTCAGATCGTGGCGGCCAGTCCCGGCGTAACTTCCGGAACCGCTAAAATGCTGATCGATGAATTCGATCAGGAAGACTACAGCCACATGGGAGAGACACTCAACCTGGTAAGAGAAGCCAAAGAGAAACTCTACGCCGCGGTGGAACTTGTCAACTCGGCCAAAAACAAAGTGTACAGCGACTACCACTCGCAAAGGCTGGTTGAAATGGCGACAGCCATTATTCAGTCCTATCTGATGATGCGGGATGCCAGGCACAGCGACAGGAAGAAAAAAGTCGCCGAGCTTCACATCGAAAAAGCGTACTCGCTGGTTGAGCACCACAGGCACTTTATCGCCGAAGGAAGAGCCGTGCTTCTCGATCACTACATGGATATCATCGGCTAATAAGTTTTTCCTGTTTCAAGGCCGCCTGAGGGCGGTCTTTTTTTTCAAACGGCTGTTTATCTTGAGTATTTATCTTCCAATTCCGAAAGGTGCCGGTTCCTGATCGAAGCAAGCTCCGACCAGATCTGCTCCGCCAGAGATCTGTTTCTCCCGACGAGATTGTCCGACAGCATGAGATAGTATTCCTTTGTCGCCACCGGCGGCGTCACTTTCACAATATCTTTATATAACCGCACATTTTTTCTCAGTATGCTGTCTCCTGTAATATCCTGAACAACGATACCGTCGAGCCGGTTTCTCTCCAGCATAAGGAATCCTCCTTCGGTGCTCTGGAACTCGAAGATCCTGTAACCGGAAAGCTTCAAATCGGATACGATCGAATAACCGAGAGGCGCGCCGAGAGAGAGCTGAGAAATGCCGGTAAAAACCGAGCCGTTCCAATCGAGGCCGGATTCAGCTTTCGTATAAAGCGAATAGGATATAACTGTTATATTCCTCGATGTATCGACCGGTCCCTCAAGTGTTCCGTCCACGGTTGGATACCAACCGATTTCAAGGCGCTCCTTACTGTAGCTGGCATTAAAGATTCCATCGACCTGATTGTTCTTCAAACTGTAGAGGCACCTGGGCCATGGAAGCCGGACGAGCTCAATGGTAAGGCCGTCAATTTTCCTCTCCAGCTGAAGAACCATTTCAACAGCAATCCCCGGATCTGACCCGGGGACCCCACTACCATTGCCGAGATAATAGGGCGGCTGTTCCTTGTCTTCATAGGCGATCACCAGATGTTCCCCCTTAAGGGAACTGAAAAGGGAGAAAAGAAAAATGATTACAATTCCAAACTTTTTCACATGACCGCCTGTCTTTATTATAGTCCCAAATCCCTCAGATTGTTTGCTTTTAAAATAGATTATTCCGATAATTGAAGTATGAAGCCCGTTGGAAATGAAGAACAGAAAGATGATTCCGTCAAAGAGATTATCGAATCGGTTATGGAACAGGATTGTCCCGAGCTGCCGGTTCTGGAGGATTCCTCTTCCGGAGAGCCCGATACGAACGGCTCTGTGGAAATCCACATCAGCCCCGACAAAATGTCTGTGCTGGTATCATTTTTTCCGCACCTCGGCAATGGGAAACGTCTCAATACGGGAGATGTCGTATCTCTGCTCTCGGAACGGGGTGTTGACCGCAGTCTTGTAAACCGGGAAGCCATAGATAACGCTCTGTGGACCTGTGAAGAAGATTCAAGTTCCGTCAAGGATGTGGAAGTGGCGCGGGGAATCCCCCCCCGAAGAGGGAGATGAAGAACATATCGAACTTCTGCTCAATCCGCAGCAATACATCCGGGCCATGAACCTCATTCGGCGCGATCTGAAAAAACAGAAAATAAATTACAAAAACATTACCCACCTGTGCATTCTCGAAAAAGATACGCCGGTAGCCATCCATTGCAAAGCCGTGCCGGGGAAAAACGGAGTAAACATCAATGGCGAGGAAATTCCATGCAAGATCAAACAGCACGATTCCATTAAAATCGGCGACAACCTCCTCATGAATGAATCGGGATATATTCTGTGCGCCACACAGGGAGAGTATATTTTTGAAAACGGCACAATTGCCATAAACGAAGTTCTGACCATCCGCAAAGGAGTCAACTACCATACGGGCAATATCCATTTTCCCGGTGCCGAGGAAATTTACGGCGAAGTAAAAGACGGTTTTAAAATACAGGCGGGGAAGGACCTGCACGTATACGAAACCCTGACAGCGACCGACGTTCTCTGCGGAGGCAGCCTGACGGTCCACGGAGGGGGAATCATAGGCCGGAAAGAACACAAGGTCATTGTGGAAGAAACAGCGGCAGCCAACTTTATTGAAAGAGTCCATCTGGAGGCGAAAAAAGGTATCAGAATAAAAAAGGAAGCTTATCTATCCCGCCTTTACACAAACGGCAAGGTTATTTTTCAGCCCGGAGGCAAGCTGATAGGGGGTGAAACATACAGCCAGAACGGCCTGGAGGTGGATCAGCTGGGAAACGGCAAATATCTGAAAACGGAAGTCTACGCGGGCATAGATTACAAATTGATGAAAATGCTCATCCAGATAAAATCATTTCGCGATTCCCTATTGGACCTGAAGACCCTGAAGTCCGATAACGGAAAAGAGAACTATGATGAACAGATACTCAAATGCAACCTCAGCATGGAATATCTTCTGGAACATCTGGATCACGATGAGAATGCTGAAATAACAGTAGCGGGAACAGTTTATCCCGGCACGGTCATTCACATATGCAACGCCCGCCGCCCGATTACGGAAGAGATGAAGAAAGGGACTTTCAAGCTTGACAAGGAAAAGGGAGTAATCGCTTTTAATCGGTTCTGACGATATAAAGCTCCACCGCATCAATAATCTGCTGATAGCCCGTGCAGCGGCATAGATTTCCGCTGAACGCCTTCCGGATTTCCTCTCTTGAAGGATGCGGATTTTTTTCAAGAAGATCCAGCCCTTTCATAATCATACCGGGAGTACAGAAACCGCACTGGATGGCACCGGCATCGATAAAAGCCTGCTGAAGCGGATGCAGCGTACCGTCGGCACTCTCCACCCCTTCAATGGTCACAACTGATTTTCCGACAGCTTTGCCAAGAGGCACCACACAGGACTTTTTGGCAACACCGTCTATTAGTACCGTACAGGCTCCGCAGGCACCGACTCCGCATCCGTTCTTCGTACCAGTCAGTTCCAGGTCTTCGCGAATATAGTTAAGCAGCTTCTTATCCAGTAGAGAATCATCAAAATGATAAATCCTACCGTTTACTGTTATCTCATTCATTACGCTTCTCCTTTGAGCTTGATGGGCAGTGAGTACTGGCGGGCTCCGGTTGCATTATACACAGCATTGGCGATCGCCGCGGCGGCTATTTCCGTGGCCGGCTCCCCTATTCCTTTAACACCTGACGGCGTAGTGCGGTCTTCATTTTCGATAATAATGGCATCGATCTCCGGCATATCGATGGATTTGGGTATCTTGTACTTATTGAAGTTCGGATTCATGATCCTGCCGCCTTCAATCTGCAGATCTTCGGTGAGAGCCATTCCCAGTCCCTGGGCGATACCTCCGTAAATCTGCCCCTTAACCAGTTCGGGATTGATAGCCCGCCCCACATCATGTCCCGCCGTCGCTTTGGTCACTTTGATTTTTCCCGTCTTTTTATTGACGGTGAGCTCAACGACATTACAGCTGTAAACATAGGTGAAGTAGGCATCCCCTGCTCCGATTTCATCATCCCAGGAAACCCTCGGTGCCTTGTACTCACCGAAAGCGAAGGGATAGGTTCTGTGGAGAAACATTTTGTGCATGGCCTCTTCCCAGGAAAGAGAGTAGCTTCCCCCGGCGACCAGCCTGTCTTTTTCAAAACGGATATCTTCGGGGTCGCAGCGGAAATCATCACTCAGCGTTTCCCTTATTATTTTTTTCAGTTTGGCAGAGGCTTTGCGGACGGCGCTGACCCCCATCATGGTTCCCCTCGTCGCCACAGTGGTTCCGCTGTCAGGTATGGATGTGGTCGACGAGCGGTTGTAACGGATACGGGAAAGAGGGACATCGAACTCCTCGGCCAGAGCCAGCATCATGACGGACTGGGCTCCCTGCCCGTTTTCATGGATTCCCGTATCGAGAACGATCGAACCGTCGAACTGGCAATTGACCATACAGGCGGCGAAATCAAGACCTTCGGCTCCGACACTGGAACCTCTGTAGGAGATAGCCAGCCCTGTGCCGTACAGCTCATCGCTATCGGATATACCGCGGCTGCTCTTTTTCACATTTTCAAGATATCCCGATTTCTCGATGACCTTATCCATGACCTCTTCCATAGAGACGATATGGCTGTCCAGTTTCTGTCCCGTTATGGTAATGCTGTCCTGCCGGACCATATTGATCCGACGGAATTCAATGGGATCCATTTCCATTTCTTCGGCGCAGATATCCATCATCTGTTCGATGGCGAAGTTGACCTGGGGGGTTCCGAACCCCCTCATGGCTCCTGTAAAGACATTATTCGTCATAACGCCGATCACGTCGGTGTGGACATTATCCACGACGTAGGGACCGGCGCACTGGGCGGTGGACCGCCAGGTCGACCACGGCGTCGTTGATGTAATTCCCCCCGATTCGGAGAGCATATAGGTATCGAGAGCGAGGATTTTCCCTTCCCGGGATAATCCGTATTTATATTTCATGATATAGGGATTCCGCTTGTAGCTCTCCCGGAATGACCATTCGCGGTCATAGAGTATTTTAACCGGGATCCGGAGCAACGATGCGGCGAGCGCTGCCCGCGCGGCAATAACCGAAATGGTATCGTCCTTACCACCGAAGCTCCCCCCAGTGGGATGGCTGTATACGACGAAGTCGGCAAACTGCCGGTTCAGAAAAGCGGAGCAGTAACGCCTGGTGCTGAAGGGGTGCTGGAATGTACCGTAAAGCTCTATCGTACCGTCTGTCAGAGGGTTGGCGAAAGCACACTCAGGTTCCATGTAGGAGTGCTCGACAAAAGGAGTGCGGAATTCCCTTTCCACGATTTTATAACAGGCGGGAAAAACAGCTTCCGCATTGCCGCGGCGAACGTGATGGTGGGTCACTTTATTGCCGGGAAACATATCGTTTACCAGGTTGGTCTCTGCACCGAGGGCTTTTTCCTGATCGAGAACCGGTTCCAGTTCTTTCAGTTCATATGTGACCAGAGCCGAGGCTTCCAGTGCGATTTCTCTTGTATCGGCTACTACCAGAGCTATAACATCCCCATGATAGCGGATTTTCTCTTTGGCAAAAATGTAGTGATCGTGTTCTATCTGGCCCCAGGCCGGCTCCCCGGGCACATCTTTCCAGGTGAGGACTTTTCTCACTCCGGGATAAGCCTCCGCTTCGGATGTATCAATACTGATAATCTGGGCGTGAACCGAATCGGTATAGACGGGAACCCCGTGAATCATACTATGGAACGTATAATCGTCTGCGTATTTTGCACGGCCGGTGACTTTCGCGACCGCATCATTGCGAAATACTTTCTTCTCTGAATCTTCCATAATCAGGTAAGCCTCCAAAGGTAAACAAGTTTTTATCGCAATCTTTCTATTTGAATTGAAAAAGACAGGGAGAAATCAATAATGAAAATTTATCCTTCAAAGAAGAAAATGTCAAGAAAATGCCGACGAGATATTTACATTTTTCAGAATATCAGACATTCTGTCAATTTTTGCTGTCCCATTTGAAAATTCCGATATACAATATCCCAAAATCTAATTATTGGAAGGATCAGTAAATGAGTGACGAAAATCGCAGAATCGCTACGGACATGATTTACAGATTGGATGATAAGCCTCCCGCATTTCAGGCTTTTCTCGCAGCGCTACAGCACATGATGGCTATTTTTATCGGCATCATCACCCCACCGCTTATCATCGGCGGTGCTTTGGATCTACCTCCTGACTTAAAAGCCTACATTATCAGCATGGCTCTTTTCGTATCGGGAATAGCTACATTTATCCAGGTTAAAAAAATCGGTCCCGTAGGCTCCGGACTTCTGAGCATCCAGGGTACGAGTTTCACTTTCCTGTCTCTGAGTATCGGCATAGGCCTTTCGGTAAAAGCCGCCGGCGGAACCCCTGAACAGGCCCTGGGAACAATATTCGGCGTCTGTATTATCGCCTCTCCCGTTGAGATGATTTTCAGCCGCTTCATCCCCTTCCTGAAAAAGATCATAACACCGCTTGTGAGCGGTATAGTCGTCACCCTTATCGGTATGTCACTTATTAAAGTGGGAATCACCGATGTTGGAGGCGGACAGTGGCTTCTGGATAACAAACCGGAATTCTTCGGATCGGGAACCAATCTCCTCCTCGCGGGAATCGTTCTGATAATCATTGTCATTCTGAACAGAAGCACCAACAAATGGATCAGAATGTCCGCCGTCGTTATCGGACTGGTCGTAGGGTACATCATCGCCGCCTTTATGGGCCTGGTCAACTTCAACAACATTTCCACAATGAAGTTCATAACAGCTCCCATTCCCTTCCGCTTCGGCTTCCATATCAGCTGGGGACATGTCATCCCCATGGCTCTTCTCTATCTCATCACTACCGTTGAGTCTATAGGAGACCTGACAGCGACATCCATGATCTCCGGAGAGCCTATCGAAGGCGACAAATATTTCAAGAGAATTTCCGGCGGAGTTCTCGGTGATGGGATCAACTCGGCATTGGCCGGTGTTTTCAACTCTTTCCCCAACACCACATTCAGCCAGAATAACGGAGTTATCCAGATGACAGGAGTTGCAAGCCGCTACGTGGGATTCTGGATCGCGGGACTTCTTGTCCTCTTCGGCCTCTTCCCGGTCGTGGGCGGTCTCTTTTCGGTTATCCCCAACTCTGTCCTCGGCGGAGCTACCATAATCATGTTCGGAACAGTCGCAGCTTCGGGAATCAGAATCATATCCTCGAGCATTATCAACAGACGCGGCGTCCTGATCATGGCTATTTCCTTCGGTCTGGGTCTCGGTGTGGCTTTTGTTCCGCAGATTCTCAGTAAAGCGCCTTCAATTGTACAGCAGATCTTCGGTTCAGCTATTACAACAGGCGGATTGTCAGCTATTTTCCTCAATATAGTTCTCCCCCGGTCACTGTCAAAACAGGATCTGGGTCACGAACCTTATGAAGGCGAAGCGGCAAAATAATTCCTGACTAAAGGGGATAGTTCTTCCGGAACCGGTCCGGAGACATCCCCTTTATTCTTTTAAAAACCTTGCTGAAATGAAACCGGTCTCTGTACCCAAGCCGTACCGAGATATTATCCAGCTTTTCGCGGGTACTGAGAATCCATTCCGATGCAATCTGCATCTTCAGGGAATCGATATAGTGCTTCGGCCCCATTCCCGTTCTGTTCCGGAACAATCTTCTGAACTGATTTTCACTGAGATTACAGTAAGAGGCCATCTCCGATACTGTCCACCAGCGATCCTGAGAACTGCTGAGTTCATCGAGAAGAAGAGTGATGTTATCCTGACTGTTCCCCTGCTTTGCCTCTTCTCTTTCTCTGTAAAGATCATAGAGCAAATGCTGCAGAGCGCCGTTAGCTTTTATCTGCCCGGAATCAGAAAGATTGAGAGCTTCCTGAATTACCGGAAGCAACCGCCTGTTTCTTCCCATATTAATAATGCCGTTTTCTATAACTCCGCTCTGAAAAAGGAAATCCGCAACAGGTCCGTCAAAGCAGATAAAATCTTCAACAAACGTCGTTCCGTCACCGCCGTAGCTCTGAACAAATCCGGGAGTGGAAACAACCCCTTCCCCTGCTGAAAAATAGCGGATAGATTCTCCCGGTACCCAGTACCAACCTTTCCCCTCTATCAGGTGACAGATACTGTAATAGGAAAACCGTCGGGGTACGGGTTTTTCCAGAGGCTCGTATGACACCCCTCTCTGGAAGTGTGAAATTCTGAATCCGCTTTTCCGGTGAATTTCCCTCTCTCCCGGCTGTTTATCGTAATTGATTATATCTATATTGTTGATTTTGACATCACTCATGGTGTTTTTTTACATCCTCTTACATCAAAAATCAAGTTAGAATATGTCATATGGAGGATATAATGTCTGCCAACAATAAGATAAACCTGATTCCCGAAGTATCGGAAATCAAAACAAATGATTCGATTTTTACATTAAAGAAGGAAACCCGCATTGCCGTATCATCAGGCGAAATAATGAATAAGGGACACCTTCTCCGCAATTACCTGACCGGCCCGACCGGCTACCCCCTGCCTCTCTCTGTCGGAAAGGAGGGAGATCTTCTTTTAATTCTGGAAGGAAAACCCGATATGTCTCCCGATGAACCGGGAGACGAAAGATACAGCATTTCCGTTACCGGAAAAAGTTGTATTCTCAAGGCTCCGACTCCGGCCGGTCTGGCCAGAGCGATACAAACCTTCCGCCAGCTTTTAGGGCCGGAAATTTTTTCACAGGAGGAAACTCCGTTGGCAAAATGGGAGATTCCCGGCTGCGAGATTTCTGATTATCCCCGGTTCGGCTGGAGAGGGATGCATCTTGATGTTTGCCGCCACTTTTTCTCTAAAGAAGAAGTCATGCGATTTATCGACCTCATAGCCCTGCACAGATTCAACAGATTTCATTTTCATCTGACCGAAGACCAGGGCTGGCGGATTGAAATTAAAAAATATCCGAAGCTGACAGAAGTAGGAGCCTGGCGGGATTCCACTCTCATCGGCCATGCCCAGGACAGACCCAGGCGATATGACGATATTAAATACGGCGGGTTCTACACTCAGGAGGACATAAAAGAGATCGTTGCCTATGCCACGATAAGGGAAATTACCATAGTTCCTGAAATCGATATGCCGGGCCACATGCAGGCGGCTATTGCAGCCTACCCCGAACTCGGCTGCACGGACCAGACACTCAAATCCCTCTGCCACTGGGGAATTTGCGAACACATTCTCAACGTCGAAGAATCGACCATCAATTTTATGAAAGATGTTCTGGATGAAGTCATGTCACTCTTCCCCGGTAAGTATATCCATATAGGCGGCGATGAAGCGCTTAAATACGAATGGGAAGAACAGAGAAGGATTCAGGACAGAATGGCTGAACTGGGACTGAAAGGAGAAATGGAGCTGCAGAGCTGGTTTATCCGTCAGATGGCCGAACACATACAATCGAAGGGACGGGAAGTGATCGGATGGGACGAAATCCTCGAAGGAGGGTTGGCTGATGGAGCCGCCGTTATGAGCTGGCGGGGAGAAAAAGGGGGAATAGAAGCTGCAGAGCTGGGACACAAAGTGGTAATGGCCCCTGAAGAGTATGTCTATTTCGACCATTATCAGGGTGATAAGGACAAAGAACCTCTTGCCATACACGGATTGACTACTGTGGAAAAAGTTTATAGTTATGACGTTTTGCCCAAAGAGCTGCCGGCTGATAAAAAACATCTGATTATGGGTTCTCAGGGACAGCTATGGTCTGAATACATTCCCGACTTCAGGCATCTGGAATACATGGCTTTTCCCAGAGTATGCGCCTTGGCTGAAGTTCTTTGGACATCCGGGAAAAAGAGAGATTTCTCTTCTTTTCAAAAGAGACTTGAAATTCACAAAAAAAGATTGGATAAGCTGGAAGTCAACTACCGGAAAGGGATCTGAAAAGCGCGACAACCTCCGCGGCCGAACCGGCGTGAAGAATCTTATCGCAAAAGCTGGAATCGCGGGAAATTTTCGCGATTTCGGTGAGTGTCTCAAGGTGAGGCCCGGTTTGATCAGGTGCAGCCAGAATCAGAAAAAAGATCGTGGAAGGCTGGCCATCCAGAGAATCGAAATCTATCCCCTTCGGCGAAAGGCCGATAGCAATTGTCAGACGTTCCACCCCGGGGATTTTGGCATGGGGAATTGCAATACCACCCCCCAGACCGGTACTGGCAAGCTCTTCCCTTTCGAGAATGGCCTTCTGGGCAGTTTTTACATCTTTAAGTTTTCCCGCATCCTTCAAAATCGTAAGAAGCTCTTTTATCACTTTATCTTTAGTTTTGGATTTGAGAGGTATTTTTACGGTTTTTTCATCTATCGCTTCAAAAAGGGCCATAGAAGTAAAATAGGAGATTTTCCCAAAAGAAACAAGAACGATTTTCAGCTGCTATGTGAAGTTATATTCGCAGAGATCAATAAGCTGTATGCGGTTATCGACTCCGATTTTATTGAATATCCTGTACAGATGCTGTTTAACTGTGCTCTCCTTGATATTCAGCTGCTCGGAAATCTCTTTGTTCGATGCTCTGAATTTAACCAGAACCCTTATGACATTTATCTCCGATGGAGTCAGGTTACATTTTTCAAAATCAAAGGGTTCTTTAGTGCTCTTGAACTCGATGTACTGTTTCTCAAGCTCTTCGAACTGTTTCTGACTCTCGCTTATTCTATCCTTCAGCTTATCCCTGTCGATGACGAGGTTCAGGATTTCGTTTTTCATTCTTTTTTCATTGCTGATGATTTTATCCATTTCTGATTTGAACACCATGTAGCAGATGAAGAGGAAGAAGGTCATGAACATAACGACCTGTAGTCCAGCGACCATCCTCCCGGCATGCCAGGCGGAAAATCCGATAAAGACGATCAGCATAAAATAGAGGATGAGAATTTTTGTAATAAATCTCTTCTCAAGCATCCTGTATTTGTACATCAGCGCAATGGCGAGAATGCTGAAGGTTAGTCCATAGATTCCGTTATACTGATCCCAGACTGATATGGAGAACGCTGTAAATAAGACAAGAACTTGTACCAGCTGAACGACATAACTACTTCTTGGTATGTAGCTGAATATTATAAAAGGGATTGTGAGAGCAAGAGTTAGATATACTGTGTTATTCGTAAATAGTTCAATAAAAGAAATCTGACTGACAAAAAAACCAAGAAGGATATTTATAATTGTAACAACTATACCAGATATGGAAAACACAATTGATATTCTTTTCTGGATCTGGAAAATATTATCTATGTCTTCTTTGGTAAATTTTTCTTTAATCATTAAAATGAAACCTCAAACTAATGTAGAGAGTCTAGCATATAGAAAGATAATTAGAAAGGTAAACATTTCTTCCAGTATAACTTTAGTTATATTTGATGTTTTTCATATCTTATATAAACTTATGAAAACCCGGAGGTAATTCCATGACAGAAAAAGCACTAAATAGCTCTGAAACTCTTGAGTCACAATCGTTATCCGATACAACTTGGCATGAACTTATCGATCGAATGTCTGTTTTATTCAGCCTTTCTGATGATATGAATCAAAGATTTAAAAAATGTAAATTGGCTAAGCTGATTGCAGCTCTTCCATTTATTGCGGGTTGTGATGATCCATACAGGACTGCTTTATCTCACCTATCAATTACGTACCTTGCATCACATGAAGCAGGTAAAGACATTTTCAATCACAATTTTGCTGATAACAAAGCTTTATTGAAAAGATTAGAACCGATCTCTCATTTCTCAGGCGGTCATAAAACAATAATAGATCGGGGAATGAATCTTCTGGCAGTTATTATGCTTGCAGATCATAAAAAAGATATTGAAAATGATAAAATATCGGACAAATATAATCCGCTCTCTTCAGAAGTCTGGAATTTTGAAAAACAGATATTTCATCTTGAGAAAGCTATTAATTCGATATATTGTCCACAAATGGACGAAATCATAACATTTGAAGATGCCAAAGCTTATTGGTGGGAGTATCCATCATAATATTTCACACTCCCTGGAACCGGGAGATAATTCTTCCGGTTTCAGTCAGATCAAAATAAATATCGTACAATTGGTAGAGACATTCACTGTCCTCTTCACTCGCTACAGCTTCAGAACCGACGACAAGATACGGCTGGCCCCCGATATCCCTTTTTTCAATAGAAACGCTTAACACAGATGATTTGTGCCATGTTCCTCCGAAAAGCCAGTCCACAGATGTTGTAAATGTAACCGTCTTTTTTTCCTGTTTTGTTATAAGTGCGGCAATGACAGCTTCTGGAACAAGGATGACCGACTCGTAAAGGTCATTCACGACATAAAGATAGACGCTCCCTGTTTCCTCATTTTTGAGAAATGAATAATCCACTTCATCAAAGTTCTCGAAATAGGAATTCTGGTATAAAGCCTGACCGCTGATCAGCGGTTTCTGATAATCGTTTACAAAATACTCTGTTTGAATAAAACCTGATATACTCATATCTAAACTCCTGGTTCAGATTATTGCGATTAATTGAGAATGTCTATTCAACTAAAGTTATAATACTTTACGGTGGTGGAAAAATATCATACAACTAATATATGATGCAAACAGACACGATAGTAGAACAACTTAAATTATATGTACAATTGCTTCCGCGAATAGATAAGCTTGTATATCCCGAACTTCCCGAATTACAGAAAGAGCATAAGCTGAACAAAACACAAATAAAAACCATACTGATTACAGGTCTTTTCAACGGATCTGTCATGAAGGAATTATGGGAAATCCTCAATGTCACGAAAGGCAATTTATCCATTCTGATAGATTCTCTGGTGAATAAGGGTTTTGTTAAATGTGAACGCCAGACTGATGACCGCAGAAAGGTAAGAGTCTATCTGACCGAATCGGGAGAAGATCTTTATAAGCAGATCCTGGATCAAACAGATTCTCATGTTCAAGACAGCAAATTAAAAGTTAACAAGAAAGAAACAGAAATCCTGAAAAAGATGATTACCATTCTCGACTAAGCAATTCCACCGTTGCTATAGAGAAGCTGACCATTTACCCACTGTCCGTTTTCCGAACAGAGAAACCGGACAAGATTGGCACAATCCCGGGGAGTTCCCAGGCGATTGGACAAGGTAATACTCCCGATCGTTTTTTTCAGGTCTTCATCCATCCACCCGGTGTCGGTTGCTCCGGGATTGATAACATTGGCGGTTATGCCCTTATCCCTGAATTCCACCGCCGAAGCCAGTACAATACGATCAAGAGCCCCTTTACTGGCACCGTAAGGGAGGTTTCCCGCTGTATGGTCACTTGTTAATCCTATAATCCGTCCCTTTCCGGACTGATCTTTATAGCGCATACCGAATTCCCGAACCAGCAGCCACGAGGCTCTGGCATTTACAGCAAAATGTCTGTCAAAACTCTCCACAGTAGTTGAAAATATATCGCTGTCAACAGAATAACAATGGGAGAGAATCATGGCCTGAACTGCCCCCTGTTCCGCTTCAATGGTTTCAAACAGTTGCTCAGGCTGAGCGGGATCGCTCAAATCAGCCGGATAGAGAGATGCATTAGCACCTGAAGAAACCAGTTCGTCGCGCAGCGCTTCTGTTTCTCCGGATCGGATTCCCCAGGGCATGGATTTATCGTAAGGAGTCCAGTAGCTCAAAGCGAGATCCCACCCATCTGCGGCAAGAGTTCGGGCGATTGCCGCTCCTATTCCGATAGAGCGGCCGGCACCGGTGATAAGTGCCAGAGGCCGCTTATTCTTTTCAGCTGAAGACATGGAGGTCCCTCTGTCTTTCCCTGCGGAACTGTCGCGTATACAGATCGAAATAATGACCGCGCTTAGCCAGCAGTTCCCTATGGCTGCCCATCTCTTTAATCTTCCCGCTTTCAATAACCAGAATGCGGTCGGCGTTGCGGATAGTTGAGAGCCTGTGGGCGATGACAAACCCCGTCGATCCATCGAGCAATGTGTCCATGCCTTTCTGGATAAGCTCTTCCGTCAGCGTATCGATTGAACTGGTGGCTTCATCCATTATAATAATCTCCGGCTTGGCGAGAATGGCTCGGGCCAGAGAGATAAGCTGCTTCTGTCCGACCGAAAGAAGGGTTCCCTCCTCTCCGACATCCTCATAATACTGTTTATCCAGCTCGGCGATAAAATCATGGGCATGAGCCAGTTTCGCGGCCTCTATGACTTCTTCATCAGAGGCTTCAAGCCTGCCATACCGGATATTATCCATAATGGTTCCGGAGAAGAGATGAGGAGTCTGGAGTACGACCCCCAGCTTTGACTGAAGAGACTGCTGTGTAAATGATCTGTAATCGCGGCCACCCATGAGGATCCGGCCTTTTTTCGGTTCATAAAACCGGCAGATCAGGTTGACGATTGTCGATTTCCCTCCGCCTGTCGGACCTACCAGAGCGATAGTCTCACCCGGTTTGACTGTAAGGGAAAAATCACTGAGAACAGGATTATTCTCTTCGTAGTAAAAATCTACATTCCTGAACTCGATTTCACCTTTTACAGACTCGACATCATAGGAATCGGGAGTGTCCTGAATATCCGGTTCCGTATCTATCAGGGAAAAAACCCTCTCTGCGCTGGCGACAGCCTGCTGCATCTCTCCGTATACTCTGGCAAGATCCTGAACCGGCCACATCATAAAAGTGATGTAACTGATAAAGGCCTGAATCCCTCCGATTGTGAAAAGCCCGAGCTTGAACTGAAAGCCCCCGAACCACAGAACAGCGCCGAAAGCCACAGCCGTAAGTAGCTGGACAATGGGAAGAAATATAGCTGACAGCCAGACCGCTCTGTAGGAAGCGTTATACATGTTATCGGTCAGTTGCCCGAAGAGTGATAGATTCTTCTTTTCCCGGACAAGAGCCTTTATGATTTTAACCCCTGTAATGTTTTCATTATAGGCCCCGGTTATTTTTGAGTTGATGGACCTGACCTTACGGAACTCTCCAATAATGTATTTCTGGAAACGCAGAGCTATGGAGATAAGGATCGGCATGGCCACGACAACAATCAAAGCCAGCTTCCAGTTGATGAGAAACATGAAAACCATGGCCGAAATGATATTGGTGATAGCCCAGACCAGGTCCAGAAGGTTCCAGGTAACCAGATCGGAGACTCTCTGAATGTCAGAAGTACAGCGGGAGATAATCCAGCCGACGGGAGTCTTGTCAAAATAGGAAAAAGACAGATCCTGAAGGTGATTGAAGAGCTTTTTCCTCAAATCGTACTGAATCTGCTCACCCAATCTCCCCGCGCAGTAGATAAAACCGAAGACAGTTCCCGCCAGAACGATATGGAGGCTTCCGTAGATCATCATAAACCGCAGCAGCATCGGACCGTCGCCGGGGATGACGGCCAGGTCGATGGCATTCTTTACAATGTAAGTGTTAAAGGCTTCTATAAAAGCCGTAACCATTATAAAGAGAATAAAACCTATAAGCAGCGGCCAGTGCGGAGTCGCCTGTCTGACAATTCTCGCAGCCGTTTTGAATGACAGCTTATTGCTGAAGCTTTCTTCTTTAAAATGTGACTCAGCCACTGATGACCTCCTGTTCCAGCTCCGCTTCCAGTTCCGCTTCGATCTTGTTCTGAAGCTCGAATACATGTTTATAGAATCCCGGAACATCAATAAGGGACTGGTGCACACCTCTCTGAATGATCCGCCCTTCCTTAAACACAAGGATCTGGTCGGCATCGATCAGACTCTGAACCCTGTGAGCGATGATAAATGTGGTCCGCCCCTTCATCAGAGAATTCAATGCATCGCGGATATTGTCTTCCGTCTCCGCATCAACAGCCGAAGTCGAGTCGTCGAGAATGAGGATGCGGGGATTTTTGAGAATGGTTCGCGCGATGGCGATTCTCTGTTTCTGGCCGCCGGAAAGGGTCACCCCCTTTTCCCCTACGATGGTATCGTATTTTTCAGGAAAGGAGAGAATGCTCTTGTGGATGGCAGCCGCTTTAGCCGCTTCATGGATTTCCTCTTCGCTGACGTCCCGGTCCACTCCGTAAGAAATATTCTCCCGGATTGTTGTGGAGAAAAGAAAAGGCTCCTGTTCCACGATTCCGATGTTCCGCCGAAGAAAGTGACGGGAATACTCTTCTATGGGATGGCCGTCGATAAGCAGTTCACCGCTGTCCTTTTTGTAGAAGCCCGGAAGCAGATTAACCAGAGACGTTTTTCCCGATCCGGTTTCTCCCAGCAGAGCCACGGAATGCCCCGGCTCGCAGACAATATCGATATTTTTCAGAACCTTCCCTGAGTTATCGTAACTGAAGGAGAGATTCCTGTATTCGATATGTCCTTTTAAAGGAGCATCGGCCTTGCCCAAAGTCAGCTCCTCCTGATCATTAAGAAGAATGGAGGCCACCCTTCCATAAGAAACAGAAGCAGTTGATAACTGGGCGACAATACGTCCCATCTGCTGAATCGGCCAGATAATGGTGTTCAGAAATCCGATATAGGCGACCATATCACCTATGGAAAGTGTCCCGTCGATTACCATAAAAGCCGCCATGATAATGCCGAAAACCTGCTGGGCGGCACAGACGATATGAGAAGAAGGCCAGTACATGGCGTGATTGATCAGAAAACGTTTTCCCCGTTTGAATTTCTCCCGGTTTTCCTCATCAAACTTTTCCATTTCAAAATTCTGCCGGGCAAAAGCGCGGACGACGCGGACACCGGTCAGATTTTCCTGAACGGCCGATGAGACTTTCCCGTCCTGATCCTGATAAGACTCGTAGGAATTGTGTATGCGGTTGAAGAAAAAGACAGACATGGCAACCAGAAGCGGAATAACGATTATGGAAAGAAGCGCCAGTTTCGTGTTGAGATAAAAAATCGAAACAAGGTTGATGATAAACATAAAAAGAATCCGGGAAAGCCCCGAAATCATCTCATTATAGAATCGCCGGATCGTGTCCACATCGGATGTGGATTTCTGTATCAGTTCCCCCGTTCTGGTTTTATCGTGATAGGAAAAGGAGAGCTTCTGTATGTGATCAAAAATTGAGTTCCTCAAATCCCGGGCGATTCCCTCGGCGGTTCCGCCGACACCCCGTGCCGTCAGGAAAGAGAACACCCCCCTGAAGAGAGCGAACCCTATGTAAAAGAGAGAGAAATAAATAAGCGGAAAGCGCCAGTCTCCCGTATTGATGATGTCATCGACATAAAAACGGAGAACAAAATATCCGGCTGTACCGGCGGCGACTTCGCCGGCCTGAAAAAGTAGAGCCGAAAAGAATTTAACCCTGAACCCTTTAAGCAGAAACCACAGACCGCTGCCTGAAGAGGACGGGATATTGGTGAAAGTACGCATTTGATGAACCTCCCCCCTTTCAGAATATAGAACTAAATAATAGGGAAACCAAATTTTGTTTGCAAGGGAGAGAATGGTTAAAAAAGAAATCTCTGTTTGATCGGGGAAAAAACCAAAACTTTGATTATTTTTCTGGTCAAATGTATAATTCACTTATCTTACTTGAGGAAATGTAATGTTTAAAAACAAGATTCTTTTTCCGGTTCTTATTGCTCTGTTTCTGATTCTTATTCTTGCTGCCTATATTATCCGATTCACGACTGTAGGCAAAAATCCCCATATCGGATTTTACAGGACCAATCCGGAACAGTACTCGCGTCTGATTGAGCTTATGAGCTCCGCCGAGACAGGTCTCGGCAAAGAGTTTTTTATCATCGAATATGACGGAAAAAGCAACCTGGAAGAGCAGTTCAAAAAAGATCCTTGTGACATACTTATCACGGAAAACTTTACTCTGACAGAATCATGGGATAATCTGCTTTTCCCTGTAGATGCAGCTCTTATTGAAAGATATCCCCGTTCGACCAGATTGCTGACTGAGTATAAAGGTGCCAATCTGGTTCTCCCCCTCCAATTCGACCATATCGAGCTGGCCTATAAAAGAAGCGATATCAAAGGTGATCCGGAAACGAGTATCATATACAGTTTTGATAACCTTAATACCCAGCTAACTTCTCTTGCGGGAAAGGATCGTTATCCACTTTTGCTTTCGGGTGCCGAAGACCGGGATCTGATGGATATCATCTCTGTGCTGACGCTAAGCATTGCCGGTCCTGATGGCCTGGAATCGCTTCGGTCACGATTCGATAAAAGTTCGGATCTGGAGGAGCTTCTGAATCTGGAACTGAGAGAGGGGATTACATTCAGAAATATCCTGAATGTTCTGACAAATTGGAAAAACAACGGCATAGTCAGCAGGGACTGGCTGCATTTCACATTTGATGATGTCCTTTTCTTTCTGGAGAATGATTTGAGCAGCGCCTGTATCATGCGACTGTCAACACACAGAACACTTCCGGACAGCTTGTTGAACGATTTATCGGAATCACCTTTTCCCTTTCTTTCGAAAGATGACCGGGCTTCGGCTCTGCTGATGCCGGGCTATTCCATGGCATTGAGCTCGAAAAGTCTTTTCAAAAGGTCTATCACGACCATTCTTCCCGATTTGCTGGAAAATGATATCCTGGCAGGGCTTTCTGCCTATTCCGGTCTGGCTCCAGCGTCCTCTACGTCGGAAGCATTGGACAGACAGGCTTCCAATGTGCGGCTTTGGGGAGCAGCCAGCATGGCTCTGCTTAATCCTTTATCCGATTTAAATTCACAATTGATCGAAGAATTGAGAGAGTATCTTCTCATTCAATAAACGATATGGCCTGCCCTTGATCGACAAGGGCAGGCCATATGATATCATTTTAAATAAGTTCTTTCATAATAAGCATCAGTATAGTAGCTGATAAAGACCTGATCTGCGTAAGCGCCTCCGGTCGGAACTCCATTGCAGACCATGCCGTCTACCGGCACATTGCCCGATGGAATCGTCATGACCTCCCAGGATCCCGAATAGTCATCCATAACCGCACCATCAGTCAGGCTGGCGAAGTCTTCTCTCCACGCGACTTTGACAGAACTCGTGGTCGAAACGAAAGATGGCTGAAAGTAAGAAATATAAGGAACGTAGTTGCCGCCTTCGAGTCTGGTATTTATGGTAATTTGCGTACCCGTAGACAAGTAGGAATCAACTGTCACCACTGTCGGAGAGGCATTGTAAGCGCTGAGGTAAGCGTACTTCAGATCTCCCGAGCCGCTGCTGTAATAGGCAATGTGAATTCCGTCGCCATCATCTACAGTCATATCGACATACCATCCCGCGAAATTCGTGTCCAGTACGACAGCATTGGTCTGCCACTGGGCCTGTGTCGCTCCGGCGGGATTTGTGTTATAGGAGAATATCAGCTGGCGGTTCACCGCATCATACCAGGTCATGACAGCCGTACCGTCGGACAGGGCGTCCGCGTCGGAGTAATTACCGCCGGGATAAGTCGAGTTTCTGTCAGCTACGATCTGATATCCCGTTGCCGATCCGGGATTAGTGCTGTTGAGGTTGTTGCTTATACCTCCGGATATGTTGTCAGCATTGGTACCTACAGTTCCGTATCGGAATTTCAACTCGTTGTTCACTGAGTTACTGTCAAAGTAAGTCATGTATACTCTGGCGGGATCCGCGTCGGTTCCACTTCCCTTGATCTCCATCTTAGGATACTCGACCCTGTTAATATTATATACGCCTGTCTGGCTGTTGTAGGCCAGTTCCAGTCTCCGCTTGTTCGTCCCATTATAATAACCGGCAGTATTACCCGTTGCACGACTTCCCGGAGATTTGGCATAAAATGTATAGCTGGTAGCTCCGTTTACTGAATCGCCGATTCTATCGGTGTTGGATGTGCTTCCGTATATATTGCCGTTAGCATCAAACGCAACCATTGTATTGTTGAACTGATTATACGTCTGATCATACTGCTGTGCCGTGCCGTTTTTATTTAAATAGAACCTATTGGCGTTAGCACCATATGACATGTAATAATTACTACTGTCATCCATCCTCATAATGGGATCTGCAATGCTGTTGCTATTGACCAGTGCACCAAAACTCCAGATATAGAGATATCTGTCATCGTTCAGAGTCGAGTTGTTCAGGTTGTTATCTTCTTTATTGCTGACCTGGCTGTTGTCGTTGCTGTTGTTCTGGCTTGATATGCTGTTTGTCACAACGGCAATGGCGCCCGAGGCTGTATCGGTGCCGACATTGATGTCAAGAGATGAAGCTGTGCCGGATACCGGAGTTTTGGACACGCCGTTTATGGAGACGGCATTGCCCGCATTCTGCAGATTGAAACCGCGGACAGTAATCACTTCATTTTCCCTTACCGGATAATATCCGAGAGCCGATCTGTTAAATGCCGAAGGATTAGCCGGATAAACCGCATCGAGCGAAGTCGAAATGCCCGTTATATACGGTACGACATCGACTGTGTAATTGGGAATGTTGTTAATCGTATCGCTGGCATCATTGACGACCGTATAACCGCTCGGATTATTCCCCTTATCGACTGTGACGATTTTTACAGCTCTGTTCAGTTCTGCGATATTGGTGATTTTTGAAGAATCCCAATCGAGCTGCCATTCAATTCTATGACCGCTCTGGTCAAGACTTACATCAGCAGCAGAAAATTTCCATCCTTCGGTTGCCAATTTATCGATGGATGACCATGCTCCGCCGGAATAAGAGGAAAGGAGCGTATAGGTTTCATCAGCACTTGCCGGACCGGTAGGATAATCAGCCGTGCTGCCATTGGTCATGACAAATGAATCGATCCTTCCGTAGATATCCGTCAATTTCTGATCGTCATAAGATGTACCCCGAATGCTGACGATTCCCGAAACATCCGGATCCGTTCCGTCTATGACTCCGGAGAGCTCTATATGCCCGTATGTCTTGCTGTTGCCGTAAAGACTGTTATCTGATTCGCTTGTCCAGAAAAATGGCGATATAACTGCCTTCGGAGCGACGCCGTCGATAACATCAACGATCATCGGAACCGTGAGCTGCGCCCACTGGCTGTCCAAGCCGATCGTCGTTTCCTCCGTGCTGTCCCAGATCCTGAATACGAGGTTTTTGTCCCCTTCTCCTATTTCGGCCGATGTGAAATCGGCAGTGGAAACGGTGATGGGCTGTACAGCGGAAATTTCATCGGCTCTCAGCGTTTGAAGAGATCCATGGATATTGGTAACGCCAGCGCCTTCAAAGAATTCGTACTGGAGCGCGCCGTTACCACCGATAACTTCTATTTCGATCGTTGTGTCGCCTTTGGCCGTAAAGGGAGAAGCGTCTCCGCTTCCACTGGCACTAGTCGCCACAGCCTGGTTATTGCCCAGACCGTCCAGAAGACTGTATGCCGGAACTTTTTCGCTTTCTTCAACGCCGTTTATTCCGTTCAGGTCCGTTCCAAGAAGAACGCTGGCCAGCATAGGCCTGTGGTTCAATACCTGGGTGGAAACGAAATCAGCCGTAAAATTGCCCGATTTATCGAACGCGACCCAGTGGATCTCAATCGGTCCGTCGGGAATTTCCTTAGAATCGATATAGGCGTCCCAGACGTATTCCGTTCCAGTCTTGCTCAGTTCCTCGATAAGACCATCGCCGTCATCGTTCGTAATGCTGGCCAGTGTATTGTCGGGGTTCCAGACCGGAGTCTCGGGTATATCGTGATCGACGATAAGCGCGTATGCTACCGCCGCGTCGGTAACTGATATGGAAACAGCACCGGACCATGTAATCTCGCCTGTTCCGAGATTGACTGACGTAATCAGCCTGTCCAGTCCTCCGATCCTGACCAGACCGCCTTTTCTCACATTTGTGTTGCCGATGATATCGTTGTGCTGAAGAGTGTACTCATCGGATCTCGTCACGCTCGAGAGTGAAAGCCGGGGCAGTCCGTCTACAAAGGCGATAGTGCTTCCGCTGCCGTATACCTGGTTGAGATAAGTTCTGTTGGCATCGCCGGCTTTGGCTTCCTGAGGATTGTAAAGCCTGTCTTCGGCATCTGTCGTTCCCTGTCTCAGAAAGAAGAAGGCGACTCTTTCCAAACCGCTTCCCGCTTCATTGACAGCGGAAGTGAGATGATATGTCTTATTGCTCTGCTCCACAGGGAGAAGCCCGTCATAGGCTTCGAGAGTCGGAGCCGTATTGTCATAATTGATCCGGAAAGTAGCCGAGTTATTAGTTTTCGGGTCGCTGTTATCGACCGCGGTAACTGTGAAAACGTACTGTCCGGTTCCCGATGTATTGATCGGGATCTGCATTCTGTATCCGTCGGTGCCGGAACCTATGTAATCGGTAAACCAGCCGGGATTTCCCGCGAGAGATCCTACAATATCGCCGGTTATCTGTATATCCGAGATATCGCTCTCGTCCTCGATCGTGCCTTCGAGAACCCAGTTCCCCTTGATGTACATATCGGAGATATAGCTCTGGACAGTCGCGCCTTGGGTGAGAGTCGGAGCTTCGGTCGAGCCGATTTTGGGAACGCTGTTATCCACGTCGATATGATGGGAATCAGACCAGGGTCCGAAGGTTCCGTAAATATCTTTTGCCCGCACTCTGAAATTGATGGGATTCGTTCCGGCACCCGAAGGGTTGAACTCTCCTGAAGTATTGATATTGATGTTCCAGCTGGCGGCGCCTGTTACGGCAATACCTTCACCGCTGTTATACCAGTCAAAACCTTCGGTATCGATATCCGCAGCATCGTAATCATTATCGCCGTCAACATCGATCTGGATATAGACAGAATCGACGCCGTCATCGTCTTCGGCCGTTCCGAAGATTCTGATGATTCCTCCCATAACGCGGTTTACATTATCGGGATCGGGGTAGACGACTACGGGATGGGGCTTGTCTCCCGAGGGATCGACAAGCACGACGTATGCGCTGTCGGAAACGACCGAAGCATTGCCGGCCGTATCGGTGGCTCTGACGACAACGGGAAGTTCCCATATGGAGTCTTCGTTTGCATCTTTGGAATAGCGGCTGATTCTCACTTCCGTTCCAACGGAAGCGAAGGTCAGAGCTCCCCCTCCTGCTGATGACGCGATCTGCAGCGTATCGGCTGTCGCATTGACGACATAATAAGTACTGGATCCGGAAAGACCAGTGGGAAGAGTTGTTCCACCGACCCATACTGCCGTATCGTTAGCCAAACCATGAGAGGTAAGCGTAATAGTACCGTTCGTATCGACGTTTTCCACTTCCAGTCCGGCATAATAATCAATCTTGTTGATACCGCTGAAGTCGATCTCCCAGTTGAAGAGAGAACCGGACACATCCTGCCAGCTTTCACCTGCGTAATTATAGCCGACTTTATACTCGACTTTTGCTAGAGCTGAACCGGCATCGCTGGCCAGTCCTCTGACGGGGATATCGCCATTGACGACATCGAGGGAAGAACGGGGGCTCAGGTATGTCAAATCGGGAGCCGTATTGTCAATGAGAATCGTTCTTGTGGCCGTTGATGTCAGCCCGGAATCATCGGTTACGGTGATGACGAGGTCGATGCTTCCGTCGCCGAGAGCGGATATATCCTGCTCAGCCGTCGAATATGTCTCATATCCAGCTTCGTCAGCACCTTTAAACGTCGGAACTGTGCCCAGTCCCGGGATATCGATAACAACTGAGCTGATAGTATTGGCATCCCTCGCCAGGACTTTCAGTGCGAAATGACTGGAAGACCCACCGAAAGGCATATTGGTCGTTATAGTTGCGGTATCCGCCACGAAATCAAAGGGAGCGGCCCTGTCGGCGACGATAGACGAATTGATTTCCGGCGTAACCGTATCGAGCCTGAAAATCAGGATATCAGCAATTTCTCCGCCGGATTTTCCAATGACTCTCGGTTCATCCGCGGCATTGGTCACGAACAGAGTCCCATCGCCGTCTTCGATCCGGAAGTACAGGTTCTTGGTTCCGTTTACCGCTGAGACATCGTACTGCCAGGAGCTTCCACTCAGGGTGACCGATGTCCAGTTCGAATTATCCTCACTGATCTCAAACGAGACGATTCCGTCGTCATCGAGAAGAGAGCCGAAAACCGTCTGGCTCAGTTTGAGCGTGTCGGTTCCCGTCGTCTGCAGATTGTTCAGAGAAACGACAGGGCGGTCCGTATTCTGATCGATAATCAGATCCCTGATTGAAGAAGCCGTATTGCCGGCGGTATCCGTGGCAGTCACGCGCAGGCGGATCTGAGTTCCCGCCGTTCCGCCGTCTCTGTCATAGTCTGCAGTATCATAGCTTACCGTATCTATATCGGCGTTCCAGGAATATGTTCCGCTAGTGGTCAGAACTTCCCATCCGGCCGTTGCATTATTGTAGATTTCAAGAAGAACCGACTGGAGCCCCTGCGTATCCGATGCCGAACCGGACAGGGTGATGGTTTTATTGACATATGCTCCGTCGTTATGGCTGGAAATAACCGGTACCGAAGGAGCCGTTCTATCCACCAGAACAGGGAAGCTCTGTATTTTTTCGTTACCGGCATTATCGGTAAACTGCACATTAATATCTATCTGCCCTTCCGTTCCCGGAATAGCGGCGGCGGGAAGAGTCAAAGTCCAGGTATTGTTGAACTCCGCTGTTGCGGGAGTGAGTATTCTGGAGGCGTCGGGCGTTGTAAAGTCGGTGCTGTTGACTTTGACTTTAGCGCTTACGACACCGGATTGACCGATATCCTGAGCGAGGATCTGAATATTCAGATCGATAGAGCCGTTCAGTTTAACAACCGTTAAGGGAGAAACCATAGATGTAACAGGGCTGGCCGTATCAACATTAACACTAAAACTTTCATGTGTGCTTTCGTTTCCCACATTATCGACTGAACGGATATAAAGGGGGTTCGCTGTACCGTTGGGTATGGAAATATATCCACTCCAGGGTGAGGTTACGGACAGGTTGTTCCAGTTGACATCGTCAAAGGAGTATTGAACGACTTTCAGCTGACTGCCGCCGTCCGAGGCTGTTCCCTCGACAAGAACCGTATTGCTGCCGAACCACCCGGTAAAATCGGTTGTGACGGCTAGGGCGGGATCGGTCGTATCTATTCCCACATTGATAATCTCGGAAACGGACCGGCCCACCGCATCGGTGGCGATTATAGTGATCTGGCAAGTCCCGTTATCTCCGGGATTGACCGGAATGTCCCGGCTCCATGTGCCGTTGACTGTACTCTGATTCAGAGGATATCCCGTTAAATCGATGGGGGCACCGTCAAGCGTAGCGATCAGGGAAATCGGCGTCAGGCCCAGATCTCTGTCACTCATGGTACCATCAATGGTAAATGTTGTATTTCTATATTCGTTTCCGGCAAAGCCGCTCACTGTAAGAACAGGATTATCCCTGTCGATCGTATAAGACTGGGAGGCGCTGGCGCTGATATTGCCGGCTCTGTCCAGGCTTCTGATATAAACCGTATGATCCCCAGCGGCCTCCGCGGCGACATCGATGGATCCGAACCAGTTATCTGTTCCGCTCAATGCATTCCAGGTCGCTTCGCCGTCGATGGAGTACTGAACGGTGTTAATGCCGCTTGTTCCGTCGGAAGCCGTTCCGGTCACGCTCAGGTTGCTGGTGACATAGCTGCCGGGAGAAGATGTGATAACAGGAACGTTTGGAGCTGTTCTGTCGAGCAGCAGGTTCCGATGGATCGTAGTGGTTCTGCCAGCTGCATCGGTCGCCCGGAAGACGATAGCGAAAACGCCGTCCGTTGTGTCGGGATGAGTGTAGGTCCAATAATTATCGTCGCCGTTGCCGAGAGTATCATCCGGACCGTCGACGTCGATTGTGATATCGGCGGGGACGCCGTTATTGATGATCAGTTCCAGGCTTGTCAGCGCATTGGAATCATAAGCCCGGCCTTCAAAGACGACTGGGCTGTTGATAATCTGCTCCGTATCAGTATTAACCAGAATCTCGGTCAGAACGGGATTTTCCGTATCGTAATTGAAAGTGATCGTTTCTATGACTTCAGGGTTTAATCCGTCTGTCGCTCTGATATAAAGGGTTCTGGCCCCCTGAGATGTTTCTGCGCCGATAGGTGAACTGAAGTCTACACCAGCGACAAACCAGCTGAGACCGGCTATGGTAATATCCGACCAGTTCGTATTATCTCTGCTGTACTGTAATTCTGTAACTCCAACTCCACCATTATCAGAGATTTTTCCACTAATTGTATAACTGTTACTGTCTACCAGCTCAGTGTTCACCGGGCTTTCTACAGTTAAATCGGGAGAGCTTGTATCGATAACGATATTGCGATTTAAGGTTGTGGTTCTTCCCACATTATCTGTGGCGACAATCTGGAGTTCATATCCACCGTCACCTAAACTGACCGGAAGAGAGGCGTCCCAACGTCCCGCAGCTATATTACTTGTGAGGTTTGTGAGTACCCCACCGTTTTTGCTATATGAAACAACAAGAGAAGCTATACCAGTACCGTCACTGATATTACCACCCAGATTGATGTCTGCATTTCTGTAAACAGTTGCCGTTCCGGCTATTCCTGAAACATCTTCTGTTAAGGTAGGTGAAGACTGATCAACAGTAAAATCTGCAGAACTAACTGAACTGACATTCTTAGACCAGTCCAAAGCAAAGAGAAATATTGTTTTGTCACCTTCACCGATTTCAGTGAGATCCAAAGCTCCTGACCAATTATTTGTACCGAATGCTGGATTCCACCCTGTATATGGAAAAACTGTTGAAGGAGGAGTATCTAATGGATCACCTGTCCACCAAAACACCTTTTCAATTCCGGCATCACCCGAGTCGGAAGCCGTTCCAGCAACATTAAATGCTGAGCCTGATATATATATTTCTAATCCTGTAGGAGAAGAAATTGTATCTATACTCGGTGCTGCACTATCAACTACGAATGACCCACTTTCTTGAGCAATGGTCCCATAATCTTCAATACATCTGATTTTAAAGTCATATGTTCCATCGGGACCAGTAAAGTCATAAGTCCAGTTTACCGATGTTCCAGGAGTTATGGGGATTTCTGTCCAGGTTAGACCATTGTCAAAACTGATATCGACATCGGAAACTCCATTTGCATCGACAGCATTGCCTTCTATAGTAACAGTTCCCACGAAATAACTGGAAGAGAATGGATTTATTGTAATGATTGGAGGACCACTATTGAGGATGAAAGGTATTCCATTCTGATCAACAGAATCTTCAATAGCCCAATTATAGTTTGATATATATTCGACAGAAGTACTTGAATCACCCACAGTGCCAACAAACAGACTATCTCTGGCTCGAACTTTTACATTATGTTCTCCTTCTGCCAGAGTAGAGATATCATGTTGCCACTTTACATATGTCCCACTAGAAAGTGGTGGTATTGAAACTGGAACCCATCCGCCTCCATCGATAGAGATCTCGATAGCGTTTCCGCTGAAGAGTGAAGGGTCAAAAAGATCATCCTCAGAAATAAATCCAACAAGAAAGTTTGCACCTGTGAGAACATTATTACTTGCTACAGTTTCATTTTTATCTATATCACTGAAAGTGATTACTGGTCTGTCACTTTCCTGATCAACAGTAATCGTTTTGGTAAAAGGAGTCGATTCATTACCAGCAATATCAACGGAAACGACAGTTATATCATAATTTCCATCTATTAGTGTTGTACTATCCAGTGTATAGGTCCACGAATATTTTCCTGTTACACCATCATCTTCATCTAGCCATGTTGTAATGTCTGCGGGAGGTGCAACACTTTCAGGGTTAATGCTTAGGTATAATTTATCAATTGTTCTATTATCATTTGAAGTTCCGCGAATGAGTACATTTGTTCCATTGACTGTTGAAGATTCCGGAGACAGTTCAATTTGGGCAGTAGGAATTGTAGCATCAACTTTAACACTTCTATCCATAAGAGAAAATCTACCGGAACCATCTGTGACGCGAATCTGATAATCATAATCAGCATCTGTAGATCCATCAGCCTGAACTGTGAAATCATAATCCCAGGAAACACTATCTGATGGTAAAGCCGGAGTTGTATTCGCATTTGTCCATGTTGAACCTCCATCCAGGGAGATTTCCACCGAACTGACGATATCGCCATCAGAAGCACTACCATCGATGGTAAATGATGAAGTGAATATAGCACCGGCAGCTGGAGAATCGATCTGTATAGAAGGGGGGCCATTGTCGACTGTAATGGGGATCTGATCTGTGTGTTCAAAAAGAGTGCCACCGCTATCTGAGACTCTCATTCTGAAGCTATGCGTTCCCTGAGCATAACCGGCAAAACTATGACTCCAGTCTATGCTTTTCCCATCTGCAGCAGGGGGTCCACTTACGGGAATCCAATTATCTCTATCGGGTCCCCCATCGTTATCTTCATCAATTGCGATTTCAAGAGTACCAGCGATAACAAGATCGTCATCAGAAACTGATCCGGTAATGCTTCCATCGGGATAAATCGAATTGGGACCAAGAACAGTTATTCCATCAATAGTGATTACTGGAGTATTGGAAGACTGATCGATATCCAATGTCAGATGAACAGGACCACTCTCAGTCAGTCTGATAGTATCGAAGGAAGCTGATATGATACCTGATGGTCCAATAGGAATCAGTTCGCCCTGATTATCCACACCATCGATCTTCTCGATATTGGGAACATTGGCTATGTCGTTGGAAAGCGCATAAATATCGGAGATATGATAAAACCAATTATTCTGATTACCGTTAAAGTCAACAGCTATAACATCTATATAATGTTCATCCTGATCAGTTAAAACATTCGAATTCAGTGTATAAAACCAACTTGTTGTCCCTGTCGCTTTCTCACTTTGAATTAAATCGCCAGTGGAATTATAGACATTAATCCAAACTTCTTTTACACGGGTTTTATCTGAAGCTTCACCTTTGATTTCAATCAGGTCGTTAAATTTTTTCCCGATATAGAGCGAGGGAGTCGTGACGATAACAGTGGGAGGCTTGTTATCGATAATGAGCAGCATGGAAACCGTCGATTCTTTCTCAGCTGTATCGATAGCATTGACGCTGATTTCATACTCGCCGTCAGCATAGTCGGTCGTTGTCAAATCGAGGCTCCATTCACCATTGGCGAATGTAGCAGGAAAGTCTTTATCATTAATGGAGAGAGTTACTGATGATATACCGGCATCATCGGAAACGAATCCGGCGATATGAGTTATTCCGCCGATGTAATCCCCGTTTCCGTGGCTTTCAATTCCCACGACAGGTTTTTCGAGATCGATCTCATCTCCTAATCCGGGTGTAAACAGTTCACACGATGATGTAAATGTCCCGGCTAATATAAGAAGAGCAGCCAGGATAAACCTGAAAATAGCTTTTCTCTCTTTCATTTTGGACTCCCTAATATATCAAAAAAACAAATAGACATAACTTTCTACTTATATATTGCAATTTCTGTGCCATCATAGAATTTTTGACAAATTCCATTAAATTTAAATTAATTCTCGCCCAATCTGTCGAGAATTCGCCTTTTAGGTCGAATTCAAAAAATTGACGGGATTTCTTATAGTCAGGTATGATTTAGTCTCAAAATATGCCTGAATACGAGTTTGTTTAATTATCGGAATATACATTTAACTAATAGAGGAAAAGAGTTTTTCATCTGATCTGGAAATTGAAACAACTGAAATCGATTCAGCATTAATGACAGATCCAGTTCTGCTGATTTCCATTAAACTAATGAATTTCTGATAGTATATCGATTATGGAAGCGGTGCTTTGAGTACTGAATTCTTTTCTTCAACTGAAATTATTGTCCATCCCGATTTCTGATAAAGCAGCGGTATATGAGTCAATACATAGAGTTCCACGGATCCTGTCATTTCATTTGCAGCGCTGATCAAGTCGGAAGCTATACCAGATTTTCTATTTTCCTGCTTTACAAATAGCGCATTGATCCAAAGGGCCATTCCTTCCTTTTCAGGATTCGGATATTCGGTGAAAGCCAAACCACCTAACAATCTTTCCCCTGAAAGGGCAATAAGGGGATTTGGAATATTCCTATGGAAAATGTACTCTCTTTTCCATTCCGATTCGAACCATTTCTTCAGTTGTTCAAGGTATGGGGAATTGTAATCAGCGGTAATTATCTGATAATCCATGATTCGTGAGATCTCCTGTTAACAGATTTTATTTTAGCATGATTTGCGCACAAATGATCGAGCCCCGACTTAAAAAATAAAACAGGCACCTGAAAGGTGCCTGAGTGTGTGATCGATGCGGGGCTCCTTTCCGCTCGCAGTCTTCCTGACTGCGGCTCCAAGCCACCTGCATTCGCTGTCGCCGGCATCCATGCCGGCTAATCCTCGCACTTGCTCGGCGCTCATTTCGGATCGAGCCCCGCTAATTATAAATAAGACAGGCACCTTAAAAGGTGCCTAAAGTGTGATCGATGCGGGGCTCGAACCCACCACCTCTTCCTCCGGAGGGAAGCGCTCTATCCAAATGAGCTAATCGACCATATCAATAGGAATTTACAGCGAATGGGGCTGTAAGTCAATGGTTTGGGATCAACATTATAAAGAGATGAACCGCCCCGGCTGAGGGGCGGTTCAGGAGTTTTTTATAAGAAAAAATCAGTCGTCAAATCTTCTTTTGCCTTTTTCCAGCATTTTCTGAAGAGTGTCCGCGGGGTTCTGGCATTTGCTCAGAAGAATCATGGCGGCGATGATGTAGGGTTTGTAGCTGGCTTCTTTGTAGAGAGGATCTCTGTATCTGTCAAAAACTGATGCGGCTACTTCGCCTTCTTTACAGCTGACACCTGATATGTCAGCGGGGAGGCAGTGCATATAAAGCGCTTTCCCTTCTTTGGTTGTCGCCATAAGCTCTTCCGTACATTCCCAATCTTTGTACTTGGCGTTCTGTGCGAGAAGTTCCTGCTCAAGAGCTTTGATTCCATCGTGGTCGCCCTCACCATAAAGGTTGGTTCTCTTTTCCATAGCCGCGAAAGGTGCCCATGATTTGGGATACACGATATCCGCATCTTTGAAGGCTTCCGCCATGGAGTTGGATTTAACGAATTTTCCGCCTGATCTCTCGGCGTTAACTCTGGCTACTTCTTCAACTTCAGGCATGATTTCATAACCTTCGGGATGAGCCAGATGCACTTCCATTCCGAGCCTGGTCAAAAGTCCGACGATTCCCTGGGGAACGGAAAGAGGTTTGCCGTAAGAGGGGGAATAAGCCCAGGTCATGGCAACTTTCTTGCCCTTGAGGTTTTCGATTCCGCCGAACTCGTTAATAAGATGAAGAGCATCGGACATGGACTGTGTGGGGTGGTCGATATCGCACTGGAGATTGACGAGAGTCGGTCTCTGCTCGAGAACGCCGTCCAGGTGTCCCTGCTTAACTGAGTCGGACACTTCCTGCATATAGGTGTGTCCTTTTCCGATGTACATATCGTCTCTGATTCCGATAACGTCAGCCATGAAGGAGATCATGTTAGCGGTTTCCCTTACGGTTTCGCCGTGCGCTACCTGGGATTTTCCTTCATCGAGATCCTGGACTTCAAGACCGAGAAGATTACAGGCGCTGGCATAGCTGAATCTTGTTCTGGTGGAGTTATCTCTGAAGAGGGAGATTCCCAGACCGCTGTCGAACAGTCTTGTGGATATGTTTTCCTCTCTCAGGTTTCTGAGGATATCGGCAACGAGGAAAGTCGATTTGATCTCATCGTCACTCTTATCCCATGTCAGAAAAAAATCATCATTGTACATTTTGTCACTGGCCAGACGGGACAGTTCTTTTATCATCTCTTCGATACGAATTTTACTCATTGAAATCTCCTATTTCTATATCCTTCTACAATTGTAGTTAAATTGTTATATGGGTTCCAGTCTCTCCGGCCACAGCGGCTTTAATGTGTTCCGGATCGGTGATAATGGCTTCTTTCCCGCCTTTTTCCAGGAAACTGACAACGGCCTGAACTTTGGGCAGCATACTTCCGGGAGCGAAATGCCCTTCGTCCATGTATTTTTTCATTTCGTCAAGAGAGACATTCAGCAGTCTCTTCTCTTCCGGCGTATTGAAGTTCAGAGCCACCTGGGGAACACCGGTAGAGATGATCAGCAGATCCGCCTTGAGATCCGCAGCAAGAAGGCTTGTTGCAAAATCCTTGTCGATAACAGCGTCGATTCCCGTAAAACCGTTTTCTTCACGGACCACCGGGATCCCGCCGCCGCCGACAGCGATGACATTGAATCCCGCATCGATGAGCGTATTGATGGCTTCGCGCTCCACGATACTCTGCGGTCTGGGAGAAGGAACGACTCTCCTGTATCCCCTACCGGCATCGGAAACCATGTTCCAGTCAGGATGCTCTTTTCTGATGGTCTCCATCTGCTCTTCAGAGTAAAAAGTCCCGATAGGTTTGCTCGGATTGGCAAAAGCCTGATCCTCTTTATCAACTTCCACCTGGGTTACGATAGTCACCGCGCTTTTATCCATGCCGCGGCTCTTGAATTCATTGTCCATAGCCTGCTGGATCTGGTATCCGATAGCGCCCTGCGTATCGGCTCCGCAACTTACCAGAGGAACGGAGTGCATACCCGCTGTTTCATGAGCGATTTCCGATCTTCTGAGGATGAAACCGACCTGAGGTCCGTTTCCGTGAGTGACAACTACGCTGTACCCTTCCTCTATGAGATCAACAATATGCTTTGCAGTAGTACAGATGGCCTGATACTGATCCTCTACTGTCTGATGGTCTTTATCTGTGATTAAGGAGTTTCCCCCGATTGCTATAACAGCCAATTTCTTATCCATGTTGACTGCCTCCTGTTTTTTCGATTTTTTCTATAATGATCAAACAAAGTATGATTGTCTGATATTACCACGAAACAGTCCGGGTTGTAAAATTCTTTCAACAAAAAATGATCTGTTCATTCGCCCATATTGCTCATGTATATTATTTTATCTATAATTGCCCCCCGTATAGAGTTATCCGGGTTTAGTTACTTAAAGACCCGGACAAAGTAAAAAAGGAGAAAGACATAATGTCCAATAACTCTGAAGCGAGAAGAATTCTCGATCAAACAGCCAATCCCGCCCCTCTGGGACTGATGGGATTCGGTATGACAACCGTACTGCTGAATATTCACAACATAGGGCTTTTTGAGCTCAATTCCATGATCCTTGCCATGGGAGTCTTTTTCGGAGGACTGGCTCAGATTTTCGCCGGCCTGCACGAACAGAAAAAAGGTAACACTTTTGCCGCAACAGCCTTCACTTCCTACGGAGCCTTCTGGCTGTCCTTCGTAGCGCTGCTCGAACTCCCCCGATTGGGATGGGCACCGGCTTCTGATGATCTGTCCATGGGGTTTTACCTGCTTATGTGGGGAATCTTTACAGGATTCATGTTTATCGGAACTCTGAGACTCACAAGAGCTCTTCAGGTCGTATTCGGCACGCTGACATTGCTTTTCTTCCTGTTAGCCATAAAAGATTTCACAGGTATCGCCTTTGTAGGACGAGTAGCCGGTGTCGTGGGAATCTTCTGCGGATCCAGCGCCATCTACACGGCCATGGGAGAAGTTCTCAACGAGCTGTACAGCAAAGAAGTTTTGCCCCTGGGTTACAGAAAGTAATCTACGCTTAAGATTGGATTTGAAAGGAGCCGGGAACGGCTCCTTTTTTTATTCATTTACAAGAATTTCAATGCCTATTTCTTTGCAGAAAAGAATAAGCGATTTGTATTCTTCTTCAACTATCTGCTTCAAAATCCCCATATCCAACTTCTGATATTCATGGATTACGATATTTCTGAAACCTGTCATGGCAATCATGGATTTAGTAGAAGCTGATGATATTATTCCGGAATTTTCAAGAAGATGAAATGATTCCGCGCTATTCTGGGGCATTCCCAAATGCTTAATAGCGACAAGATGCTGGGCCAAATCAATAGCTGCCTGACAAGCCCTCTCCAGATTGAGGATTAATGCATCAATATGAGTAAAATTATCCAGTTGGGGATTTGCGTTGTATTCCTCTCTCATTCTTCTAAGAGACCGTTCAATAATGGCTGATTTATTCAATATGACATTATCGGCTTGCATAGGCTTCCACAATTTCCCTTCTATCTTCATTAAATTGAATGTACATCCCCAGAAGATTAGCCCTGAGCAGATTCATTTTGTCTTCATCTCTGACAAACACAGGAATACCTTTCAACAAGGCTTCTCTGGCATAGATCAGGTTTTTCGAAGAGATAATCCCCAGATCAACAGTTCTTGAGAATTCATAAGATAAAGATGATGAAAGGCTTAAAAAATCAGATGGTAAGATTTTTTTACCTGATTCGGTAAGTAAAGCCATATCTATATCACTATCCGGTCTTAATTTACTGGTGGCAGCACTTCCCAGTAAAAAAACAGCAACGACCTTATCGTATTTCCTGAATATATCTGCCGCAACAGTCTGGATCTTCTCAATCATATAATCAAAATGTATGTTAAAAAACGGTTTATCACAAGGATAAACCGATTTGAAGTCATTCTATAAATAGATCGTATAATTTACCTGTTCTCTTTTTTAAAAGCTTTAGCCGCTGCGGCCAGCCCCGCCAGGGCAAACCCCGCGCTTACGGCAAAACAGATCCAGAGAGGAATCGCAGCGGCTCCTGCCGATTGAGCGGAATCGAGTGCAGTCTGCCGCAACCCGGTAACCACATAGGTCGTCGGATTGGCCAGAGCTCCGATACGCATCCACAGGGGAAGCGATGCAAGGGGATACAGCGAGTTGCTCAGAAACAGCAGAGGCATTTGAAGAAGGAAAATGAGCATGTGATATCCTTCGGAACTGTCAGTCATAGTTGCCGCGGCCAGAGCCAATCCGGAAAAACCGATTCCGAAAGCAGCTATGAGAATCAAACCGCCCAACCATCCGAAGGGGTTTCCGTTCAATTCCGCTCCCATGATGAGGCCGACCAGAAAAATGATAAGTGCCTGAATGAGCACTTTTGTAGTGATCGTCAGAACATGCCCTGAAAGGATGCTCACCCGGGGAACCGGAGCGGCTCTGTATTTTTTTACGATACCGCTTAACCTTTCGTTCAACCAGGTCGATCCTCCTGCGATGGCGGCTCCTACTGCTGTAAGGGCGACGATTCCAGGAATCATAAAGGTCATATAATTATCCCCTTTCATCATGCCGCGCATACCCACGCCGAAAAGAACGACCCAGAGAAGAGGCTGAATCAGCATTCCGGCTATTTCCTCGGGATGCTTCAGCGTCTTGTGCATATATTTCTGCCAGAAAATAAATGTAGCGTTCATATTTATCCTTTTTCAGTCTCTTAAATGCCGCCCTGTGTGCTTTAGAAAAACATCTTCCAGGGTTGGTTTCGATAGAGTGATATCTTCAATTCTGTAACCGCAGCCGAATGCCTTTTCCACAACCTCTGCCAGCCTGCGATTGCCTGAATCAACGCCGATCTGGACCATATCGCCTATGGCTTCCACGGTTTCTACAAAAGGCAGATCTTTTAAAGTCCGAATCAGGGTTACCTTATCCCCTGTGCCCTTCAGGCGAATTCCATCGGAACCCATCTGGTCAATAAGCTCCCGGGGAGTCCCCTCTGCCATGATTTTTCCCCTGTCGATGATTCCCACTCTGTCCGATACGGCTTCGGCTTCATCCATATAATGAGTTGTCAGCAAAACGGTTATTCCCTTTTGTTCCTGCCGTGATTTTATATACTCCCAGATCTTTGTCCGGTTCTGTGGATCCAACCCCTGGGTCGGCTCATCGAGTATAAGAATCTCAGGATCTGCGACTAGACCGCGGGCCAGCTCAAGGCGCCTTTTCATCCCTCCGGAATAGGTTTTCACAGGGCGGTCAGCCACCTCTTCCAGTTCCACTAACGCGAGCAGCTCTTTGATCTTCCCGCTTCGCTCGGCTTTTTTCATTCCGTACAATCTTGCGTGATAGTCAAGATTCTCCCTTCCTGTGAAATCCGGTTCCAGAACGATTTCCTGAAAAGTCGTTCCGATTTTCCGGCGGACTTTTCCCGGCTCCCTGACGATATCCAGACCGGCGACTTTCGCCGTGCCGGACGTAGGCCGGAGAAGCGTGGACAGCATGGATATGGTTGTTGTTTTCCCGGCGCCGTTCGGTCCCAGCAGAGCGTAGACCGAACCGGTCTGTACCGAAAGACTGATTGAGTCCACAGCCGGCATCTCCCCTCCGTAGGAGCGTGTCAGACCCTCAATACTGATAGCGGTGTTTGAAATCAAAGGGAGGCCTCACTGTTTATGACTTCATCAATCCAGGGGGTTACGATATCGATAAATTTCTCCGGACTCTCCTCATGGGGCATATGCCCGGCGCCGTTGATAATCTCCAGCTTTGATTCCGGTAACAATCGATCCAGTTTCACACTGTCTTCAACGGGTACTATGGCGTCTTCGCTTCCTGAAATGACCAGGACGGGTACATCGATGGAAGAAATTCGGGACTCAAAATCATAAGTCTCAGCCCCCCAGGCCTTCAGGTACTGCCAGAGAGCGGCATCCCAATTCTCCACTTTTGTCAGGATCATTGTATCTTCCTTCCGCTTTCCGTTGAAAAAAGCGGGGTCGGCATAGCAGGATTCATAAAAGGGAACATTGTTTCCCATCATCCTGGCGAAAAGCGGACCGATATTTTCCATCTGACGACTTTCCAGGAGCCATTCGGGCATGGTTTCGCTGACAAACACCGCCGCATCGACCAGTATCATACCGGCGACTCTCTCCTCATGCTCAAGGGCTGTGCGTACTGCCAGAGTACCTCCGTATGATGAACCGACCAGATAGACCTGATCGAGATCAAACTCATCGAGCAGAGCCACTAGCTGATCTACCGCCGCTTCCTGTGTATAGGGATTGGCTCCGGACCAGTCACCGGATATCATTTTTTCACTCAGTCCGTAGGGAACCTGGTCATAAGCGATGACCCGTCCCATGGAACCGAAAAAGTCCATAACCCTGTCCCAGGAATACAGGTTGTACATGGAGCCGTGAAGGAGAACAAAAACAGGTTCATCCTTATCTGCCCCGCCCTTTTCCCTATAATGGATTTCAATGCCATCAGTCCCTTCAAAGGGAATAGTGACAAAACGGCTGTCGTTCCTTTGAACCTCTTCAACAGAGACCACATCCTCTAGAGGTGATGGAGAAATAAACAGAGGAACGATGACTGCCAGCAATGCAAGTGAGGCAATCACAATAGCGATAATGAGTAAAATTCTCTTAATAAGCTTCTTTTTCATACTAAATCCTTATATTTAATGCTTTATAGCACTTTATATACTGTGATATTTTATTAAAGTCAACTATACAGCTTGATTTTTAATGCTTTATAGCATTATTATGGGATAAATGAATGATTCGACTCTACAACACGCCAAAGAACTACTGACCTATCTGGAAAATTACCTGAAGCAATCCGGTGCAGAGACTTTAAAATCTGACTGGATCGTCGATTTTTCCCGCTGGTTATTGAGCTCCGGAGAAAAGGAAAACATCGCAGAGGAACACGACGGTTCGGGAATGGAAGACATTCTGATCGGAATGCATCTGGTCAATATGGCCAACCTCCTGAAAAAAGAACAGAATCGGTTTGCGACCGAAACGCCCTTTTCATCCTTTATGGATTTCCAGTACCTTTTCGTTCTGAACGAACACGGAGACATGACAAAATCCCGGTTGATTTTTTCCAACAATATGGAAATGTCGTCGGGAGTTGAAGTGGTCAATCGTCTGAATAAACAGGGCTGGATAGAGGAGAAGGAGAACCCCGATGACCGGCGATCGAAACTGGTCAGCGTAACAGAAGAAGGACGGAGAACTCTGGATGAATACAGGGAACAGGGACTGAATATCTATAAATCCTGTTCTATCGGTTTGGAAGACAATGATAAAAAAGCTTTACTGAATTCGCTAGGTCTTTTAAGCCGGCTCCAGAACTGACACTTAAGGCTTGATTCTATTCCACATATTATCGGCCATTTTCTCAAACAGGGCTTTATCATAGGGCATGGATTGATTCTGAAGATAGTGAAATCCCTCTAACTGAACAGATTCACCACATCCTCTTTCCCCAGAGATTTGAAGAAACTGCTCTCCGTGGAAACGACATCCTCCACAAGCATCTTCTTGCGGTTCTGCATCTCCAGAATCTTGTCCTCCACCGTATCCTTGGCGATGAACTTATAGGCGATAACACGGTTCTGCTGTCCGATCCTGTGGCTTCTGGCAATGGCCTGGGCTTCGATAGCGGGATTCCACCAGGGATCGAAGAGAACGACGTAATCCGCTGATGTGAGGTTGATTCCCACTCCCCCGGCTTTGAGGCTGATCAGGAAAACGCGGTTCGACTCATCATTCTGAAAGCTCTTGATCTGCCCGTCCCGGTCCCGGGTCTGTCCGTCCAGATAGGAATAGGTGATTCCCGCCTGATCCAGATAATCACGTATGATATGTAAAGATTTGACAAACTGGGAGAAGATGAGGATTTTGTGATTCTCCTCTAGAATCTCTTTAATCAGGTCCTTAAGCATTTCAAACTTGGCGGGGATGATATGGCTGTATTCCTCGGAAACCATTTTCGGAAAGTTTGCCGCCTGCCGGAGCCTGAGAAGGGCTTCGAATATAACCATCTGCGACCCCGCCACACCGTTGTCGTTGACAGAATCGCTGACTTTATTCCGGTAATATTCCCGAATCTCGTTGTAGAGCTTGCGCTGTTCGTATCCCAGTTCGATATGCTGGATAATCTCCTCTTTTTCCGGAAGATCTTTGACGACGTCTTCTTTCTTTCTGCGCAGAATAAAGGGAAAGACGATTTTTCTGAGCAGTTCCGTCGCCCCTTCATCATTTTCATCCTCGATGGGCCGGGCGAATCGCCGCTTATACTGTTCCGCCGAACTGAGAAGTCCCGGGTTGAGGAAGTCGAACTGGGCCCAGAGATCCATTGTGTTGTTCTCGATAGGTGTACCGGTCAGAGACAGGCGATGCCTTGCATGGACCAGTTTGACGCTTTTGAATATCTGGGAGGAGGCGTTTTTAATATTCTGGGCCTCATCGAGTATGAGATAAGTGAAATCCATTGAGGAGAAGAGCTCTATATCATTTCTGAGAGTGTGAAAGCTGACCAGAATGATGTCGAAGTCCTGAAGCTCAAGTTCCGTTTTAGCCCTGCCGGGACCGTAGTGACGGAGAGTCTTGAGAGAAGGCGTGAATTTTTCAGCTTCATCCTGCCAGTTGGGCATGGTACTGACAGGAACGACGATCAGGGCTTTTTCAAGCTTCCCTTCGTTTTTCAACTTCATAAGCAGGGCCAGAGTCTGGATCGTTTTTCCCAGTCCCATATCATCGGCCAGACAGCCGTTGAGGTTATACTGATTCAGAAAGTACAGCCAGTTGAGTCCCGCCTGCTGATAGTGCCGGAGAGTCGCGTTCAGACCTTCGGGAGGCTCGGCTTCTTCTATCTCATCAAAATGCTGAAGACCTTCGATCGCCTTCCCGAGCCGGAGGACCTCCTCGTTGTCGCGGTTTTCAATCTCATCGTACAGAACATCGATCATACCCAGATTGAAGGAAGAGAGACTCAGTTCCCCGTCGTCATCCATTCCCATATTCCGGAGCTGTTCCAGCTTTTCCAGATCGGCCTGACGGATCAGGTAGAACCCGCTCCGCCCTTTCATAAGGGGATCGCCGGGAGTGAAGCTGTCAAAAACGGGATCATCGAGATTCCCTTCCGTATCTTTAATCCGCGCTTTTATATCGAGCCAGTCATGGCTCTTGTTGACATTGAATGAGAATCCGGCGGCCATACGGATCTTCTGTTTGGTTCCCCGCCTTCTCAGCTCGGCACCGTCGGAAATGAGCTGTTCCCCGAAATGGAGGAGCATCTTGTCCACCGAACTCTTGAACTCGAAAGTGAAGCCGTCGCGGAACTCGAGATCGCTGTATATGAGTTTGTCTTCCATTACTTCGCAGAAATAGTTGAAAGCTTCAAGCTCAAAAGCCGTATTCCTGTTTATGATAGTTGTCACATCATCAGTTTTTTCGGATATGAATGAGGCTGTCGTGTTTTTTCTGAAAGCAAATTCGCGGTCTTCATAGCGAAAGAAAAGAGAGATTCGGGACTTTCTTCCTCTTTCGGAGAATTCCAGTATGGGAACAGGCTCGGGATTAACGTACTCGATTCTGCTCTGAGGCAGTTCGACGAAGATTCCTTCAGGCAGCCCCTTCCCCACTCTTTCCGACAGGCTGATAATTTCCTCTTCGCTCATGGACGTGCAGTTTGCAAAAAAGTCGATAATCCAGTCTGATGCCTCATTAACTTGCCGCATATAGAAAATAACGGCGCTGTGTATATCAAGAAGGTAGAAGAGGCCGCTGTCGTTGTAGAATTCATGGGGGAGATAGAGAGTCCGGGAAGAAGTTTTTCCATCGGAGAATGTCACCTGAGGCATATAAAAGGGGTCGCCCCCTTTATGATCGTAAAAAACGAAACTGATGCGCGTCTCCAGTATTTCCCTCACATGCACATCGATGAGCCCCCGGTAGTCCCGGTAATAGAAAGAACCGATTTCACCCAGTTCGATCTGATTGAAAGCATCAGAAAGGCGATAAAGTCCTTTGTTTTTTTTAAGCAGTTTGTGAAACTTTTCTTCCAGGCCGGACAGTTCACCGGTCTCATCAGATGTTCCCCAGGGATGAAGGGGATTCTCCTCTTCTCCGGGATAATTATTGAGATGATAAGCCGTTGCCGAAAGCCCCCTCGTCATGGTATCTGTGAAAAAATCCGGTTCGATAACAAAACCGTGAGACCAGGGAGGCTTCTCTTCAGGAGGCTCTTCCGGAATCGGTTCGGGTTCAGGTTCGGGGAGACGTTCTGACTCATTTACGGTTTTTCTTTCCGGTTCCGGCGGCTGCTCATGATCAGGCTCCAGGACAGGTTCAGCTTCCCTATGCTTTTCCGGCAAAGGCTCGGATATGATTTGAGCGTCCGATTGTCTTTCCCTATCGGAAAGCTCCGCAGGAACCGATTCAGCAGTTTCGCCTTTTTTGGACTTTTTCGATGTTTTTATGACTTTCGACTTGGGCGTAACGGCCTTTCGGGGTTCCGGTTGGGAGAAGAGATCCGGCTGAAAGAGATCTGCTGATGCGAAGAGAGGAAGATCATCAAAAAGAGAGAGAGGCTGCTCATCTACCGTTTTCTTTTCTGCCTTCTTCTTTGAGGACTTTGAGGGGCTTTTTTTTGTTTTTCTTACTTTCTCCGGCTGAGGCTCCTGGAAACCCGGTTCGAAGTCATCAAATAGAAACTGCTGTTCCATAGGGCTTTGAAATATTGGCGTATTTGAAGATAAAAATCAATAAGGGAAAAAGTACCACTTATAGTCGGCTTCCAGCTGTCCGAAATAGTCTACGCTCTGGGAAGAACTGGAATAATTGAGGTGAAAAAGGGAGATGTAACCGCTGTGGTGTTCGAATGCGAAATAGAGCAATCCCCCGGGATACCCATTGTGAAAGACAGCTAGTCCCTGCCCCTGGAGAAAGGGATCATCGCTTTGCGTATTGAATTCGACGACCGCAAGAGTCCCGGAACCGGAAAGCTGATTGGGATCCAGATAATCGAGAAATGTAAAACCATCAATTTCCGCTTCATAGGGGATACTCCATCCTACCTCTCCCGTATAGGCGGTGTAAGTGACAAGAGTTCCGCTTATATCGGTGCTTATTGATATGCCGGGAGTGGAAAAGTCGATACCGCTTAAAAAACTCTGCAGATACCCGGTCATGATTTGGAAAGGAGATAATGGGCCGAATGCAGTTAAATTGCCGAAAGCCGGAGCCCGCCCTTCACTCCATACGGAATTTGCCTGAAAAGTGTTTCCATCAAAAAAAATTTCCGCTCCACCGTTCCCCCATTTACCGGTTTCATTGATTTTCCAGTCAGTTCCCCCGCCGGTAACGCTCCAATGCACATAAACCGGCTCGGGATCGGAGTCGTATTTGTAAAAAGGGAGAAAATCAAAACATCCGGACAGCAGAAATGCCGCGATTATCAGAATTACAGATTTTTTCACAGGCGGACTCCTATGGCCGGGGAATAGCGGATCGAGTCGATATTGAAACTGTCGAGACTGAAATCGGTTATATAAAAATAGTTGGACAGATAAATATCGACCTTACCCAGATCCAGTCCGATACCCGCATTAATTCCGACAGCGGTCCAGAAAGCAATTACGCTTCCTGTCTGGAACCCTTCCGCGTCACGGGCGAAACCGTTACTCCAGTGAATAGTCGGTTTGTTCTGAAGACGAAAAATATCAGCTGTTATCCCCAGAAAGATCTCCAGCTTCCTGTTGACGATGAAGAAATCCAACTCAACGGGAATGGAAAAGGTCATGGAAGGATTTTCATCAGCGAGCCAATCATCCTCTCCGCTTCTGTTAATAAAGTCATATGTTCCCGAAACACCCACATTCAGGGCGAACCAGGGCCGGGGTTCCCAGAACAGACCGGCTGTGAGCAAAGCGCCTCCGCCTGCGGTCAGATTGAACTTCAGAGGCCTTTCTCCGCTTTTCAGCATATCGGGATTCCAGAGCACGGAGAGATCCATAGAACTATAGGCGGCCTTTATGGCCAGCACGTCCCTGCTGTCCGGAAGGATATCACTGGATTTGATGGATTCGAGCGATTCCCAGACGCTGCCGTAGCGAACCGCAAGCTGCTTTTGAAAATTGCGTCTGTCGGGAATGCGCTTTTCACCAATGAAATGAAGATACATATTGTTAATGGACTGAAAATCGGTGCGATATTTTTCAGCAAAATCCGGCGTTACCCGACCAGCGAGAGCCAGGAGAAGCTCGTTCTCGCCCAATTGTTCTCCATAGAGTTCAAAATCCCTGTTCATGAGAATTTGAAGCATTTGAAGCCTTTTGAGAATCAATACATATTTGAGAGCCCACTTAAAATCGAAAGAAGCGGGAGTCGTATGCAATTCATAGTCTATAAAGTCATAATCCTCCATAAAAAAAGAGAGGTCGATCATATCCCCGAAAATAAAATTAGTGGTGGCTCTGCGCTGCTCCAGTTCGATAAGAATTTTGAGTCTGTAATCTTCCAGAACAGGTTTGTCCTCCATCCAGTCCGGCATCTGTTCCAGAAACGAGGTAATTTCATCCCTCAAATCAAATAGCGATTCCTTATTGTCTATGGCCCTTTCGATACGCCGTTTCAGATCGAGGATCACTGTCTCTTCGCTTCCCAGCATATCGGGAAGAGTAAACGTGAATTCGGCGGAACCGACTGCAGGAACCGTCACATTTTCCGTAAGAAGGACACGTTCGATCCGCAATCTTTTCTGCCTGATTTCGACAAGATGTTCTCCCGGTTCGACATTGACAACTTTGAGATCTGAACCGGCCTCTTCTCCGTCGATATAGACAGTGTATCCGCCGCTTGCCCCGGTAGGCCGCAAGAGGATTGTACCCGTTGGCGAATCAGGTGCGGACGTTTCGGTTTCGTCAGGTTCAGCAGGTGATTCCGGTCCGGCAGCTTCTGCAGTTTCGGGATTCGCCAAAGCCGCGTCCGCAGTTTCGGACACTCCCGCCGGCGTGTCATCGATTACGACAGCGCTGTCCGGTCCTTCACTGAGAACGCCTTCATCCGCAGCGGGAACATCCGCTGTATCATCGCTGAAAAGGGGAAAGGAGAAAATAAATATGAGGAGAAACAACAAGCGCTTCATCAATTAATTGTTGAACCAAAAGTCTTATAAAGTCAAACACCGCCCGGCATAATCCGTAAGCGGTGCTGATTATCAATAAGCTTTAGCAAATACCACCCGCCGTTTGCTCGGCGCTCCGCAGTGTATACACTTACCTGCTTCCTCTTTTGCATCGAGAGGTATGTTCCGGATGGTGATCTTCAGATCCTTCAGCTCATCTTCGCATTGGACGGAACCGCACCAGTGAGACAGGGCGAATCCCCCGTGGATCTCCGGCTTGTCCTTGTTTTCCGGCGTAAAATAGGCTTCGAACTCATCTTTGTCGTCGATGGTTCTGGTGTTTTCATCGCGGAATGCTTTGGCACGGTCGAAGAGAGTCTTCTGTATATCGTCGAGAGTCGCATGAAGATTTTTCACAAACTCATCTCTATTAATAAAATCCTTCTTCAGCTCGGGATTGTCGCGGCGCAGAACCGCCAGAGAGTTCTTTTCGATATCGCGCATACCCACTTCTACTTTCAGGGGAACGCCTTTTTTAATCCAGCTCCAGTTCTTCTCGCCGCCGCGCATATCCCTGTCATCCACATCGGCGACGATATGTCTCTCATGATATCTTCCGAGTCCGCGGATCTCCGTTCTGATCTCTTCGATAAAGGCGAGAACCGTATCGCGCTCCTCATCAGTCTTGTAGATGGGAAGGAACACGACATGGGCCGGAGCGATTCTCGGAGGGAGAACCAGACCGTTGTCGTCGGAGTGAGTCATGATCAGCGCGCCGATCAGCCTTGTGGAAACACCCCAGGAGGTGGTCCATGCATACTCTTCCTGCATGTCTTTGGACTGGAATTTGATATTCGAAGCTTTGGCGAATTTCTGTCCCAGGAAATGGGATGTACCGGCCTGAAGGGCCTTTCTGTCCTGCATCATCGCTTCAATGGAATAGGTGGAAACGGCTCCGGGAAATCTCTCCGATTCGCTCTTCTCACCGGTAATGACCGGAATAGCCATGACCTGTTCGGCAAAATCCCGATAGACGCCCAGCATCTTGATGGTTTCGTCGACCGCTTCCTCTTTTGTGGCATGAACCGTGTGTCCTTCCTGCCAGAGGAATTCAGCTGTTCTCAGAAACAGCCTGGTCCGCCTCTCCCAGCGGACGACGTTGGCCCACTGATTGATGAGTATGGGGAGATCTCTGTAGGAATTGACCCACTTGGAGAAAGTGGCGCCGATAATCGTCTCGCTGGTCGGTCTAACGATAAGGGGCTCATCCAGTTCGCCGTCGGGAACAAGTGTCCCTTCAGAGTTTTTTGTCAGTTTGTGATGGGTGACAACGGCGCACTCCGTTGCAAAACCTTCAACGTGGTCAGCCTCTTTCTGCAGATAACTTAAGGGGATGAACAGAGGGAAATAGGCGTTCTTGTGTCCTGTCGCCTTGAACATATCGTCCAGTTCCTTCTGAATGTTTTCCCAGATGGTGTATCCCCAGGGTTTGATAACCATGCAGCCGCGGACATCGCTGTTTTCCGCCATGTCGGCCGCCTTGATCACTTCCTGATACCAGATGGGGTAGTCTTCATCCCTTCGGGGATTGATTGCTGTCTTGTTGTCTTTTGCCATGGGCTTTCCTGTATTTTATTAGTATTTCAATATTTCTTTTAAGGTGATAATCATAGGGGAAAATCCTTCGGTTTTCAATGGTTCGGAACGCTGCATCCCCTTAATAATTTTACAGATCGATACCTTCTTCGAGCCGTCGCGGTTCTTCCTGCTCTCCTTTGAGAGATTCGGCGATCCTGTCGCATTGTTTCTTCAGAAGGGGATGAATATACCGGGGGGCGATATCGCAGAGCGGCCTGAGAACGAAGAGCCTGTCCTGAATACCCGGGTGGGGAATAATTACATGGGGGTCGGAGCTGACGATATCATCGTAGAAGAGGATATCCAGGTCGATGGTTCTCGGTCCCCAGTGAACGGTTCTCTCTCTTTTCAATTCGGCTTCGATTTCCAAAAGGCGGTTCATAAGCGCCCCGGGAGACAGAACTGTGCGGACTTCCGCGGCCCCGTTGAGAAACCTGTCCTGATCTGTATTGCCATAGGGTTCGGTTTCGTAGATAGACGACACGCGGGATACGCGGCAGCCTTCTGAAGCATCCATAAGCTTCAGAGCCCTGCTGAGATGATCCATCCGGTCACCCATATTGGAACCCAAGGCGATATAGGCTGTATGCCATTCTTTTTCCATTTACTATTTCCCCCTTCGAGAAATGCCCAAACCGGCACAAGCAGTTCTGAAACTACCGCTTTTAAGCTGGAGCGCAGATTATTTTAAGCGATTCTCCCTGATTTCTGCAAAGATTGATTCCCGCTATAGTTTTCATCTCTAAAAATGATATAATCATTTTCCATGAGCCGATTGGAAGACTTTATTGCCAGATGGCTGTCCCGGAGCGGAGACGCGACATTCTGGTCCTGGGTTATCACATTTCTCTATGCCGTTGTCATCATACTCTCTTTCCTGTACACGAGAAAGATCCGGGGAGACAAGCCGCTCCACCTTTTATGGATGGCCCTTTCTACATTTCTGCTGGCCATGGGTGTCAACAAACAGCTGGATTTTCAGACTCTGCTCATTATGGGGGGCAGGTATCTTGCCTGGAAGACCGGATTTATCCGCTACGGCTGGGTCATTCAAATGGCTGCCGGGGCGATTATCTCCTCTTTGTGCTTTGCCGCTATTCTATATATTCTGATCAGATGCCGGTCCGTCCTGAACCGGGCAAAGACGGCGCTTGCCGGAACTGCTATCCTGCTTCTCTTTCTTTTCATCCGCATAGGCTCGATAACAGGCCTCAGGACTGCCATGATACTCCAGTACATAATATTTCATATACACGCCCTAGAGCTTCTGGGACTGACTATCATATTTGCGTCACTGATTTACTACATCTTTCTCGATGCAAAAAAAGAGCAGCTCCCTCACCGGGAAGCTGCTCCTGAACTTTAAATCTTACCGAGCTCTTTCAGTACTTTTTCAGGACTGAAAGGCCAGCTTCTCATCCAGACGCCTACAGCATCATGGATAGCGGCAGCGATAACCGGAGCGGCTCCGTTCGTGCTGATCTCCGAAACGGACTTTCCGCCATAGGGACCGAAAGGATCTTCTGTAAAGATCAGTTCCGCTTTGAAGTCTTCAGGCAGATCCTTGATCATAGGCACATGATATGTATCAAAGTTCGTAGTGAGACATTTTCCCTTTTCATCGAGAACCATTTCTTCCCACATGGTGTGTCCGATTGATTTGAGGACACCGCCGTAAATCTGACTGAGGGCGATCTCCGGATTGATCGGGGTTCCGATATCCTGAAGCGCATAGTATTTCTGAAGCTTCACTTTACCGGTTTTCACATTGACCGCCACCTGGCAGAAGTGAGCCCCGTAGGGAAACGCCGCGTCATCAGTCACGAAGTGAGCATGGGCGACCATCTGTCCCGGACCGTCTCCCTCTCCGCTTTCGCAGTGATGGGCGATCTCACGGTAGGTCAGTTTCCCTTTCTTACCGACAATGTAACCGGGATATTCGGGCTGAAGATCCTCTTTCGGCTCTTCGAGCATTTCCGCCGCGACGGTCAGAATATTATCGAGCAGTTTTTCCGAAGCCTTTTTGGCGGCATTACCGGAAAAATAGGTTCCGCTTGATGCGTAGGCCCCTGTGTCAAAAGGCGTGTTGTCCGTATCACCGGAAAGAATGGATACGAGATCCATATCAACTTTCAGGACTTCACTGGCCATTTTCACGCAGACCGTATCGAGTCCCGTTCCGAGATCCGCTCCACCGGAATGCAACATAAATGTTCCGTCGGCCAACATCTTTATATCCGCGTTGGACTGGTCCAGACCGGGCAGACCCGATCCCTGCTGTATAATGGCCACGCCTTTTCCGATTTTCCAGTCAGGATCGTCGCTTTCCTCTTTTTTGCCCCATTCGATCATCTTCGAACCTTTATCCAGGGCGTCGTCGAGACCGCAGCTTTCCACCCGCGCCGGCGTTCCTTCCCGCCCTTCACCAAGACAGCGGAGTATTTCCAGCATAACGCCTTCGGAGACTCTGTTTTTCTGAATCAGTTCCAGGTGATCCATTCCCAGCTCTTCCGCCAGCTCGGCTATGGCCGTCTGCAGGGCATAAGAACCTTTGGGAGCGCCGTAGCCCTGATAGGCTCCGGTGGGAGGAATATTGGTGTAATAAGTCGTTACATCGAATTTGAAGTTGTCGCACAAAAAGAGAGGCAGCGATTTGGAACAGGCATTCATGGGAACAGTCAGACAGTGGTTGCCGAATGGTCCGTTATTGGCCTTCACATTCATATAGACCGCTGTGAGCGTTCCATCTTTCTTCGCTCCGATTTTGACACCTATGGTCATGGGGAAACGGGTGCTGCACGACTCGAATTCCTCCTGTCTTGTGTACTGACTGAAAACCGGCTTGCCCGTCACCCACGTGGCATAGGCAGCCACATCTTCCAGAAGGACATCCTGTTTGGAACCGTAGCCTCCGCCGACGCGGGCTTTTTTAACATGGACTTTGTTTTCACGGATTCCCAGCAATGTCGATACGATCCGTCTCAGATGCCAGGGAACCTGGGTCGATGCGTCGATAACCAGGCGATCCCCGTCCATATAAGTATGAACGGTGTGCATTTCCGCAGGGGTACACTGAATCTGCGATGTTTTGTATTCCCTTTCAAGAACTACATCGGCTTCGGCGATTCCCTTATCGATATCGCCGATTCCACCTGTAACGGAAGCAGCGATGTTTTTCCTGGTATTGCCTCCGATGGGGAACTGATAGACAACGGTTCCCTCGGCGGGATCGGTCCCTTTATTCAGATCATCAATATCATCGGGAGCCCCGACGACATACTCCATAGGTCCGCCCTGAACGAGAGGCGCCCCGGGAGCGGCCGCTTCATCGACCGAAAAAATCGGTTGGAGAACATCGTATTCCACTTTGATCTTGCCGATAGCCGCCAGCGCGGTCTCTTCATCAACAGCGACAACGGCAGCCACACGGTCTCCCACATGGCGTACTTTCTTATTGAACATCGATTTATCATAGGGAGAAGGTTCGGGAAATCCCTGCCCGGCTGTCGTATAAGGTTTTTCAGGAGTGTTTTTATAGGTTAAGACGATTTCCACTCCTTCCATAGCTTCCGCTTCCGATGTGTCGATTGACTTGATCCAGGCATGAGCATGGGGCGAACGGAGCATCTTGAGAACGCAGGCATCGGCCGCTTTCTTGTCTTCGACAAAAGCTTTCTCACCGCGGGCCAGCATAGGGCCATCAACTTTCCGTCTTGCCGTACCGACATCTCTGAGATCTTCCCGGAACTCAGGAGCAATATCGCCGGTGAAGGACTCATCTTTCATCCGTTTCTTTGCCAGCTCGACAGCCTGAAAATATGGCTGATACCCGTTATCCCGGTGCAGGATTCCCGACAGGGCATCCTGAATTTCCTCTTTAGAGGGATCGGGATTCCGGTCAAGCAGATCCGTGAGAACCAGAGCCGCCGCCGGCGAGTTATAGGCGGACTGAACCAATCCCATATCCACGAGAGCCGACTGGACAGCGGAGAGATTTCTTCCACTGGAGAGAGACTCTACGGTTTTAATGACCTTTCCCTCGAGCTGAGCCGCAATCAGCAGCCCCGCATTGACGGGATACCCGTCGAGAATAATGGTATCGGAACCGGTATTCCCCCATCCGTCATCACTGTTGCGGACAGAGTTGATCCCCGCATCCTGAAGAAGTTTCCGGGCTGATAATCCGGGAGCCACATCGAATGAACGGGCTTTATTGTTTAATGTAAATTGTATTTTCATATAATCACCTCATTGCCTTTCCGACACAGTCTGCGGTCAGAACTGCACCGATATAATTGAGGTATGTCCCCCTTTCTCTCTTTTCCGTATAGGGAACCAGTTCATCCTGAACAGCATCCTGCACGGCATCGGCGCTGGCGAGAGAACCGTCAACCAGACGGGCTTCCACTTTTTTAAGGCGCATCGGCTTTTCGGCGACACCGCCAATAACAACGACTGCTTTTGCGACTTTTCCGCCTTCTTTGAGAACCGAAGCCGTCACAGTCAGTTCGGGCTTGCTGTTAGCTGTCGATCTCTGATCTTTCTGCATCAGAACAGCTTTGGATGAAGGGAGAATCACCGCTGTGATCAGATCGTCCCGATTCCCGCTGATATATTCTTCGAGTGTCTTTTTCCCTTTCCCGTCGGTTTCCACTTCCGCTTCCATAGCCAGAAGCCCGGCAACAAAGTTTGAACTGCTCATGCAGTATCCGATTTCGCCGCCCACGGTCGAGGCGTTGCGGAGGTTCCGGTTCGATTCTCCGGCGGCGCAATCCTTGAGGAATTGCGGAACATCTTCCGAATCCATCAGTTTCTGGAGAGTCACCATAGCGCCGATTTTCAGTGCGTTGTTTTCAAGTTCAATCGAATCCAGGCCGAGATGCTCCAGAGAGATATAGGCTGCGGCGTTAAAGTTCTCTCCGCCCTTGTTAAGTTTGGTTCCGCCGCCCAGAAAAAAGGCGCCGGGATTTTTATCTTTCATCTCCAGAGCTTCCGCGATACTGGACGGTTTAAAAAAATCTTTTATCATATTATCTCCTGTCACCCCTTCATATCCTGCTCAAGGAAATCCTTCAGAAGATTGAGGCATACCTGTTTTCTGTATTCAGCTGTGGATCGCTGATCGTCTATGGGAACAATGATAGCGGAATAATCATTGAGTATGGAAGGGATTTTCTCTTTCATTTCTTTCATAGTCAGCCCCTTGATATTCAGTTCAAGGTTTCTGTCCCGAACAATCACCGGACCGACGGCTCCGAAAGCAATAGATATATCGTCGATTCTGCCGCCCTTTACTTTAGCTGCGGCGGTAATGGAGCACTTGGTCAGGGCATTGGCGGCCCGGGTTCCCACTTTTCTGTATTTCTTCACATTCCACTCTTTCAAGGGAATGATGATTTCCTTGAGGATTTCCTCTTTTTTCCTGTCGGTCCGCCCGGGGCCTTTAAAGAAGTCCTCGGCTTTGACGATTCTTTCCCCATTCAGCGACTGGAGGCGGAATTTCGCATCGAGCGCATAAAGAGGAGGAATGGAATCTCCCGCCGGAGAGGCATTGCAGATATTGCCGCCCATAGTTCCCCTGTTGCGGAGAGCCGGCGCAGCGATCAGAGCGACCGCGTCTCTCAGTAAAACCGGCGTATGGGGATGGTTTTCAATATCCGTCAAGGTGGCAGCAGCACCGATAATCAGGTCCTGTCCGTCCTTGCGGATCTGCTTCAATTCACTCAGGTGACCGAGAAATACAACATCCTTTTTAAACTTAGGCAATTGCGGCGCGGCATTCTGAACCATAAGGTCCGTTCCACCGGCAAAGGGGATCAGGTCTTTCTCAGCCATCAGCTTCAGGAGCTCATCAAGAGTTTCCGGCCTGTAGCTTTCACTCATTTCCGCCCCCCTTTCGCCGCCGCTTTGACAGCGCTTATAATCATATCGTACCCGGTGCACCGGCAGAGATTCCCCGAAAGGGCAGTCCGTATCTCATCGCTTGTGGGGTCCTCATATTTCCTTAAGATCCATTCGGCCCCGACCATCATGCCGGGGGTGCAGAAACCGCACTGAACGGCCCCTTCTTCGGCAAAGGCATCGATGATACGCTTACCGTTCTCACTTTCGCGAATGCCTTCGACCGTCTCGACAGCCGCACCTTCAATGGTTCCCACGGGAATGAGGCAGCTGTTGACAATTTCTCCATCGAGGAGAACCGAACAGGCACCGCACTCACCTTCCCCGCATCCTTCTTTCACGGAAGTGAGGGCACAGTCCTCCCGGAGAACATCGAGAAGTCTTTTAAGAGGATCTATTTCCATGGAGACCTTTGCTCCGTTAAGGACAAAATCAATTTTCTTTTTCATTTACCTGCCTCCATGATTCTCTCCGGAGTCAGAGGAATGGTGTCGAAGTGTTTTCCCGAAGCCATTGCCACAGCGCTGACAAAAGCCGGAGCTCCGCCGTTGTGAACAATTTCTCCGGCCCCTTTGGCTCCGAAAGCTCCTTCCGAATAGGGATTGAGGACAAAATCATTTTCGATAGCCGGCACATCAAGGGTCGTCGGTATGACATAGTCCGCCATGGTCCGCTGCTGAATGCGCCCCTCTTTGAACTCCATCTTCTCCAGATAAGCCCAGCCGAGGCTCTGGACCAGACCGCCCTCGATCTGTCCCTCAACAATCATTCGGTCTATGGGAACGCCCACATCATAGACATTCCACAATCCGATGATAGAGACTTCGAAGGTTACAGGGTCAAACTCAACTTCAACGACATTGACGCCCCAGCTGTATGAGGGGTACGCATCTCCCTGAAAGGTTTCCTGATTCCAGGGAATGACAAAATCCGGTTCTTCATATTCCTGCCAGACCGTAATCTCCTCCCCGTCGACCCATTGATCCTTAAGCTTGGCCGAAGCCTTGCCGACCAGAGTTCCGACGATAACGATGGAACGGGAAGCGACCGTCGGACCGGAGTCGGGGACGATATCCGTATCGGGCTGAATGAATTCTATCTTTTCTATGGGAATGTCCAGAGTCCGGGCGGCGATTTTTGAGAATGTTGTCATCAATCCCTGCCCCATCTCCACGTTGGAGACATAAATCTCCACCACGTCGTCAGTTCTTTTGCGAAGCTTCACATGGGCGTTGATAATGGCTTTTTCACCATTACCGGTAAAGGCTCCTCCGTGATTGAAGAAGGAAAGACCGATGCCCCGGTTACCGCCTCTGCTGTATTCCTTCACTTTCCTGTCGAAACCGGACATTTCTTTCGCCCGGGCCAGAATTTCCGGAAGCTTGACCTCTTCATGAATCTTCCCGTTGGTGATAGTCACGCTGCCCTTCTTCATGAAGTGCCGTTCTTTATAGGCGACGGGATCGATGCCGGCCATTCCTGCCAGATGATCCATATGGGTTTCCAATGCGAAAATAGCCTGAGGCGCCCCGAACCCCCGGAACGCGTCAAAGGGCACATGGTTTGTAGCCAGAGCCCGGCCTCTCAGTTTCGTGTTGGGAATATCATAAACGCCGGTCGCGTGAAAAATCGTTCTCTGGAGAACAATGCAGGAACAGCTTTCAAAAGCTCCGCCGTCCAGTATGGAATCGAAATCCATAGCGGTTATGTTTCCCTCTTTATCAAGGGCTGTTTTTATGGTAATCCGCGAAGGGTGCCGTTTGACCGAATTGACAATATCCTCACCCCGTTCATAGAAAATAGCGATATTTTTCTTCAGTTTATCGACGGCTACAGCCAGAGCTGTGCTGATGATATCGGGATAGTGCTCTTTCCCGCCGAATGCTCCTCCTGTGGGAGCCTGGGTTACCCGCACTCCGTCGTCTTTGACTCCGAGAACCGGTGTTACAGCATGACGCACATAGAAAGGACACTGAAGAGAACCGTGGAGATGCACTTTACCGTCTTCCCAGACACCGACAAACCCCTGGGTTTCCATATAAATATGTTCCTGAGGACCTGTTTCATAAGTGTGTTCGTAAATCTGATCGGCTTCGGCGAAAGCCCGGTCGGGATCGCCTTTGAGAAGATGATAATCGGCGTAGCAATTATCGTCATTATGGAGTGCCCCGCCTTTCAGGGCCATGGATTCATCAAGGCTGAAAACTGCAGGCAGATCTTCGTATTCGACTTCGAACCGCTCTATAAGATCTTCCAGAACTTTCCGGTCCGGACCAACCACCAGAGCGATGGACTGGCCGATAAAACGGACCTCATTATCGGCGAAAACGGGCCAGTCGGCACCGAGCATGTGAATGGCATTCTCGCCGGGAATGTCATTCTTATCAATAATGTAATAGCCGTCAGGGATGGCTGGTTTTTTTACGCTGACAATCCTGGCGCGAGGCCTTTCGGAACGGAGAAATTTTCCGTAAAGAAGATCTCCAAAATCCCTGTCAGCAATATATTTTGTATATCCAGCGGTTTTTTCAACCGCGTCCAGTCTTCTGACGGGAGTGCTGATATTACTCATTATCTCCTCCCAGGAAGCCGTCTGCTGCTACACAGGACGAAAAACCAAAGCCGGCCCCCTATAATGTAATCATAAACAGGAAAGCGGAAAAAGTTTTTTTCACTTTTTCCGCATTCTGTTTACCTTTTATTTCTCAAGCATCAGAGGCAGCATGGCATAGAAGGCGCTGCAGATTTCAAGATCCTTCACACGGGTAATTTCATTAGGCGCGTGAGCCTGAGCCTCATCTCCGGGACCGAATCCGATAGTCGGAATCTTGTGGCGGCCGCAGGTGGCAACTCCGTTTGTAGAGAATGTCCATTTGTCAGTTTTAACCTCTGCTCCGTAGAGCTCTTTGAAGGCTTTCTGTCCGGCAACGACCAGTTCGTGATCCTCATCGATTTTCCATGTGGGAAAATAGAGTTCCTGTCCGTAATCGTAATCCCTATAGCCTCTTCTGGTGTAATCGGGCATATAGACTTTTTCAGGCTCTTCACCCAGAGCATCTTTTATATACTGCTTAACCTGGCTGATGGCCAGATCGGCATCTTCGCCCCAGGTCAGTCTTCTGTCCAGATACAATCTCGCCTGATCGGGAACAGCACACTGGCTGGGCCCTTTAACCTCAATCTGAGAAACGACAATGGTTCCCTTTCCAAGGAAATTGTCTTCATCGGGCTGAAGATCGGCATTGAGTTTTTCCATGGCGAGAGCGGCTCTTGCAGCTTTGTAAGCGGCACTTACACCTCTTTCGGGAGCAGAACCGTGGCTGGAAACACCCTTGATGATAACTTCCATCTCCATTCTTCCCCGGTGCCCTCTGTAGAGCTGACAGGAAGTGGGTTCTGTGGAAACGACAAAGTCGGGAACGACTTTCTCTTCTTCGATCAGGTATTTCCAGCACATGCCGTCGCAGTCCTCTTCCATAACAGTGAAAGTGAACAGACAAGTGTACTCGCCGTCATAACCGAGTTCTTTTATAATGCGTCCGGCCGTAATCATCGATGCCGCTCCGCCTTCCTGGTCGGAAGCACCCCGTCCGTGAACCAGACCGTCTTTGATGATACCGGAGAAAGGATCAGTCTTCCACTGAGAAGGATCGCCGACCTCAACCGTATCGATATGGGCATCGAATGCAATCATCTTGGGCCCGTTTCCGACGCGCCCGACAACACTGCCCAGACCATCGAGGCGAACCTCATCGAATCCCGCTTCCTTACACATTTCCATAATCGCTTCGCAGACTTCTTTCTCCTGCGCGCTGTAGGAAGGAATCTTAATCATTTTGGAAAGATTTTCCGCCGTGTAATCTCTGTATTTTTCAGCCAGTTCCAGAATCTGTTTCTTATCCATTTTCAATCATTCTCCTGTATCTTTTAAGATATTTTTTCATTTCATAATCATTCATAACCACTTTGATCGACGATGATTTGCTTTGATTTCAAGGCAGGCAAGACTCGAGGATCGGCGCATGCTCATGCAGGCAAGTACCCAGACTCGCAGCCCAACACGGAAATCAAGACAAAGGGCCTCAATCGGGAAGAGCGTCCATAGCCTTCCACAATCTGGAAGCCTGCTCCCTCGCCTCGGCATAAATATCGCTCACATCAAAGGTAAACTCACCGTCCTCCAGGACGACATTCCCGTCGATAAGAACCGTTCTCACCGTATCGGATCCCATGCCGAAAGCGATATGCCCGGCGATATTGTCTCCCACCAGAGGAGTGGGGCTGTTGTAGTCCGCCACAACAATATCGGCCTTATATCCCGCTTCAAGTTTTCCGAACTTCTGTCCGAAATTCCGTTCCAGAATATCATTGCCGTTGTAGAGGAACTTCAGGTAGCTGTCAGGCCACATGGGACCGCCCGCGTCCTTGTGCTTGAAGAATGCAAACTTGAACTCCTCAAACATATTGTTCCCTATGCCGTCGGTACCGAGGGCCACATTTTTATAATCCGCCAGTCTGTGGTTGTAGCCGATACCGTTGTTCATATTGGAACGGGCATTGTGTACCAGATAGGCATCTCTTTCGTTGATAATGCGGATATCCTCGTCTGAGAGATAAACACCATGGACCATTATGGATTTGCTGTTTACCAGACCGAATTCATCGAGACGGACAATCAGATCTTTCCCGTACTCCGCATGGGAATAGGAAACATCATAGGTCCCTTCAGCTACGTGGATATGAGATCCCCGGCCTGTCTTCTCGACCGCATCGCCCATGAGCTTCAGCGCTTCGTCATTGAGGGTAAATGGCGCGTGTCCGCCTATATGGGTTTCAAACAGCCCTTTCCCGGAACCTTTTTCACTGTCGATCAGGGCGGCGAACTCTATGCTCTCCTCAACCCCTTCGATCATGCCGTCGCGGCCGTTACGGTCGGTGATCTCGTAGCAGCTCATTCCTCTCAGCCCGACTTTTTCAAAGCCGTCCTTCAGAGTTTTCAGCGAGCCTTTAATGAAGTTCGGCGAAGCATGGTGGTCAATAACCGAAGTTGTACCGGCCTTTATGGCATCGAGGGCACAGACCAGTCCGCTGGAATAGAGGCTGTCGCGGTCCAGAGCCCTGTCGAGACGCCACCAGAGATTTCTCAAAATAGAGACGAAATCGGGAGACGGTTTGATATTGGCGATTATGCCCCTCGCCAGGCCCGAATAGTAGTGGTTGTGGGAACAGACAATTCCCGGATAAACCAGCTTCCCCGATCCGTCGATCACTTTATCAGCTTTATATTTTGAGGATAAACCGCTGCCCACCTCTTTGATATAGGAATCTTCTATAACGACATCCATGCCTTCCCGGACGCGGGACGGTTCGAACTCAACAGCTGTCGCATTCTTGATTATGGTAATCATTTCTGAACCTCCCCGAGAACCCAGGGCTGTCTTTCGGCTATAAGCTCGGTCATGCGGACAGAAGCCCGCAGCTTATCAGGCGCCTCCAGAACTTTGCCGTTCTCCATCTTCAGGGTTTCCACTTTTCCATCGGCTCTCAGATAGAGAGTTGTGCCGTCGAGGAAGAATCCCGGATTCGTGCTGTTGTCAAAATCCTCTTTGAAACTGAATACGGTGAACTTGTCCTTGTAGGGTCGTCCTTCTTCGTAGGGGCAGAACCGGGCGCAGTTTCCGCATTCGTTACAGTAGGCATCGATGTGGTAGATCTGATAGGGATCGAAGTATCCGTCCTCGGGAGTCACAGCCACGGTGGCGTTGGCTCTGTTGGGACAGACTTCCACACAACGGTTACAGAGGAAGTTGCACTCGATACAGCGCTTGATCTTTGTATCCACCTGAATGACAGACTTCTTCATCTCTATCTGTTTCAGCTGCTGGTCCGCATCGACCCAGGGGAATGTTTCGACTCTGTCGAAATCGGGCTCCTCTCTCAGAGTGATGGCATCGGCAGCGACACGTCCTTCGTGAATACACTGAACGATTGTGGAGGGACCGGTCCGTCCGTCTCCGATCAAAAATACATTTTCTACCGATGTTTCCAGATTTTCATCGGTGGTCACCCAGCCGTTTTCCGCAGGCAGACCGCTTTCGATCAGGATTTTGGAATCGGCGGACTCTCCTATCGACGGAATAATCAGGTCCGCTTCGAGAGTGATGGTCCGGTTTGTGGGTACAGGCCGTCTCCGCCCGCTACTATCGGGCTCGCCGAGCTCCATAACGCGGCAGACCACCGTCCCGTCAGCCTTGAATGTTTCGGGATCCGTGAGGAATTTGAAATCGATTCCGTCTTCCAGAGCCTCATCGTACTCGACTCTGGCGGCAGGCATCTCTTTTTCAGATCGTCTGTAGACCACGGACACCGATTCGACACCGGGCATTTTCTTTGCGGCTCTGGCAGCATCCATAGCCGTATTTCCCGCACCGACAACCAGAACTTTCCTGGCCGCCGGAAGCTTGGAGGGATCAGTATTGAAGTATTTGAGGAATTCGAGTGACGGGAGCACTTTGCTTTCCGCCCCTTCGATATCGTATGCCTTTACTTTTTCCGCTCCTGTCGCGATAACGACATACTTGTATCCTTCAGCCTTCAGATCGCTGATTTTAAATCCGACGGGTACACCGTATTTGAATTTGACGCCGTGCGCCTTGATAAAATCGATATCGTGGGAAATCGCCTCTGCGGAAATCCTGAATTTGGGAATGACATGCTCGATAACCCCACCGGCGCTTTCGTGCTTCTCGTGGATTGTGACATCGAATCCCTCCCGGGCCAGAAAGTAAGCGGCGGAAAGACCGGCAGGCCCCCCTCCGATAACAACGACTTTTCCATCTCTGTGAACTTCAGGTTTTTCCCATCGTTCCTTATATTCTTTAAAACCGTTCAATACAGCCTGTTTCTTAGCCTCGCGGATTTCAATAGCCCCTTCGTAATCGAGACGCGTACAGTTGTACTGGCACTGATGATCGCAAATATGGCCGGTAATGGAAGGAAGCGCGTTCTTCTCGTAAATAACATCGAGCGCATCGGCATAACGCCCTTCCGCAACGAGGCGGATGTACTCGGGAATATCCTGATGGATGGCGCAGGCCACTTTGCAGGGAGCGATGTAGCAGTCGTTGAGAGGAAGAGGCTCCTTCACTTCGACACGGTCATCGCCGCGGCTTCTTTTCAAAGTATATTTTGCCGTGAGCGCTTCTTCCGCCAGAGATTTCAGCTTGGTTACATCTATCTTGTCAGGATAGGTGCAGTTCTCGGAAATCTCGGCACACTGAACCATTCTGGTATAGCCGCCGGGCTTCAGCATTTCCGTAGCAATAGTTACGGGGCGGATTCCGGTTTCGAGGATCTGTCTGATATTTTTCGCCCCGGCCCCTCCGGAAAAGGAGATGGGCAGGTCGCCATCGAATTCTTCCGACAGCTTAGCGGCCAGGTTGATGGAAAGGGGAAAGAGGGCGCGGCCCGACATATACATTTCATCCCCGGGAAGACGCCCCAGGTTGTTCACCGAACCGAGGGTGTTGGTCAGCTTGACTCCGAATCTCCGGCCTGTTTCATCAGCTGCGGCGCGAAGCCGTTTGAGCATGGCAACAGCATCGGGGTATTGCAGGTCATGGTCAAAAGACTCCTGCTTAAGCCCCACATAGGAGAATCCCGCATCGTCGAGGATTTTCCGGACCACGGGAAAGGAGAGAAGCGTCGGGTTCAGTTTTACGAAGGTCTGAATCCCTTTCTCCTTAATCATATACATGCAGATAGCTTCGATTTCATCAGGCGGGCAGCCGTGCATGGTCGAAAGGGTTACGGATTTACAGATATCGGAAGGGATAGAAGCAGCCAGGCCTTTCAGAGAGTTCAGCTTATCTTCCAGCCCGGTACCTTTCAGAAAGGCCCCATCTTCAATCAATCTGTCGAGAGAATCGATGTGAGACTTGAACTCCGCTCTCTCAGAGGAATCCATCATGGAATTGATATAGGTCTGCATCCTGTCGGTTTTAATCCCCTTCAGGTCATATCCGACACTCATGTTAAAAATAAAGGAACGTTCACCGGAAGCGGAGAAACCGAAAAGCTTTTCGATCAGATGAAGGATGATCCAGGCTTTGGCGTACTCATCATAGGCTTTTTCAAGGGTAAACTCGGTGGACCATTCGGTGTTGAATCCCTCATCATCCGCATCAATACAGGGCTTTTCAATTTCCAGGGTGTCTATAATCTGAACGGTTTTCAACTCTATAAAGCGGCTTCCGGTCAGATAGGAAACGATAATATTCTGAGTCAGCTGGGAATGAGGTCCCGCAGCCGGCCCCAGGGGCACCTCGCAGGTCTCCCCGAAAACATCATATGCCCTGTCGTTTTTCTTCCTGAAGAAGAAGGATTCGCTTATACCGAAAATCGACTTCTGAGTTCTGTACTCATCGAAGATCCTGTTAATCAATTCCTCGAACGGTACCGGTCTCATAATATCACCCATTGAAAACTCCTTTGATATATAGCTGGCTGGTGTCTTTCTCCGCCAATCAGCCTTACTTCATATTTTCAGACAATACTCTATCTATCACTATAATAGACAGCTCTTTAATTATCATAAACTTTTTGCTCAGTGTTTTTGGCTTGGATTAATTCTGTCTCCCGGAATTGTGGATTCAGCCCGAAAATGTCTCTTCACCGAAGCTCAATTTCATGCCGGCAGCCTTACCGGGTTCCCTAAATTGTATGTTTGTCATACAATAGCGCTGCAATAGTCATTATCCGACCCATTTTCAATTTTGTCCACATATTTTTTTCAGGCATAAAAGCTCGGAATGATTATAATTATTACATAGCTAAGGAGTATCCTGATGGATTTTATAACACTTTTCGGAACGGTGGCATCGGTCATAATAGCCATATCATTGACAATGAAAAATCTGAAGACTCTCAGAATAGTCAATTTTGTCGGAGCCGTCATGTTTTCCGTCTACGGAGCCTTTATCGGGGCTCTGCCTGTCATTATCGTCAACGCCATCATCGCGCTGATCGATATCTACTTTTACATTCCGCTGGTCAAGAACAAGGAGAAGTTTGACTTCATTCTGAACAGCAGCGAAACAAAATACTACAGCGAGCTCTTTCTGAAACATTACAAAAAAGATATTCTCCGCTTCTTTCCGGATTTCTCAGAGGATATGCTTAAAGAATTGAACAGCGCCTATATACTCAGGGATATGGTTCCGGCCCTTCTCCTCCTCTTCAAAGATACCGAGGGAGAGGACATAGAGATTCTGATGGATTATGCGACTCCGCAGTTCCGCGATTTCAAGAGCTCGAGCTATTTCTTCGACTACGCCGTTCACCACCTGGACATTGACAAATCAGAGAAAAAGTTCTTTAAAGTGCGATCCGCCGTAGACGCCCATGACAAATACCTTGTAAAGATGGGCTTCGAGAGAATCGGCGAGTCGGAGTATTTCAGAAAAGCGATTTAATAATCTGCAGGGACATCCTCAAAGTCCGTCCACTCATACCAGGTACGGATTTTGAGTTTTTCCGCCCAGTGATCGATTATCACCCGGTCCTGTTCTACAGTTCCTCCGGAATTGGCTTTGGTAAAATCATAAAGCGCATCAGAGCGCTTTTTTTTATAAACATGTTCCGTACGGGCTGTAAAATCCGTACCTATCTCATCGTCGAGGATTTTAAGATACACATAATTCATAATAGCCGAAGCATCGAAAACGACAGTGGGTGAGAGATCTCTCACCTGGGGATTAAGAGTCATTGTGTAATCGACAAATTGTTTCTCGAGCACATTCTTCTGCAGGACTCTCAGGTCGGGACAGGTATCGTATATCATTTTCTCCACGACCAGATCGGCGGGCTGGCTGATCAGCTGATTTATCAATCCCAGAATCCAGGAGGAGACGAGCTCGTTGTTATTCAGAACCTCGCGCAGCTCCGGCTTCACATTCGCTTCCGCCTCGATCTGCATTCTCGCATTATTATAATTATCCTGATAGGAAACCCCCATCAGCCTTTTATCTTCGGGAACTTCAAAAGTCCTGATAATCTGGAGGCATTTACAACCGATCAGATGATTGACTTCGTCGGGACTGTCGCTGTTATAGAAAATTCTGTGCGTATCGTTGTGCTCACGGGCGATTTTTACTTCCGCCATTGTAGCCATCCCCTGAACGGGTACCAGAACGGCTTCCTTGCCGGTTTTCAATTTTACGGAATCGAGGATTCCCTGAACGGATTCGTATAATTTCATTGCACCGATTATGCCTCATATCCCGGAAACCGGCAATTCCCCCGCCTATTGAACAGCGGTGTTTAAATGAATATAGTGGGAAATATCAGGTATGAAAGACAAAAACTGGTACCGCCTGGATAATGCGGGAAAGGTCTACCCGGCCATTATAACACATCACAGAACGTCTCTCTTCCGTATCAGCGCAACATTGATAAATCCCGTCCATGCGGGGAAGCTCCAGAAAGCCCTGGATAAAACGATGAAGCGCTTTCCCTATTTCAATGTTCAGATCCAGAGGGGCATGTTCTGGTATTTCTTTGAAACGAACGAACACAACCCCATTGTGGAAAGAGACTCTCTCTATCCCTGCATGGCTGCAAATGTAAAAAGGAACAGAATGTATCTTTTCAGGGTCAGAGCATTCAACCGCAGGATAGCCGTGGAATTCTCTCATATTCTGACTGATGGTACGGGCGCTCTTATTTTTCTGAAAACTCTGCTGTTGCAGTACTTCCGGGAGCTGGGCCTGAACGCGGATCCCGGTCTCGATGAGTTTATATTCAACCCCGAAGCCAGACCGGATCCCGGCGAGTACGAAGACTCGTTCAAAAAAGTGTACAATAAAAAGATTCCCTTTAACAGAAGGCAGCAGAGAGCGTTTCATTTGCCGGAGAAACTGATGAGGGCGGGACATTACAATGTTGTAACAGCGATTATCCCCGCTGAAAAACTATTGGATAAGAGTAGAGAATACAAGGTTTCGCTGACGGAATTTCTGACAGCGCTTCTAATCGAATCGTACAGACAATACTGCGCTGACAATCTCAAACCGTGCCACTGGAAGCCTATAGTCATAAATGTACCGGTCAACCTGCGCCCCATTTTCAACAGCCGGACAATGAAAAACTTCTTTCTGTCTATGGAACCGGCCATCGATCCCCGCCTGGGAGAATACACTTTTGACGAAATCGTCAGCAAAGTCCATCATTACATGAGGCACGAAGTCGACAGCAAGGTTCTCAATCAGCAGATCACCCGTAATGTAAAAGGGGAAATGAACACTTTTGTGCGCCTGATGCCGCTCCTGTTGAAAAACATGGTCCTTCCGATTATCTACAACCTGCTTGGCGAGAACAATTATTCAGGAAGCCTTTCCAATCTGGGAAGAATCACGATGCCTGAAAAGCTATCGGGAGAAATAGAGCGCTTCGAGTTTATTCCCGCTCCTTCCACCGGTCTGAAAACAAAAGCGGGATTTCTGTCCTGGGGCGGAAATATCTACATATCCTTCGGAAGACTGACAAATGACAGCCCCGTGGAGAGGATCTTTTTCCGAAAGATGAGAAAGATGGGAATTCCTGTTAAAATAGAGAGTAATTATTAAAGGAGAGAGAATGCCATACTGTTCGAGATGCGGCGTCGAAGTCGATAATGATGTGGAAAAATGTCCCCTCTGTTCCACACCGATACAGGTCCTGAGTCCGGAAAATCTGAAAACGGGGAAATATCCCGACAAACCGGCTCCTCATCCGGCCCCTCCCAAAAGAAACAAGAAAGAACAGCGCCGCATGGCTGCCATAATTATAACTTTCGGGCTTCTTATCCCCGCATCCATAGCCATTGCAGCAGACGTGGTCATCAACAAACATATAACCTGGGGGACCTATACCATCAGTACCCTGATTTATATCTGGGTGATCATACTCCTCCCCCTTCTCTATTACAAAACGCCGGTTCTCACTCTCATGGCCTATTACCTGTCAACGCTTCTCTTCCTTTATTCCATCGAAGTCTTCAGCGGAGGAGAATACTGGTTCCGACAGTTGGCTCTGCCGATTATAACAGTTACGGCATTGCTTATAGCTCTGAATTTTTATATTGACAACAGGAGCGCGATAAAGGGGATAAATATATTCGCTTATGCGGTATTTTCTGTGGGGCTCGAATGCGTTGGAATAGAAATGGCCGTTTCGCTTTTTCTGGAGAACACCGTAAGAGTCTGGTGGTCTATAATGGTTCTTTCAGCGACGATCCCCACGGGAGGACTGCTTCTTTATCTTCACCATAAAACGAAAAAACCTCTCAAAACTGAGAAGTTTTTTCATATTTAGACCTCTTCGGCAGCCGTTTGTCCCGCTTCTTCCTGAGGAAGCGCCAGCTTATCCGCTTCGGCAGCCAGAGCCATCTGATCGGAGTTGAGAATCTTGTCTATATCGAGGACAATGATGAAGTTATCCTCTTTCTTTGCCATTCCCACGATAAAGGTATCTTTTATGCGGATACCGACTTTAGGTGCCTCCTGAATATTCTCGGGAAGGATTTCTATCACTTCCTTCACCGCGTCAACCAGACCGCCCATAGTCAGAATTTCTCCCTGAGATTCAATAAACATTACGACAATGGATGTGTCGAGAGTTATTTCCTTCACATCGAGATTGAGAATCATCCTCAAATCGACAACCGGAAGAGCCCGGCCCCTTAAGTTTATAACTCCCTTTATCGTATCATCCGTCCCCGGAAGCGGCGTAATTTTCGTATACTCAAGAACGCTTTCGATCTTGGATACTTCAATAGCATATTCCTCCCCGCTAAGAATAAAAGTCAGATACTCATTGGTTTCTCCGATTGAACTCATATGGGACTCCTTACGTCTCTTCAGAAGCGGTAGCTTATTCAGTCAGTTTTTTCAACTTCCGGATTTCCGCCCGCGCCCGTTTAATCTCATTATTAAATTCTGAAATATCACTGTTGCACTTTTCAATAGTCATTTCCAGATCTTTGATATTTTTCTTCATTTCCGTAACTTCTTCTTCCAAATTGACAATTTCCAGTTCAGCTTTGAGCTTCTCTATTTCCCGTTCCTGGTTTTCAATTTTTCCATAGATCTCACCGGCGGAAGCGAATAGCTGTTCGACCTCGTTATCCTTCAGTTCAATTTTTTCCCTGTAGAGATACAGGCCGAGATCATATACGCCGGCCATTTTGTCGGAAAGAGCCAGGTCCCGCCGGGATTGCATCTTCTCTTCCGTTTTCTTCTGACGGCTGCTGTTGTACTCTGATTTCAGGTGCTTTTCGAGGTTTGAATTCTCCTCTTTCAGCTGAGCGATTTCCTTATCCAGCGCGGCCATTTTTATCCGGTTCTCTTTGAAGGAAGCAACAGTTTCATCTTCAATAGAATCGAGAAAAGCCGGGTCTTTGCGATATATCTTTTCTCCGAGTTTTCCGAAGAGATTATCCATTGACGATTCCAGGCGCTTTTTTTTCGATCGTAAAACAGCGATGCGGCCTTTGTCTTTCAGGTTCTCCAGAAATTTCTTCTTACCGCCGGAACTCTCCAGGCGGAAGATTTCATTATCCTGTTCCTTTAAATTCTCCTCAGCTTCAACAAGGGAATCAAAGGATTTTCCGTATTCCTGCCCTCTCCCGCCTTTAAGCGGAAAATAAGCGACTCTCCCCAGGGGAACAAAAAGCTTTTTATTCTCTTTCTCAAGAAGAGCGTATTCTTCTCCGATTTCCTTTTCCCTTTCGGCTATCTCGGAAATCCGGTTATAGGAAGTCCTCAAATCATCCATCTGACTATCGATGTTCTGCAAGCGCTTTTCCCGCTCGCCAAGGGCTTCCAAAAGTTTGTTTATGGCTTCGTCATCGCCTTTATAGAGCTTCTCTCCGGCGACCCGTTCTCCAGCTTCGCAAAAAATATCCTTAAGCTCCGCCTGGCTGTCTTTTATACGGGATTGTAATTCTTCAATGCGGGTTTCATTCTGATCCATATATCCCTCCGGATAATCTGTACACTTTAAATCTACTACATTTAAAAGCCTTTATCCAATAATTAAAATAGGGTAAACTCCATACATATGAAAAGTCTGACAATCTGGGGAGAAGAGGGAGACGAGAACTCCCACATCAATGAGATTATAGCCGGGCGAAAAAAGGCTTTCTGTACCCCTGAAGCCTGGTTCGGAACAGTAGACAGCGAACCGGAAACGGTAAAAGGGGATCAGATTATCCTCAAGGACCCATCGGGGAAAGACCGGGTTCTGGCAGAAATTACCGATGTCCGTCACCTCTCTTTCGGCCAGGCTGATGAAAAACTGGCCCTCGACGTTCTGGACTGCGATCTCCAGGATTTCCGGGACGCCCATCGTTTCTACTGGGGCGAGGAAATCGAAGTGACAGACGACCTTCCCATTGTCGCCGAATACTTCCGCATCGTCGAAATTCTCTAATTCTCCAGGATAGTGATCTCAACCCGCCGGTTCAATCTCTGCCCCTCCTCGGTAAGGTTGCTTCCCAGAGGACGGGTGGAACCGTAACCGCGCGTCACGATTTCCGACTCGTCGCGGATATGCATTTCCTGAAAATAGGAAGCGACTGCCGCCGCTCTTTCCTCCGATAGAATCTGACAGCTTTCCTCGGTTCCGAATCTCGCCGTATGACCTTCAACCAGGATGTCCCGGTCTCTGTAACGCATCAGAATCTCCGATATCCGCTCCAGCTTTCCGATTTCACTGTCTTCAAGAACGGGAGAATCGGGAAGGAAGCGGATTTCCTCGAGAGTGAGCCGCACGCCCTCTTCATCGGAAGTAACGGCGATATCATCGATCCCCTCTTCCTCCAGCTCACGGCTGATATCCTCGGCCATCTGCTCGCGGTCCATTTCCCTGGCTTCCACGACTTTGCCCTTTGAGACTCCGGAAAAGGTATAGGAAACGCCGGTTGAGAGATAATACTTGTACTCAAACCTGTCCTCAACTTCAGCGGGGCGACCGGCCTCCCTGTTCCAGAAATACTCCTGGTAAAAGGAACCGACTATTTTTTCCGGATACTCATCTCCCCAATCGGGATGCTCATAAACGGTGAGCACAGGATCCTGCTCATAATAGATATGATATATTATGGTAATTTTATCGAGAACCTTATCTCCTCTTTGCACCGTGCCGTCATATGTATAGAAGACACGGAAAGGAATATGGAGGCGGTAATCAATTCCGAAAAAAGGAAGGAGGTCATGAACCTCTTCCGCAGAAAAATTCCATGATTCCCCTATCGCGATATCCTGATCGGGGAAGCGTGGTACATTTCTGACCGAAGGCAGGGCCGTATCAACCGGCAGCTCGGAGTATACCCCTTTCGCATCTCTGGTAAAGGCGACCTCATCTTCCGAGCTCCACTGATATCCGCTGCCGTCATGAAGGTGCTCGGAAATCTGATACAAGGCTTCGATGTCCCCCCGGCCGTCCGTAACGCCGGTCACAGTGGCGGCGATGCGGTTGAGAATTTCCGTTGAATATATGATTTTATCGTTTTCCTTAACCGTTTCGCTCACTTCCGTAACGATGCGGTAATGATCTCCCTCTTCATAAGTAAATCTGAATTCCACAGCATTGAGGCCGAAAGGAAGAACAAGCAGTAAGGAAATAATGGCTCTTTTCAGGCGAACCCTCATAAAAAAACTCCTACGGTTGCATAGGCGAGCAGTAACCGAAGGTTACGACCAGCCTTAGGATGCATAGGCGAGCAGTAACCGAAGGTTACGACCAGCCTATATATTTAAAAAACATACAGCAAAAAAGAGCAATTTCTTGACAAATCAGAAGTCAGTGCATACCTTAAGTAATGTCTTATGCGTATAGAGACAGTATTGGTTAGTGCCCCGGGTAACTTTAACGGAATTTAAAAGAAACAGAACCAGTTCCGTTTTTTCCAGTCTGTCATTTATTCATATTTTTGCATAAGTCGTTTTTTTTACATTTTTTAAGGAGAAGCCGCAATGAGCAAAGTTAACGATGTGTTGACTGATTCCATGATATCTGCCATTGATGCTCTTCAGAAAAAAGTCAGCGAAAATGCTGATCCTGACGATCTGAAGACATTCAAGAAGATATTCAAAAAGACAGTCCCACTGCATTTGCGTTCCTGGACCACAGCCTATCTTTTCAAACAGGCTGTCGAATCAAAATCCAGGCAAAGGCTTACCGATGGAACAACCCTTTTTGTCAGTGTCGGAAAAAACCGCCGGGTCTATCCCCGCGATCTGATACAGCTATTTATCGGTACCGGTAAGCTTAACAGAGACGATATCGGTGAAATTAAAGTTTTGGACAGCTATTCCTTTATTACCATTAAGGAAAACAGCGCTCCCACAGCTATAGACAATCTCGATGGTATTAACTACCGCGGGAGAAATCTTGTTGTCAATTTTGCCAAGAAGAAATAACACGTGAGGTTCTGTTTCGAAAAGGGAGATTGCAGTCTCCCTTTTTTTATTTCTATAGAGATTGAAAGATCAGAATAATCAACCAGATATTGATTGTCAGAGCGGAAAGAATACTCGTCATGGCGAGAATTTCGAAAAGAAAAGCCTTTGCCGTAGACCGCATGATGAGAGAGCGCGGTTCGTCTTCTATCAACAGAAATTCCTTCATCGGATCCAAAGGCCGACCGATAAAAGATCCGCTTTCCTTTTGAATCTCCGCTCCGAAGAGAGAATGGTCCCAGAGAGTTTTTTTCTCTTTTCCGGGATAATGGATGCCTCTGACTTTATATCCGGGCTCAACAGGCATAAAAGGCTGCCCGGACCCGAAGCGGATATGGCGGTATTCTCTTGCAAAGATGTTTCGATCTTCAAAACGAAGGGGCAGTGCGATCAGATCCCTGTCCGCCCGGCAATTGCGACCCCGCCTCCAGAAAGCTGTATAGAGGAAAAAGAAAAACAGCCCGGGAGGGAGAAAAGGAAGAATAGGGAGAGCCGCCACAAGAATTCCCCCGATGAGGAATTCTGCCGGAACATTGGCCTGGATCATCATATTTAACAGAACAAGAGAGAGAATTCCCCCAATGGCTATTGACCAGGGAGTCAGAAAATTCCAGTATTCATTTTTCTGCCGGCCGCAGCTTATGCTCCGTTCCAGCAGAGAACTCTCTTCACCGTCATAAATTATAACCGTCAGCGGATTTTTTCTGTCCCCGGCAAACAGAAGCCTTCCGTCTTCTTCCCGCACTTCGCCGCTTATATATACAGCTGTTCCCTCGGCTATGGAAAAAACCCGGTTCCACGACAGTTTGGTAGGCATCTGGGAATTCATCTTTTTTTCCGAAGGGATGAGATAAACAAAACAGTGCTCCATTTTAACGGTCATTGTCATGTTTTTGTTTTTGACCCATAAAAGCTTTCGGGATTGTATGGATTCGATTTCTCCGAAAAATCTGAAATAGCCTTCTTTTCTGTCTCCGATTATCTCCCCGTAAGTGCAGATGGGAAAGAGCGACGCATTAATCATTGTCAGCCTGAACTGTCTCCAGACCGATCTGACGCGAAAAGCTCCGATAAGGGGTAATATAATATAAAAAAGAAGAGGTATAAGGATTAAAACATATAGGGCGGGCATAAACTATCAGGCAGTTAAAGAGACAACCATACCGGTTTCTGAAACGTTAAAACCGGTCTGGGCCGCGGAAACTACGCGATGCAGCTCTTTTGAATAGGAATCGATAAGACGGCCGACAGCTTCTGAAGACATCTTATCGGCTCCGGAAATTGAGTTTTTAAGGGAGGCATCGCCCTTCAGGCGGGAGAGATTTTCTATAAGATTATTCAGTATTCGTATTTTGGATATGGGAACCGTGGGAGAATTTTCTCCGGCCGAGTAGCCGTGAACATGTTTGTAATATGAGTAAATGACGGAATTGCTCGATACTGGCAGACCTATGCCGGTTCTCTGAGCAGTGGCAACCTGACTGTATCCCAGATTAAATCCGCTTCCGTTAAGTCTCATCTCCGTTCCTCCAGTTTTATTATCGGAAACAGAGATGATGACCTTACAATTATTTTTTAATGTATTTTAATGACGTCTCCCCTCTGATGCCGTTTTACACTGAATACAAAAAACAGCATAGGGAATGGCTTCAAGCCTTTCTCTGGAAATCTTTTTGTTGCATTTTGCACAGACACCGTATTTTCCGTTCTCCAGCCTGACCAGCGCGGCCTCGACCTGGCTTAGACGGAGTTTATCCTGATGTCCGATAACTTCAAGGGTTCGGCAGTCGATATCGTTCGAAGCAACGTCTCCCAGATCCTTGACGCCCATGTCTTCAACAGCAGCTCTGAAGTCTTCACTTTCATGCATCAATGTTTTCAGGATGCCAGCTTTCGAATCAAGCAGCACCTGACGCATTCTGGAAACAAATTCCTCATCCATAAACGGACCCCTTACGTTCAAGTCATAATTTAGGCATTAAATATATTATTTTTCCCCAAAATGTCAAGCTGTTGACAAATCAATTGAAGATAACTTACTATTTGCGGAGAAAACATAAAGCCGCAGGAGTTTTTTTTGGCAAAAGAAGAAGCTATTGAAGTAGAAGGCGTGGTTAAGGAATCTCTTCCCAACACACTCTTTAAAGTGGAGCTTAAAAACGGCCACCTTATACTTGCCCATCTCTCAGGAAAGATGAGAAAGCATTACATCAGAATCGTGCCGGGAGACAAAGTCAGAGTCGCCCTTTCCCCTTACGACCTCACAAGAGGAAGAATTATTTACAGGGAGCGCTGACGGACAACCGCCCAGGTTGCGCCGCTCCCTCCGTCCCGCCTTTCCGGCGTACCCGTATCGCCGATATAGGGAGACATTTCCAGAATGGATCTGACCAGCGGTTTCAGTACCGCCTCTCCCTTCGTATGATTACCCTTACCGTGAATAATTAGAATTTTTCTCGCACCGGTTGAATAGCTGCGTCTGATAAAACGGTTAAGGGCAATGCGGGCCTCTTCGGTTGTCATGCCGTGGAGGTCGAGTACCGAATCAGCTTTCCGACGTCTCATTTTCTCACGGGAAACCTTGTTGATCTGAGGCTTATCTTCCTTTTTCGAACCTACAACTTCCTGATCGGGAGCGTACTGTTTGAGAAGAGACTCCATGGGATGTTCGCTTTTTACAGATTTCCTGACAGTTTCTTTCTTGTTTTTCGGCTTTTTTTCTCCGTTCTTCTCCCAATCCTTGAGAATATCCCCGAAATCCATTATTCCTCCCTGTTTAAAAAGAGGAGTGACGACTTTTCGATCCATCCTTCCAGACCGTAGCCGGTTCTGATCAGCAGAGAATCATCGGAACGGGAGAGAACAAACACGGTCGTACCTTCCTGCAGAGTCAGCCAGGATCCGCCGGAATTTCCCGGAACTTTCTTGAGTTCTCCTTCTTCGGCGTTAACGACAGCCGCATCTGTACGGGAAACATAATGAGAATAGCCGACTATTGCCAAAGAGATAAGGGAAAGAAAGAAAACCATGATTATAAGAATCGTCAGTTCCATTTTCCGTTTTCTGATATTAAAGGATATGACAAGCGCCCCACCATTAAACAAAAGAATGAAAAGAAGAAAAAACAGATCAGGAGATAATCCCGAGGTTGCCCTCACTTGCCGTTCGAGCCCGTATTCCTCTTCGACCGCAGCCAGCGCATTCTGATAAAGACGGCTTCCCGGCTTGAGGTTGAGAGCTTTGCGAAGCAAGTACACAGTGCGTCCGGGCTCATCGAGATTATACTGGATGATGGCCCGATTATAGTAAAGGGCAGAATTCTCTTCATTGCCGGAGATCAACTCACTGTAAATATCGTCCGCTTCGGTAAATTTTTCCTCTTCAAATAATTGCCGGGCTTTCTGAAGCTTATCGCCCCACAGAGGGAGAGTCACGGAAGAAGATGAAACAAGAACCGCGAAGAGAAGGAAAAAGGCGCCTATGCGGGCGTCATAACGTTTTCTTATCAAAGCGGCAAGTATAGAAATAAGCCCCGGCAGAAGGAGAAGATAATACAGGGGGATATTATAAAAAGCCCTGCGCTGATTGGAAACATCCTCGATGCCCAGCATGGAGAATCTATCGGCAAAGGACAGGTTTTCTTCACGGCCGGAAATCACTTGATTGCTGAACCTGAAAGGGTCAGTGTTTTCAGTTTCAACGGTTCCGGAGTCGCGGTTGAACCAGTTCCAGGGAGGAATGACGATAGAAATCTCCGGCTCATCGCCCACCTGCAGCCTGTAGACATCCTCCCTGTATCCACTGTAGCCCGACCGGGAAGGGACATAATCGCTCAATTCCTCTTTATCGATAAGCGTCATTCCGGAGAACTCCGGCTGGGGCATTATCAGGTAATTGAGATTCCCGTCCCCTTCGATAAGTATTCTCAGAACAGATACTTTTCCTTTGTCCGGAGGCAGGTTTTCCATATCGACAGACAGCGAGAAGGCTCCGATAGCTCCGGTCGCCACTATTTCCTGAGGAGTCGGCACTACATTGATATAATGGGAAGATGTCGATCTGGTAATATTCCCCATTACGACGGAAGCCGCAGGTATTTTTATCCTGCCGGGAGCCGTCGGTGTATAGAGCCAGGAATCAATCGGCGCTATATAGACCTCATCCTCCCCGATTTCCATCACCGTTATCTCGCCCAGGGAATTGACCCGTTCGAACATCCCGCCGGCCGGCGGATCCATTTTCACATTGTCGGGAAAGGTCAGAGATTCAAGGTTCTGCATTTCAAGAATGAGCGGGATCGATTCCCCGACCATGACTTCGTCGGGCAGAGAGTACCAGGAGGCAAATACGGGATATTTGAAATTCCTCTCGTCAAAAGCGACCGCGGGAAAAGTGACCGGTTCTGTCACAAGGGTGTTTTCTCCATCGCTGAGAGAAAAACTCCCCATAGTATAAATACCCGGTTTATCCACCTTGAACTTGTAGTAGACACGGGTTTTTTTAATGTAACGGGCGTCGCCCACTTCACCTACACGAATTGTCTGGGCGCTCTTATAGGGACCGCCGGCCAGACTGATGCCGTCGGGAAGCTCCGGTTCCTTTATTTTGACAGTGCGGTATGAAGGAAAGTCCCCGAAAATAGTCAGGTCAAACCTCTGTCCGACGATAATCTTTTCCGGAGAGACTTCCACGGTAATACGGGGTTCATCCTCTTCCTGCGCATTATCCTGGGCATTAAGAAGGGAGCTTATCAGGAGAATAGCAGAAAGTAAAATTACCAGTCTTCCTGATAGTTCTCTTTGTCTTTTTCCGATGAAAACCACAATTGCCCCTCCTTTCTTCTGATGTACTCAAGCATTCTCTGCGTCTCAGCCGGATTGACAGCTTCATTTTTCTCGGCGGTGTTCCCGCTGTTCCCGTTCTGAGCTGCGGGAGCGGCCAGTTTGCCCAGGGTCAGTTCCAGATTGATCTTGGCATCGATGCTGGCCGGATCGGACCTCAGCGCCTCTTTAAAGAGATTGTAAGCTTCATCATATCTTCCGAGCTGATAGAAAAGGACCCCTTTATTGAAATTCAGTCTGTAGCGGAGGATGCGGTCTTCAGCGCTATCCACGTTTTTCCAGACTTCAAGGGCGGCTCCGCCTTCTCCGAGAGAAAAATAAACATTGCCCATATTATAGTAAATCCATTCTGAGAAGCGTCCGCTTTCCAGTCCGGTGACGTAATTAATCGTAGCCTGCTGAAATTCTCCAACCTGATAGTTGTAATTGCCGGTCAGAACGGAAAGCCCCGGTTCCAGACCGTTGCAGGAGCTGAAAAACAAAATGAAAGAAAGGAGGAACAGACCTTTCAGAAGTCTTTTTTCCATTTAACCCCCCTTATAAGAAAATGCAGCATGATAAAAACCAGAGCCAGAATAACAAAAAACCGGAAATGTTCGATATTGCGGAACCTTATTCCTTTCCGGTCTGAAAAATCATTAACGGCGCGCACGGCTTCATTCAGATTGGAGGATACAGAAGGCGAAGAGAGATCAAAATACTCACCGCCGGTTCTTTCCGCGGCCTTGACCAGAATATCTCTATCCAGTGAAGAAATAACCGTGTTACCCGAAAGGTCTCTGATGACCGATCCGTCATTGAGTATTATGGGAACTCCCTCGACACTTCCCGCCCCTATGGCGAAAAGAGGAATATTCCTCGTTGACGCCAGTTCGGCGCCTCTCATAAGATTCCCTTCCAGAACATCGCCGTCAGTGATGAGCACCACAGCACCATTATGGCCAATACCGGGAGGGAAGGAATTGACAGCCTTGACGATCCCCGCTTCGGGATTGGTTCCTTTGCTCGAGAGCATGGCGGGGCTGATGCTGCTCAAAAAAGTTTCAATTGAAATCGTATCTTCCGTCAGAGGAACGGCGACGACGGCATTTCCTTTGAACACGGTTATGCTGAACCGGCTGCCTTTAAGGTTTTTCATAGTCGTTCTAACGAGATCCACCGCTTTGTCCAGACGGGAGGGAAAGAGATCTTCCGCCAGCATGCTTCTGGAAATATCAATGACAAAAGCCACATCAATTCCCTTTTTCTCTTCGTGAACGGGTTTCTGCCCCCAGATGATTCCCATAAGGGAAAGAGTGACAGCCCCGACGAAGAGTACCAGCATGGCTGTTGAAAAGAAAAATTTCACCAGATACAGGTCAAGGATTTTTTTCTTTCTCCACTCGCCGCCCAACCTGAGAAGCTGACGGCTTCCCGAGCGGTAGCGTAAAGCCGCTGAAATGAAAAGCGGGATAAGAAGAAGGAGCAGATATACAGCCTGGGGATTATTAATCTTCATAATATCTCCCTGAAAAAGGCTTTTCTAACGGTAAACTCAAGCATTATCAGTAAAAAACCTGCCAGAATGAATAAATAGTGCAGCGGTTCGAATACAACCTGCATTTTCACGAGCCTTTCAACAGACTCAAGGGAATCTATTGTCTGAAACACCGCTTCAAGAGTCCCCGGACTGACAGCGTGAAAATACCGGCCACCTGTCTCATCGGCTATTTTTTGCAGCATGGATTCATCGAAGCGGCTCATCAGAGTAGCGGAGTAAACAGAACCTGTTTCGGGATCGGTGAATTCCGCGGAAACTTCTCCGGTCGTGCCGATTCCGATCGTGTAAATGCGGATCCCGAGCTTGCTGGCGATGGACGCCGAGGTTTCCGGCTGGATTTCCCCGGAATTGTTCTCTCCGTCTGTGAGGAGAATGATGATCTTCTCATCCGCCTGGCTGGTAGAGAGATGAAGCGCCGCAACCGCGAGCCCCATGCCTATGGCGGTTCCGTCTCCCATCTCCATTATTTTCAATTCGCTGAGCCGTTTGTTGAGAAGTTCATAATCGAGGGTCGGAGGTACGCGGAGAACCGCGTCTGTACCGAAACTGACAATTCCGATAGGGTCGTTTTCCCGTCCGGCTATAAAGTGAGAAGTCATCTCGCGGGCCGTTTCAAATCGGTTTACAGGCGGAAAATCCTTTCCGGCCATACTGGGGGACTGGTCGAAAACAATCATGATATCGACTCCCCGGGAAAGAAAGAGCTTTTCATGCCGGCTCAAAGAAGGGCCGCCGAGAGAAACAATAAGCAGGGCTACTCCAATCCAGAAAAACAGGGAAAAGAGAAAAAGAACACCTTTAAGGCCGATCTGCCGGGGATAGAACCCATGCCCTCTCCATACGCGGAAAGGGAAAGAGAGAACAGCACCCCGCCCCTTTCTGAAATGTCTGAGATAGACAGCCGGAGGGAGCAGCAGCAGAAGCAGAAGATACTGAGGCGTTTCAAAGGTCAACATGGAAATCCTCCCTCTTCTCAATCTCCTGACAGAGACTCAGTACGAAATCGAGATTTTCCTTCATCTCTTCCTTTGAAAGAGTTTCCCCGGCAAACTTGACCATGTCCCCCTGCTTTAAAACGGAAACCATGCGATCCCACAAGGTCTGGTCGAGACCGAAGCCATGAAACCTGGCGATTTCGCTTGTCGTCGCGGACAGACAGTCAAAGCCCGTCCGTGCGGAAAGGTAGATCCGGAGAGAGTCGGTCAGGGCGATATAAAAATCGCGGACACCCATCTTTTCAAGTCCCGCATCGAGCTTTTTCAAAGTCCTGTTGAGAGCCCGGAACGGCCTTGCAGAATGGTATTTCCGGATAAGAACGATAATATAGCGCACCAGGAGCCTTATGAGGAAGTAAAGCAGATAGGGCAGGACAAACACGGCAAGTATGAGAAGAAAGAATGTGAGCCGCGAACCGGGAATCATGACCTGAGGCCTTAAGCCCCGCAGATCGCTCTCCCCCTCTTCAACGAGAGATTTCGTATAAATTTTAAAATCACTGAGTGTGAATGGTCCGAAATTGAGATCGGGAAGAGCTCTCGTCCCGGGGCTGAAACTGGTGAATTTAATGCTGATTTCAGCTGTCCGTCTATCCTGGGATATATCTATATTGCGAATTTCAACCCATTCAGGCTCTTCATAATTGAGTGGTTCCATCAGGACTTCAAAGCTGTCTAGCTCTATCTGCAGCCGCAGCTCCACAGGGTCTCCGATGTAGTATTCCGGAGGAACAAACACTGAACGGGTTACTTCGGCCTGTCCGGACAGAACAGCCATTGGTATCAGACATATGAAAAGAACCAGGAGAGAAGACTTGTAACGAAAGATCATTGCCGCTTGTTTCTCCTGTTAAAATATTCCATAAGTTTGACAGCCACATCATCTTCCGTGCTGATCTCCAGCGTGTCCACGCCGATCCGCCGGCAACCGTTGAGCCAGTTAAGCCTTTCGATTTCCCAGAATTCAGCATACTCTTCACGGAACCGGGGAGACCGTCCGTAACCGAGGATTGTTTCTCCCGTCTCCGGATCCTGCAGCTCAACCAGTCCGCTGACAGGATACTGCCTGTCTACGGGATCGGTCACCCGGATGGCGATGACATCATGCCTATGGGAAAGGACAGTCAGTTCGCTCCAGTAGGAAGCGGCCCGGAAGTCGGAGATGATAAGACAGATCCCCCGCCTTTTCATGGTTTCCGCGGTCGTCCGGAAAGCCAGGGAAAGATCGGATCCGGCGCCTTCGGGCTTGAAGGAAAGAACCTGGGAAATCTGTTTCAAAACGTGTTTCTTCCCTTTCATGGGCTGAACCTGCTTCTCGATTCTATCGGAAAAAAGGAGAGAGCCCACGCGGTCGTTGTTCGCCACGGCTGCAAAAGCCAGGAGGGCGAAGATCATCCCCGCCGTATCCTGCTTGCTCACCGTTCCGGCGCCTGTCCCGAGGGAAGCGGAAATGTCGATGAGGACCTGAAGGACGACCTCTCTCTCCTCACGGAACGTTTTGGTATAGGGCGAGCCCATACGCGATGAAACGTTCCAGTCTATAAAACGGGTGTCGTCTCCCGCTATGTATTCGCGGACCTCATCAAACTCCAGTCCGGGCCCTTTGAAAACGGAACGGTAATTTCCCGCGAAAAAGCTTTCCACGAGCTTTCCGGATACGAGATGGAGCTGCTTGACTTTTTTCGAGAGATCCCTGTTTTCTGTCACGGAACGGAAACCGCCGCCAGAATATCTCTGATAACGTCATCGGTGGACATTTCTTCCGCCTGGGCTTCATAGGAGAGAACAATGCGGTGCCGGAGGACATCGTAGGCCACACCTTTCACATCTTCGGGAAGAACGAAAGTCCGCCCCTCGAAAAGGGCTTTGACCCGGGCGCACCGGTAGAGATAGATAGTCGCTCTGGGAGATGCCCCGTATTCGATATAACGGGCAAAAGAGAGGTGCTTCTGATCATTGGCCCTGGAAGCGGTAACGATGGATACAATGTATTTCTCAATTCTTTCATCGACCGTAATGGATTCGGCGGCGCGGCGCAGCTGATCGATAGTAATGGAATTGAGGACGCTTCTGATGGCGATGTCCTTTTCGCTGCCCATGCGCTTGAGGATTTCCAGCTCTTCCCCCGCAGTCGGGTAATTGATTTTCAGTTTCATGACAAAACGGTCAAGCTGCGCTTCGGGAAGCTGATAAGTACCCTCCTGTTCGATGGGGTTCTGAGTTGCCAGAACGAAAAAGGGGTTGGGGAGCTTATAGGTATTGTCGCCGATGGTAACCTGTTTTTCCGCCATGGACTCCAGAAGAGCCGCCTGCACTTTAGCAGGGGCCCTGTTGATCTCGTCCGCCAGAATGATATTGGAGAAAACCGGTCCCTTCCGGGCGACGAATTCCCCTGTCTGCTGCCGGTAAATCATAGTACCGGTCAGGTCGGCGGGAAGAAGGTCGGGAGTGAACTGAATTCTTTTAAAATCTATAGTCAGGGCTTCGGCGAGGGTGCGGACCGCGAGAGTTTTCGCCAGACCGGGAACACCTTCAACAAGCACGTGGCCGCTGGCGATAATCCCCATAAGGAGACCGTCTACCATGGCTTCCTGACCGACGATTTTCCGGCCCACTTCCTGCTTCACTTCGGCGAGAAGTTTTTTAGCGTCATTAACTCTTCTTTCAAGATCCCTGTTTTCCATGTATGCCTCTTATAATGTCAGACTCGCTGAGTCTTTTGTTCTATGCAGGATAAGTGAACGTCACGTTCTGTAATCTGCGTTTTCCCGGACGTATTCATATGTCAGGTCCGAACCGAGAACAGAGGAACGTCCGATTCCCCTTTTCAAAGTGATTTTCAGCTCGACAGACCGTTCATGGGGAGGAAAGCCCTCACTGTTAATAAATGAACAGTCCTTCATATAGTTACTTAATTTAACCTCTTTTTCCTCATCGAGGGTAAAAAAACCGTTCCGGTAAATGGTTTCCCCGCCCAGTTCCATGGTTACCGATTCGGGATCGACGGCCATGCCTCTGTTCCCGTAATAATCTCCCATAGCCTGGATGAACCGTCCCACATTGGGGTCATTTCCGAAAACGGCGGCTTTTGAAAGAGGTGAGTTGATCAGGTTTTTGCCCAGTTCGCAGGCTTCCTTATCATCCGCCGCGCCTTCAACGGTAACGCGGATGACATGAGAGGTTCCCTCGCCGTTTCTGACCACATCTTCTGCCAGCTTCGAGCAGACCTCCTGAAGGGCTTTTCTGAAAGCTTTAACCGACGGACAGCTCTTCCGCGTCGATGAGAAAATCAGAGCTGTATCGCTGGTGCTCTGGTCGCTGTCGACGGAGATTCTATTGAAACTGCTGTCTATGATTTCAGGGAACATATCTCTGAGATCTTCGCGGCTCACATCCAGATCGGTGAGAATGAAGACCAGCATGGTCGCCATATTGGGTTCGATCATACCCGCGCCTTTGGCAATGGCGCAGATCCGGCCATCTCCAAGCTCTACGGAACGGACTTTCGGAAAAGCGTCGGTCGTCATGATTGACTGCGCCGCCGGAAATATATTACCACCGGTCAGTTTTTCCGCCAGGGGAGAAAGGTTCTCAAGAATCTCCTTCTCCGGCAGTTTCCATCCTATAATTCCCGTCGATGAAGGAAAGTAGGGATATTCACGCCCTCTGAGTTCACGAAGGGCGGAAGTTATGGCCAGGGCTGTTTCGCGCCCTTTTTCACATCGGACATTGGAAATGCGGTTATTGATGATGACACCGGAAACTTTTTCCGAGGAGAGCAAGTCCCTCCCGATAGTAACGGGATGACCGGGAAAAGCGTTGCGGGTGAAAACACCGGCAAAAGCCGCAACGGGTTCATCGGCTTCAATCAGCGTCAGCTTCATCTTCATGGGCTGCGCCGTTTCCCTTTCAGCGGGAAAAAACTCCAGATCCTGAACAGATGTGGAAAACCCCTCCGGGAGAACCCCTCTGCTCTGGAGAACCGCCGCATATTCCTCTTGATTTGTGAATTCTTCCATAATCCGCAATCATAGCGAAAATAAAAAAAATGGTCTATCATATGTCCATGAATCTGCAAATCCTGCTTTACCCCGCCATGGGAGCTTCGCTTCTTTTTCTGGCTATAATCATTATTCTCCTGATAAGAGGAAAAAAGAGTCCGGAAAACAGTTTATTTGAAACATTCGACTCCATTTCCCGACGACTGGACAGGATCGAGGATATGGCCGGGAAGGTCGACAGCCTCTCCCGGATATTCACCCTGCCCCACATCAGGGGAGCCGCCGGCGAAACCATGCTGGAAACTCTTCTCCAAAACTGGCTTCCGGCGGGCAGCTATAAAATGCAATACAAATTCTCAAACGGAACCAGGGTTGATGCGGTCATACGGCTTGGTAAATTCCTGGTTCCCGTCGACTCCAAATTTCCGCTGGAAAGCCTGAAGGAACTGGTCGACAATGATGCCGCAGGACTAAGCACCTCGGCAAAGCGGGTTTTCTATAAACACTGCGACGACATATCCACACGATATATAATGCCCGAAGAGGGAACCATGCAATTCGCTCTGATGTACATTCCCTCTGAAAAAATCTATTACAAAGTCTTTATCGAAGATGAGGGCGAGTTTATGCGGGAGATCCTGAAAAGAGGCGTTCTCCCGGTCAGCCCCTCCAATATGTTCATTTACCTGCAGACAGTCGCTTATGGCTTGAGGGGCCTGAACTTCAGCAAACAGCAGAAAATCATTATGGACCGCCTCCACAGGCTGCGGGAGGACTTCAATCAGCTGAAGCGGCAGTACGATGTGGGGACGACCCATTTAAAAAACCTTCAGAAAATCTGGGACGATTCTTCTGTCAGACTGTCCTCCATGGACAGTGCCATTGAGAGAATGGAGCGGCCCGACGATTAAAGGCCGTTCAGATATTCGGTCAGGTTTCTGGTCATTTTAAAGACATACCACTCGAAGTTCTTCTTGTATGAGCGGAGAGAAAAAAAGAAATCCAGAAAGGGAGCCAGGCGGATTCTCGATTCATAGCGCAGCGACGATCCCGAAGGAGTTTCCCTTAGTTCAAACAACATGATGGCGCTGTGCACCATTTTATTCCCGAGCATGGGGTTCAGGGAGATTGACCTCAACCGTCCTTCATCGTCGAAACTCTGAACCGGGCGGAATCTGATCACGCTCCCCTTTTTACCGAAAGGCCAGATCAGGTTGAGATCGAAAGTGACGTAAAAAAGATTCTCCTGAGCCGAATATCTGACATCTGTAAAATATGCGATCAGACCTTCCGATTCCTTGTCGACCCCCTGCATGCCCACAAAGGCCCATTTTGAATAATCGTTGTACTTGAGAAGGACCGTACCCACTTCCCAGACATCTAGATCAAAGTCTATCTCGCCGGTCGTGATATAAAAATGATTTTCCGTATACTCCGTATAGGGTTCGGTATAGGCGAAAAGAGAAACAGGCAGCAGCAATAGAAAAACAAGGGGCATATATCTCATGCCGCTAATTATATATCATTATTTTGTATCTTCAACAGAATGGGCAGATGATCGGAATATCCCTCTTCGGAATAGGAATCCCACCTTGCCGGATAATTGTATTCATTAAGAAGAGGGACATCCCTGATAACATCGAACTCAGCAAAATCATAATCCCTTCCATCGAATAAACTCTTCCAGAGAAAGAAGTGATCGATTTTATTCCATTGCGATTTATAGACATATGTTCCCGCACGGGATGAATCAAACCAGGGAGAATAAAGAACAAGCCTCATTTCCGTACTGATCGCATCCCTGCCGTCAGAGCAGAGATAGAGAGAACCGGACCACTCTTCCGGAACATCTTCTATTACCGGAATCAGCGCTGTGCGGTAAGCCCGACCGTTTTTTTTGTATTCATCGTGATTTTCATTGAAATCTCCGCCCGCCAGAATCAGGGCATCGGGATTGTCCCGCACAATAGAGCGTATCCGGCTGACAAGGACTTCCGCCGCAGAGATTCGGCCCTCTTCCGTTGCCGCCGAACCGCCGGAGCGGGATTTCCAGTGATTATTGAAGAGTATCATCTCCCGGCCGTTCAGATCAAAATGGATTTCCTGAATCGGCCGCAGACGGACCCGTCCCCAGTAGCCTGTTTCCAGCCTTGCCGTCGAGGTCACGGGAACAGAAGAAAGAACGGCTGTATGAACCGACATATCCTCTTCTTCGAAGAGAATCAGCCAGGGGTATCGGTCTTTGAGAATATCCTCGCCGAGGATTTGGAGAGCATGAAGATTCTCAATCTCCTGAAGAAGGACAATATCGGGATAGGATTCGAGAACATCATCAAAGATTTCGCCGATGCGGTCCAGTCTCTTCTGAAACATAGCCGAAGTCCAGGTTCCCTCAGCCGGATCGAATTCCTCATACTCCCCTCCATCGGAAACATCATCGAAAAGGTTCTGAACATTCCAGGAGAGAATGGAGAGCTCAGAAGGAGCCGGATCGTCACCGAAGGGAAGGGAGCAGGCTGCGCATGAGAAAAAGAGAATGACGGATAAAGCAAGCAGTGCCGGAAACTTCATTTTCATGCTTTATATACAGAGGAAATATCCCCGCCGCTTTTAAAAGAGAAAAAAAAAGAGCCGTCGCTTAAGTCTTTTCAGACTTATACAACAGCTCTTCTTTTCACGATGTTTTTTTGCTTATACAGGCATATCGCTTCGGCTGGCTACAATCTTGCTTACAAGACCGTAGCTCAGAGCTTCTTCTCCGTTCATCCAGAAATCTCTGTCCGTATCCTTTTCCACCTGTTCCAGGTTCTTTCCCGTTTCATCGGAAATCAGTTTGTTCAGCTTCACACGGAGCTTTTCGATCTCCGTCGCATGGATCTCGATTTCCGTGGCCACTCCGCGGATTCCGCTCAAAGGCTGATGAATCATATAGTGGGAGTTGGGGAAAGCGAGACGTCTCTCTTTGGGTGCGGCCAGAAGAATGAGCGCCCCGGCGCTGGCCACAAGCCCCATACCGATTGTGTATACTTCCGGTTTAATGAAGCGGATCATATCGAAAATAGCGTATCCCGCATCGGCATCTCCTCCGGGGGAATCGATGAATACTTTAATGGGATCGTCTCCGTCAGCTTCGAGAAGCAGAAGCTGTCTGACAACTTTTTCCGCCAGAGCTTTGTTGACTTCTCCGGACAGAAGGATGGTTCTGGTTTTGAGCATTTTCTGCATGAGCATATCGGGCTGCTCATCGTTTTTTCCCTCTTTGTTGTCATCATCTCCATATCTTCTGATCATTTAAAAAACTCCTGCTCGTTATTATCCTGGACTGCCGGTTCGGCAAAAGCCCGCTTCGGCCCTGTCTCAGGTATTATTAATTGTAAAGATACTATAAAATACAGGAAAAAAGAAATTTTATATAGACTGAGCTTTATAATTAAAGAGAGATTCAGTTATTGGCAGGTAAAATAAGAATGAAATCGGCTTTCGCAGCGATCATCGGCCGCCCTTCGGCAGGCAAATCCACTCTCCTCAACGCCCTTTGCGGAGAAAAAGTATCCATTACAGCGTCGGTACCTCAGACGACGAGAAACAAGATCCGGGGAATCCTCACCGAGGAAAGAGGCCAGCTGGTCTTTCTGGATACGCCGGGATATCACAATTCCGACCGAAAATACAACAATTATATGATGGGAGTCGTCAACTCATCGCTGGACGAATGCGAGCTGGTCGTCTATGTGGTCGATTCGACCCGCCCCATGGGAAAAGAAGAACAGGAACTGATCGATATGCTTACCGCAAGCGGCAAACCGCTTGTCGTCGTCCTGAACAAATGCGACAGCAACTCCCAGTATAAGAAGGACATCCGCGCCTTTCTGATAGTGAATGTCCATCCCGAGTCGATTATTGAAACATCAGCCCTGAAAAAAGAGGGCATCGACGAGCTCAAGGAAGCCATCTTCAAAGCCGCTCCCGAAGGACCTCCCATGTATCCCGATGATTTTTACACCGATCAGGAACCTGAGTTCCGTATCGCCGAAATCATCAGGGAAAAAGCCATCAGCAAACTCTCCCAGGAGATCCCCCACGCCACCTATGTGGAAATATCCGATATGGAGATGAAAGGCGAAGGGGATAAACAGAAACTATGGGTCAGAGCTTTCGTAACCGTGGAAAAGGAATCGCAGAAAGGTATGGTCATCGGCAAAGGCGGAGACCAGATCAAACAGATCCGCCGCGAAGCGGTGAGCGAACTGAATAAGATTTTTCCCTATAAAATACAGCTGGACCTGAGAGTGAAAGTCAACCCGAAATGGCGGACCAAAGACTACCTTCTCAAAGGCATGATCAAGTAACATCAAGGACGGACTCAAAAATGGAAGAGAAAAAACAGTCTCCAGTTGAACTGATATGGAAAGGAGCTCTTTTCGGCATTGCCAATATCATCCCCGGCGTGAGCGGCGGAACGCTGGCGGTCATTACCGGCGTTTACGACCAGTTCATGGAGGCGATAGGGCATTTTATCAAACACTGGAAGTTTCTCCTTTTTTATGCGATCGGCGCGGGAATCGGCATAGTCGGCGGATCTTTTACACTGGAAACGCTATTCGAAAAATGGCCGGCGCCTACCCTCTTCTGTTTTATGGGATTTATCCTGGGCGGTCTGCCCATTCTCTGGAAACGGAGCACTCTGTCTTTTAAAGAGAACAAAAGCTGGATAATCGGTTTTCTTCTCTCCTTCGCCCTTGTCGTACTGATGAGATTTCTCCTCGACCCCGCGGAAAGCGAACCGATGAGAGAGATTAACCTGACAGCGGCGATAGCCATTTTCCTGAGCGGAGCGGCCGCGGCGTCGGCCATGGTCGTTCCCGGCATATCCGGGTCATTCCTCCTTCTGCTTTTCGGGATGTACACGACTTATGTCACAGCGATTACGGAAATGAATTTTGTCATTATCGTCGTTGCGGGACTGGGTATTGTAACCGGGCTTCTGGTAACGGCCAGAGTGATCACGTTCTTCCTGGAGAGATTCCACAAAGGAACATACGGAGTCATTCTGGGGCTGGTACTTGGATCGGTGATAGCCCTGTGGCCTGGAATTCCTGCTGGATTGCAGATATTGGCTTCTGTTCTGACTTTCGCTGGAGGATTGATCGGCGGCTACCTGCTGGGGGATAAGTAGGATTCGGGAAAATTGAAATATGATTTGATTATCTTCGATTTCCATAAGACTCTCACAGATTCGGTCTATTTTGACCAGTTCGATCGGGAAACCAGAGAGCTCATATCGGATCTGATTTTCCGTCCCCCTAACAATAAGCTCTGGGATACAAAATGGATGACCGGAGAGCTAGCCTATTCCGATATTCTCAAATATCTGGCATCAGAAACATCCATCCCTTACGACAAACTGGAAGAATCCCTTTTCTCAAGCCTGGAAAACATTCAATGGAACCAGACGATCTGGGATTTTTCCCAGTCTGTAAGGGAGAAAACGAGAACGGCCATCGCCACAATAAACACAGATCTCTTCAGAGATTTCGTTGTCCCGCAATACAGGCTGGACCAGAAATTCGATATCATCACGAACTCTTACGATCTCAAATCCAATAATAAAACAGAGCTATGCATCGCGGCAGCCTCGGAACTCGGTCTGAATATAAGACAACATAGAATTCTTCTGATTGATGATAAAAAAAAGAACGTGGATGAGTTTATTTCAGCCGGCGGTGAAGGCTTCCATTACCAATCTCCGAACCCGAAGCTTGCCCAAACACACAGAGATCTATATAATTCCTTGCTATGAGTAACGATAGACCGACATCAACACACTGGGCGGATATAAACGCCGATAAGATTATAAGAGAAAAAGGAACGAAGGATCATTATACCTGCGCCTCGGGAATTACCCCCTCGGGAACCGTTCACATCGGAAATTTCAGAGAGATCATCTCTGTCGATCTGGTTGTGCGTGCTCTGAGAGACAAGGGAGAAAATGTCCGCTTCATCTATTCGTGGGACGACTATGACGTATTCCGGAAAGTTCCCAAGAATATGCCCCAACAAGAATTGCTGGAAACCTACCTTCGCAAGCCCATCACTCTGGTACCGGACGTATTGGGAGATAGCGAGAGCTATGCCGCGGCTAATGAGAAAAACCTCGAAGAGCTCCTGCCCATAGTCGGAGTGAAGCCCGAATATATTTATCAAGCCGCCAAATACCGCAACTCCGATTACGCTGATGGTATAAAAACAGCGCTGGAGCACAGAGATGTGATAAGAAGACAGCTCAATGAAAGCCGGACTTCCGACCTGCCGGACGATTGGTACCCCGTATCGGTTTTCTGTAACAAATGCGACCGGGACACGACAAAAGTTACGGGCTGGGACGGCGACTACGGCGTATCCTATACCTGCGATTCCTGCGGAAACGATGAGACCGTCGACCTGAGAAAAACTCCCGGAGTCAAACTGCCCTGGAGAATCGACTGGCCGATGAGATGGGCCTATGAAGGCGTGGACTTCGAACCCGCCGGAAAAGACCACCACTCGGAAGGGGGAAGCTTCGACACGGCACGGAAAACTTCAAAAGAAGTATACGGACATGAAGCACCGGTAACCTTCCAGTACGACTTTATCAGCATTAAGGGAAGAGGCGGAAAAATCAGTTCATCAACAGGGGAAGTTATCTCTCTGGCCGATGTTCTGGAAGTGTACACTCCCGAAGTGACGAGATTCATGTTCGCTGGAACAAGACCCAACACGGAGTTTGCCATATCCTTCGACCTCGATGTTCTGAAGATCTACGAGGACTACGATAAATGCGAGCGGACTTACTTTAACAAGCCCGATAATGACAAAGCTATGAAGAAATGGGAGAAACAGGCGAGAATCTACGAACTGTCCCAGGTGGATAAGGTTCCCGAAACCATGTCCTATCAGATTCAGATCCGCTACCTCTCAACTCTGCTGCAGATCTTCTCCGGAGATATAGACCGGGTGATCGAGTTCCTCGGCGATGTGAAACCGGACCAGGTGGACAGATTGAAAGCCCGTGCGGCCTGTGCCTGGAACTGGGTGAAAAACTTCGCTCCCGACGACTTTACCTTCAGCCTGAAGGCGGAAGATGCCGCGCCGATCGAAGTCAGCGAAGTCGAAGGAAAAGCCCTGAGACTTCTTGCCGAGAAAATTGAAACCCATATGGATTCCTGTACGGAGAAAGAATTCAGCACCCATCTCTATGATGTGGCCAGAGAACTGGAAATTGAATCGGGCGATTTCTTCCCCGTGGTATATAAAGCGCTGATCGGCAAAGAGAAAGGTCCCAGACTGATCAGCTTCCTCTATATTATAGGTAAGGAAAAACTCCTCAAGCTTCTGGGAAAGTACTGAGTTTAAAAGCAAAGTGAATCTACAACCTGGGAATGAGGAATCCTTCTTGAAGCATAAAAAACCCGCCTTTAGTCAGGCGGGTTTTTTTCAATTTGTAATAATCAGTTGATTTTAATGCTCATAGGCTTGGCTTCGGGTTTCTTGCTGATTGTCACATTGAGAACGCCTTCTTTCAATGTGGCTTTGATAGCCTCTCTATCCGCATCTTTGGGGAGAGAGAAACTTCTTTTGTACTGACCTTCAGCTCTCTCACGGATCAGATATTTTGAGGCATTTTCCTCTTTATCTTCTTCTTTCTTGTTAGCGCTGATAACCATCAGATTATCATTCAGAGTGATTTCCACTTCTTCTTCAGCAAACCCGGGAAGTTCCGCACTGACGAGGTAACTATCGTTTTCTTCAACGACATCCACTGGAAATGCTCTCCAGCTAACTGCAGAAGGGGTATCGTAGAACATGGAATCAATCAGCTGATCCATAACGCTTACAGGTCTTGTTTTTGTTGTTGTCATATATCTCATTTCGGGCCTCCATTTGGCATTTTTAATATTTATCTTTCACTTCCATATATTGCATATAGTGTGCCAACTCTTCCAAGATAAGAATTATATCCTTTGCATACAACAAATTAGAAATCCATATCAACTCGATTATGTGTCGCTGTCTTTTTAGAAGATCTGAAATGTATCATTGATTCCATGAAAACATTTCCATCTGCAACATATGGCTATTTTTGACCCACGATACTATGTCATTTTGACACATACCTGCAATGAGAAACATTTTCCGCCGTTTCTTCATGTTTCAAAATGACGCAGCCACCTTTTTGATTAATAAATCTGTCCTTATTCCGATAAGAAAATTATGAAAAGAAACCTCCTCATTATTGCCTTACTGACAGTTGTATCTTCCCTCTTTGCTTATGAGCAGATCGGGATTGCGTCATGGTACGGCGGAAAGTTTCATGGAAGAGCGACCGCCAACGGCGAGATATTTAATACACACGATCTTACAGCGGCGCATAAGGAACTGCCATTTAATACAGTCGTTACAGTGACCAATATGGCTAACGGCAGATCGGTGCAGGTTAGGATAAATGACAGAGGCCCTTTTGTGGGCGACAGGATCATCGACTTGTCCTACGCTGCAGCAAAAGCGCTGGATATGGTAAGGGACGGAACAGCCAATGTGCTTCTGGAAACTTCGGATTTCGAAGAACTCCAGATAACATATAACATCCAGGTAGGCGCATATAAAACAATTGAATATGCCAGGGAGATGAAAGAGAAGCTGGAAGATGCGGGTTTTGCACCCGTAGCAGAGCTGGCAAACAGCGGTGTTACCCGTATATTGATTAAAGGTATACCGGAGAGTGAAACCCATCCTATCGTAGTACGGCTGGCCCAGTTGGGGATAAGAAATCCCCTGGTAAAACAGAACTGATTTTCTATGTTGACACAATGGGAAGCTTTCTATATTATGTCAATTCGTTGAGGGGATATACCTCTTATATATGGGCTGGTCGTAAACTACGTTTACTGCTCGCCTATGCATCTACGGGCCTATAGCTCAGTTGGTTAGAGCACCTGACTCATAATCAGGTGGTCCAAGGTTCAAGTCCTTGTGGGCCCATTGAAGACACTCTTTTTGAGTGTCTTTTTTTTGGTTTAAAGCCTTGTATTATATGGGTTTAAGCTGTTTTCGGCAGTCAGATATAATGTGTCAGAATAAAAATGATGCCAGTATTGACGCCTTTTCATTTATAATTGGGTTGATCCCCTCCCTTAAAACTGTACCATAAGCTAGATTACTTTTCAGCTTCAAAATACAATGGAGGCTGAGATGAAAAAGAGATTTACAGAAGAACAGATCGTCAAAATCCTTGGCGAGCAAAAATTAGGAAAACAGGTAAAAGACATCGCCAGAGAGTACGGAATCAGTACCAATACATTCTTCAACTGGAAGAAGAAATATGGTGACATGACAAAGCAAGAAATTGTTAAGCTGCGGCAGCTGGAAGAAGAGAATGAGCGTTTAAAGAAACTGATCGCCGATCTATCTCTTGATAATATGGCTCAGAAGGAAATCATAAAAAAGTTCTGCGACCCGGAATAAAACGAGAGGTCGTTGACCATCTGAAAAAGTATTTCGGGTTTTCAACCAGGCGCAGTTGTACTCTGGCTCAAATTGCCAGATCTACATATCTATATACTCCCAAACCAAATGATGATGAGAAAATTATCAAAGAGATCTATAAGATTCTGGAGAAAAGCCAGAAATATGGATGCGAGATGGTACATATGAAACTCCGTCAGAAGAAGATTCTAATCAATCATAAACGGACTGAGAGGATTTATAGGGAACAAGGTCTTCAGATCAAGACCAGGGCCAGGAGAAAGAAGATTGCCGCTGTTGAAAGGCAGCCTGTTGAGCTTCCAGAAAACCCAGGTGTAGTCTGGGCAATGGATTTTGTCAGTGATTCTGTTGCTCATAGGAGGAAGCTGAAGATCTTGACTGTTATTGATCCAGTGAGTAATAGATCTCCATTGATTCATCCTGCATTCTCTATCAATGGGAAAGAGGTCGCAAATCGGTTGGAGATAGCAAAAGAGGAGCATGGAAAACCTGAATATATTCAATGTGATAACGGACCGGAATTCAGAAGTAAAGAGCTAGATCAATGGTGTTATGAGAATGGAATTAAGCTCGTTTTCTCAAGGCCGGGAAAACCAACGGACAACTGTCATATTGAAAGTTTCAATGGAACGTTTCGAAATGAGTGTCTGAACTCTCATTATTTTTTATCACTAAAAGATGCCAGAGAAAAGATCATTGATTGGTGGGAAGAATACAACGTTGAAAGACCTCAGAAGAGGTTAAAAGGAATGACACCTTTAGAATATGAAGGTATGCTGAAAAAGCGGAAAAGTAATCCTACGAGTGGTCGAATGTAGGGGTGAGGTCAATTTACCAGAGACCGGAAGCCCTATACCATCGTGAATTAAAGGCTGCCTGAAACACATCCCGACCGGCACTGTTTTCCCTTACAAAATATAAGGTACGACCATCTTCGCTCAGTGAGGCCATGGCATCCCAGTCCCGGCTGCTGATTCGGTCTCCAAGATTTACAGGCTCGGAAAAGACACCTCTTTTTTGAAAAGATATAAACAGATCAGCACTGCCTAAAGAATTCTTACCCCGGGCATCGAATATAATAAAACTTTCATCGGGGGAAATAAATGGGTGAGAAGCAAAGGAATAAGTGGAGAGTTCCTCTATTTTTTCAGCTTGTTGATAAGCACCATTCAGATAAACCGAACGAAAAATACCTTTCCCCTCTCTTGTAAAATAGAGATTTCCATTAGCCGATGAAGACGCATAGTATTCAGTGGACGAGCTGTTTATTTCATCGGGAAATTTGACAGGTTCTCCCCAACCGTCACCGATTCTTTCCACATAGAACAGATCGTGAGGTTTCCCCCTGTTTTTTTGGTTATCAGCAGAGAAATACAAGCGCTTTCTATCAGGAGAGAAGATAGCCTCCATTTCATTCTGACCGGTGAATCCGATTTTTTTCGCAGGCATCCATACTCCCTGGGAATCTATCTCTGAAACAAGCAGAAAGCGGTTTCGCTTCACATCCATGGCGCCGAATATTACGATGCCTCCGTCCTCCCAAACAGAACAGGGATATTCGAATAGCGCTTCCCGAGATATTAACCCCGGTTTTAACAGAATCGCCTCGCCACCTTTTCCGGAAAAGCACCCGCCGAGGTTAACAATTAACAAAGACATGGCTAGTGCAGGATATAGATTCTTTATTAACAAAAAACTCTCCTTTCCTATAGTGACGGATCCTCCGCACGGAATAGTTTTAACTTCAGCCCCGCCGCAGGCCAGAGATATGTTATCCATAGTCCGACAAGAGCATAACGGAAAAAATCTGTTATGTAATGCTCGGGAAGGATCAACTTTGTCCCGCTCATTAAAGCCACCGAGACTGCCAGTCCTAATATAAACCGGATAAACCTGACCGCTCTCCCTCCATTTTCAGGAGAGAATCGAATATACCTCATCTCGAAGAAAAAGCCGTAAACGGCTCCGCTGGAAATACCCGACAGCTTAAAAAAGTCTTCTATTTTCATACTGCCATGAAGATGGAAAAGATCAAGCAGCAGAAGTGCCGCTGAAAAACAAAGAACGACGCCCTGTATCCTGAAAAAAATCAATTTGAGTTTTTCCGGTTCATCATAATACCGGTCAACGATAGCACAGAACAGATAAGCCAGGATAATCCCGAAAACCCAGCCCCCTATGACATCGACAGGCCAGTGAACACCGAGATATACCCTGCTTACTCCGATGGCCAGAATCACCAGCAGGGCAGGAACAGTAAACCGTTTCTTTTTGATAATTCGCGATAAGGTAATGAAAAATGTCGTCGACCCCTGGGTATGCCCGCTCGGGAAAGAATAACCGGTCGCGGTTTCAACCCGTTTTCCCTTAATGAAATCCAGCTTCTCAAAGGGCCGGGGAGCATGAAATGCCAGCTTCAACAGAGCATTGAGAAGCGAAGAATACAGAAAGGCTACAGCGAGTTTAAACCCCTTCCTTTTGGAGATGTTCCAGTAAAAATAGGAAATAATAAGGATGAATACATATTGCTCTCCGAGCATAGTGATCAACTCTGCGATCTGATCCAGAAAAGGCGTGGCGGCGTTCTTGAAGAACAGTAGAATGTTTTCCTGCATAGTTTTACTATGCACGTTCTAATTCGATTTGTCCAACAATAATGAACCGGTCAGGCCCCGTTCAAACCTGTCACGGTTCCGCTTTGATGCCGCTAAGAACGATCTTCCGGAACAGCTTCTGAAAATCGACGTTATCACAATGTTCGTGTACGAGATGCTTTTCTCTGATGATAAGTCTCTGAAAAAACCCGAGAAAATTCTGACTGATAAAAGTAAAAATTTCGTGGGCCGTCAGATCATTGCGCAGAGACCCGTCTTCACAACCCTCTTTTATATAGACATAGAGAATATCATTCCCCGGATCCAGCTTGGAGATAAAGAGCTCCTCCAATTCCCTGCCGGGATACTCGTCCTGAAAATACCGGTCGAATTCGGCGGTAAACTTCAGAAGATCCCGGATCCCATCGAGATTCACTTCGTCAAAATACAGTTTGATTTTTTCGAAACCCGTTAGTTTATGATTCCGGGACTCATCCATTTCGGGATTGAACTGCAGTTTGTCCATAACAACGAGTTCCACTTCAAAAGCCAGTTCTTCTTTCGTGGGAAAATAACGGTAGAGAGTTCTTCTGTTGATTTTGACCGCCTCGGCGATCTCTTTCATCTGGGTATTCTGGATTCCCCTGTCAATAAACTGCTTCTCCGCTTCCTGAAGAATTTTCTCGCGGGTTGTTAATTCTTCCATCGGATTGAAACTATCACATCACCTTTCAATGATCAACTGTACCGCTTTTCAATTGACAAAGCCGTTTTTGACATTTAAACTTTGACCTAATGCCACACGTGTGGCATTAGAATTCTTTACGAGATAAAATTGAGAGAATGGCGATATGAGGATAATAAAAGATATTAATTTCAACTGGAAATACACAGATCAGTTCAAAGAGGAATTTATTGGTGAAGATTTTGACGATAGTCATTTCTCAGAAGTCAACATCCCCCACAGCAATATAGAAGTTCCCTTTAACAATTTCCCCGAGGAGATCTATCAGTTCGAGAGCTGTTACAGAAAATCTCTGTGGATAGATAAATGGCATGATGATGAAATGGTTTTCATTCATTTCGAAGGGGTTATGACCTATGCAAAAGTCTATCTGAACGGACAGTACCTGGGGGAGCACAAAGGGGGCTATACGGGTTTCCGTATCGATCTGACTCCAGCCGCCAGATCTGAGGATTACAATCTTCTGGCAGTCTATGTCGATTCGAGGGAAAGAAGCGATATACCCCCTTTCGGCCATGTCGTCGACTACATGACATTCGGAGGAATTTACAGGGAAGTCTCACTGGAATATTGTCACAAAGTCTATATTGAATCTTCGCTTATCAAGGGCCGGAATCTGCTATCGGAAACACCCCTGATGGAAGTCGATCTGCATCTGAAAAATTCCGACGGCAGATCGGGGGTTATATCCTGCAACGGCGAACTGGTCCGGGAAAACAGGTGTGTTTTAAACTTTTCGAGAGAAATCGCTCTCAGCGGGAATGAGAATCAGCTCCACCGCTTTAACTGCAGCCTGGAGAATATCGAGCTCTGGGATATTGAGAATCCCGCCCTGTACCATCTCAATCTGACATTAACGGAAAAGGGAAAAGAAACAGGAAATTACTCTTATCGATGCGGTTTCCGGGACATATCCTACAGACCTGATGGTTTTTTCCTCAATGGGCGGAGGATTAAAATCAGAGGTCTCAACCGCCATCAGACTTACCCCTATGCCGGGAATGCCATGCCGAAGAGCGCTCAGTACAAGGATGCGGAAATACTGAAGGAGGAACTGGGAGTCAACGCCGTCCGCCTTTCCCATTATCCCCAAAGCCGGCATTTTCTCGATCGCTGCGATGAACTGGGATTGCTCGTCTTTGATGAAATTCCGGGATGGCAGCACATAGGCGATGATGACTGGAAGAAGATCTCTTTAAAAAATGTCGAAGAGATGATCAAAACAGACGGGAATCATCCCTCCATATTTATCTGGGGCGTGAGAATTAATGAATCTCAGGACGATGATGAATTTTATGCGAAAACCAATGATCTTGCCCGGAGCCTCGACAATTCCCGCCCGACGGGAGGCGTTCGCTGTTTTCCCGGCAGCAGGCTTCTGGAAGATGTCTATACTTACAATGATTTTAATCACTCCGGCAAGAATGCCGGTTTGATCAAACGGAAAAAAGCGGCTAAATCCAAAGTGCCCTATTTGATAACCGAACACAACGGCCATATGTTTCCCTCGAAAAAATTTGATAATGAAAAGCATAGAACCGATCAGGCGAAACGTCACCTCACGGTCCTGGACAGGATGTACGGAGACAGTGAAATATCCGGCGCCATAGGCTGGTCCATGTTCGACTATTACACCCATCAGGATTTCGGAAGCGGAGATAAAATCTGTTACCACGGAGTCATGGATATGTTCCGGATTCCCAAAAATGCCTCTTTTGCCTATGCCTCTCAACAGGATGAAAATCCGGTTATGTATATTTCCTCTTCCATGAACATCGGCGAAAACGAAGGTTCTCTTCTGGGAGATGTTTACATCTTTACCAACTGCGATTCTGTAAAGATGTATAAAGGCGGAAACTTTGTCAAAGAGTTCTATCCCCGGCGAGACCTCTACCCTCACCTTCCCCATCCTCCTGTGATCATTGATGATTTTCTGGGAGATGCCATTGAAAAGAATGAAACCTTTTCCCGGCGCAACGCCGCCGTCATTAAGGAGCTTATGACAAAAATCAGCAGAGAGGGATACAGCCTGGGATTGATCGATACAATCAGAATGGGACTTCTCTTCCTGAAAACCGGAATGAATTACAAAGATGCCGAAGACCTCTATACAAAGTACTTCGGCGGCTGGGGCGGTGCTGCAAACAGCTACACTTTTGAAGGGTTCATCGACGGGGAATGTGTCAAAAGGGTTGAGAAGAATCAAAATGCTCTGCCCCGACTGGTTCTTTCCGTGGACAAAACAGAACTGAGGGAAGAGGAAACCTGGGACTGTACCAGGTGCATAGTCAGCCTCGCTGACTCTTCAGGGAATATCTTTCATTACGGGAACGACGCATTCCATATTGAAACGACAGGGCCTATAGAAGTAATCGGGCCCGAAACAATCGCCCTTGTCGGCGGATCGGTCGGATTCTGGCTGAAAACCAGAGGAGAAGGGGGACAGGCTCAGGTAAAAATACATTCCGGCCGCTTCGGAACTATAGAAGAAAATCTGAATATTGAGGTACGCGGAAAATGAACCAGGCAAAAAATCCCGAAAATCTACCCCTTTGGAAAAAAATAGTGTTCGCGGCCGGTCAGTTCGGCTGGAGTCTCGGAGGATTTTCCGTGGGATCTCTGATGAATTATTTCTACTTTCCTCCGGAAACCGCTGATGGTCTCGTTTTCAGACCCTATATCTTCCAGGGAGCTGTATTCGGCGTTTTAACTATTCTCGGGCTGGCCAGCGGACTGGGCCGTGTTTTTGATGCATTCAACGACCCCTGGATAGCGGGGATCTCCGATAGACTGAAAGTTAAATTCGGCAGGAGAAGAACTTTTATGGCCATTTCGGCCTTACCGACCGCACTCCTTTCGGTACTGGTCTTTACGCCGCCGATCCAGGGGATCAGTTCTGTCAATGCTGTCTGGCTTGTGGTGACCGTGCTCCTCTTTTATCTGTCCATCACCGCCTATACGATACCCTATACGGCTCTTATCGCCGAACTGGGCCATAGCTCAAAAGACAGACTCTTTCTCAGTACGCTGACTTCCGTCGGCTGGGCTCTCGGTTTCTTTATAGGGAATTCAGTCTATGCTCTCAAAGATGTTTTTATGTCACTGGGCCTGGAGCCCGAAGGGGCTTTTCGAGCCGTTCTGATCGGATTTTCCCTTATAGGTTTTACAGCCATGATCCTCCCGGTTATTTTCATAGACGAAAACCGCTATGCCCACAGGGGGGAGTCCAAGGAAAAACCCTTTCAGGCCATTGTCAATTCTCTGAAAAATGTAAACTTCCGGATTCTTCTCCTCAGTTCTTTCAGCTACTTTCTGGCCAACACCCTTCTGGAAGCTGGGATCGTCTTTTATGTCACCATCCTGATGGGGATGCCAGAAAGCATGGCTTTTACATTAATGGCTGTCATGTTCATTCTCAGCTTTGTTCTCTATCCGTTTGTTGTAAAACTGGCCGACAGAAAAGGGAAGAAACAGCTTCTGGCTGCAGGGTTTATCGTACAGGCTTTTGTCTTTTTCCTTATCTTCCTCTGCGGAATCACAAATGGCTCGTCGTCACTTATAATCGGTTGGACAGCGATATTCATACAGGCTGTACCTTCAGCCATAACGGGGATTCTGCCCAATGCCATGGTTTCGGATATCGCCAGAGCTGACGGCATCGCAACAGGAAGTCATAAAGCCGCTTCCTTTTTTGCCTGCAACGGATTCACGATGAAACTGGCTGTCTCTGCGGGAAATTTTCTTCTTCCCTCTTTTCTTCTTCTGGGGAAAAGTGTCGACAACCCGAAAGGAGTCATAGTTTCGGCCCTTTTTTCCACGGCGGTCATGACAGGGGGGGTATATTTCCTGAGCCAATACGATGAGAGGGGAATCGAGAGACAGCTGGCTGAAGAAAAGAATCCCGCAGGAGTGCCTGTTTTATGAAATACAGCATATTTCAACGGGCCGCTATGGTTCTCATGATGGGGTTTATGACGGCAAAGTCAATCTATGCAGAAAAACCGGATGATTCCCGACCGAATGTCATTTTTATACTTGCAGACGATGCCGGGTTTGGAGATTTCGGAAGTTACGGTCAATCGGAAATTCTAACCCCCAATCTGGACAGAATGAGTGAAGAGGGAATCCGCTTTACCGATCACTATGCCGGAGCTCCGGTCTGTTCCCCTTCGAGAAGCGCCCTTCTGACCGGTCAGCATACGGGGCACACCCCCATAAGGGGCAATAAGGAGATTCAGCCCGAAGGACAGTATCCTTTGCCGGCGGAAACCGGGACTGTAGGCACAATGCTTCAGAAAGCGGGCATACAAACAGCTGCCATCGGAAAATGGGGGCTGGGCTATCCCGGCAGTTCCGGAACACCGGATAAACAGGGATTCGATTACTTCTTTGGTTACAACTGCCAGCGGCAGGCTCATGATTACTATCCCGATCACATATGGGAAAATGAAAAAAAACTGATATTGGATGGGAAGACCTACACTCATGATCTTTTTACGGAAAAGGCTCTTTCCTGGATAGAAGAGGAGAGAGATGCTCCCTTCTTCCTTTATCTGGCCTACACCATTCCCCATGCGGCACTCCAGGTTCCCGACCTGGAACCCTATCAAGAGAAAGACTGGCCCGAAAATATGAAAAAATATGCGGCTATGATCACCAGAATGGATCGGGATATAGGAAAAATACTTTCCAAACTGAAGGAACAGGGAATAGATAAAAAAACGCTTATCCTTTTCTCCAGCGATAACGGCCCCCATGCAGAAGGAGGAGCCGATCCGGCCTATTTTAAAAGCGGCGGTCCGTTCAGGGGAATCAAACGGGATCTTTACGAAGGCGGAATACGCATACCCCTTATTGCAAGATGGCCGGGCGTGATACAACCGGAGAGGGAAACAGATCATATATCGGCGTTCTGGGACTTCCTTCCCACCATAGCAGAAATCTACAGTATCCCTCTTCCGGAAGGAATCGATGGAATATCCTATCTCCCCGTACTTAAGAATCAGGAGGACAATCAAAAAGAGCACGATTACCTTTATTGGGAATTTCATGAAAACGGATGAACCCAAGCCGTCAGAATGGGAGACTGGAAAGGTGTGAGAAAGTTCGTTCGCCTTTTACCTTCCGGTCCTATTGAGCTTTATAATCTGGCAGATGATCCCGGCGAAACAAACAATATCGCCGGTGAAAACAAAGAAATCGTTTCGAAAATCGATGAACTTATGGCAGAATCGCATATCGAGAATGCCGATTTTCCTCTTCTAGGAAAAACACCATTCCGTCTGGGATTGGAAAATGGATGGCTTTTCCTTATTCCCTTTGGATTGGTTGTGTCCGCTATTGCTTTTTTCCGGAGGAAAAAAGACCGGGAAGAACAAATAAGCAAACCTGATAGAATCACTCTGTTGAGAGGGATTTCAACGGCCATTCTCGCAGGAATAAGTTTCTTCAGCCCTATGATGGTCATGGCCCCCTGGTTCTATCGGTCCGTTGCGGCAGCTGTAACAGGAATACTTGTTTACGGAGTATTGAAAGTTCTCAACAGGAATGGATTTCCCGGAGCATTTTTATTCTGGATTGCCCTGGGAGCGGTCATCCCCTCCTGGCCTTTTATTGCAGCGCTTCTGTTCTGGTTTATCGCAGGTTTAACGACATTACGATTTGACAGTTAGTTTTATCTAATGATTTAATTAAATGAGATCTATTACAGAAGAAGAGAACCAAATGCATCATTCCTCCAATTATATTATCAACAATAACGGGCTGTATGTAATGAACATGGGCGATGGGGATCCGATACTCTTCCTCCATGGCGGCCCCGGCCTCTTCCATGATTACCTCGCCGAATCGTTTAAAACTTTGTCATCGGAGTATAGACTGATTTTTTTTGATCAGCGGGGTTCAGGGAAATCACATCCGATCGATCCTGAAACAGGTATTACAATAAGCGATTTTGTATCGGACATTGAGGCTCTGAGAAAGACTTTAAAACTAAGCTCTTTTACCATTATCGGCCATTCATGGGGTGGTTTACTCGCAGCGCTTTATGCAAAACAATATGGGCAATATCTTACATCGATGATATTAATTGATCCTGCTCCGGGCAACAGCGACATGGATAAATCGGGACGGGAATTATTACAACAAAGACTGACTGATATAGACAGAACGGAAATCAAATCCATTATGGAATCAAATCCCTTTCAGTCGAGAGATCTGGAAGCCATTAACAGATTAATCCGCATAAGCGAGAAGCCTCGTTATTTTAATCAGAGCTTTGCTGAAGATAAAAAAGCATCTTTTACCTTTGAAGATATAATGAAGTTGCAGACAATCAGCAATCTTCTGGAAAAAGAACTGGATAACTACAATATCTATAATGAGCTGCGGAATATTGATACCAGAACACTAATTATCCATGGTGATTTTGATCCCATTCCTGTAGAGTCCAGCAGAAAATATTCAGAAATCCTTAATCATGCCAGATTGGAAATAATTGAGAATTGCGGGCATTTTCCCTTTGAAGAGAAGAATCAGGAGACAATTGGGCTGATAAAGGATTTTTTTGAAGAGAGCTGACTGAAAATCAATAAAAAGATTGGTTTGTAAAATGGACCGCCCCCTTCATGATCCCGCTTCAATTCCCGGACGTAAAAAAAAGGAAGAAGAAAAAGGACGGAAACCAGCATTCGAAAGGAAGCGAGTAAAACCGGATCGATTGTAGACAAACGGATAAAGATGACTGAAGCCGAAACCAGAATCTCTCCTCCCAATAGAATCAACAGCATGGGAATTTTGGGGATATCCCTCATAAAATTATTATTCCGTTCTTTCAAGTAGCTCAGCATATTCCCCGGGACCGAGCTCTGATTTCAGCTGATTAAGTCTCTCATCTCTAGTAATAATTTTGTCATCGGTTGTAATTACGGCTTTATCATCTTTCGTGTTAAAAACAAGATACCTGTTTTCCTCATCCCAGACAGGCCAGTCCAGAGGAACCGGCCTGCCCCTATCAGGAGATCCATTCCATATAAAATTCGCTGTGTAATCCATAATTGTACCGGTTAAATTTCTACGACCCTCTTCATTATGTCGATTGAAAACAAGAGAAGTGAATAATGAACCGTTTATTGTATCAAGTCCCAGAAAGAATGGTATTTCGAGAGTATGAAAAGCTCCGAGTCTTTGCCCCCTTTTTCCGGGCAGCGGACTCTCTTCCTCTTCATCCGGACTTCCCCAGTCAAAACGGTATGCATAAACCGGAGGCCCTGAATTTCTGTTTATTGCAGCGGCGATGCTGTCGACGCCTTCTTCTTTAAACCTGAGACTTCCAATTTCTGATACATATTGATAGAGGTCGCTCTTCCAATCAATAGTAGAGTCAAAGAAGAGAAACATCTTCATTTCATCCTTGTTGCTCCCGACAATCATCGGAACTTTATTGGGATAATCTCCGGTATCGAAACGGCTGAACCCTCCTTCGGGAAATACGAAACCGTCTTCAATATGATAGGGGTTATCGATCATCCCTGTAATGCCCGGTTCATAAAATTTAAAAAGGTCTTTCGGAGAGCTTTCAAGCAACAACTTCTTTATTTCTTCGGAACTTAACTGTTCCTTTTCCAGTCCGTTCTTTTCGATCAGATATGCCGCGATATCCATCGAATGTTTCTCCGCCTCACCGGTACTGACAGAACGTCTGTACCCGCTTTGAACAATGGCTTTATGAAATAAACCGTCGGCTTCCGGGCTCAGCATAAGCGCCAGGGTATTGTTGGCTCCTGCGGACTCTCCACTCAATGTTACATTACCCGGATCTCCACCGAATCCTTCGATGTTATCCCGGATCCAGCGCAGTGCCGCTATGATATCCAGAAGTCCGTAATTTCCAGAATTGTCCAGTTTATTATCTGTCTGTAAAGCGGGATGTCTGAACCATCCAAGCGGACCTAGCCTGTAATTGATTGAGACGAAAACGGCATTTGATCGCGATGCCAGCGCATAACCGAGGTAATCATCGGACGTAGAACTTCCTATTGAGTTTCCTCCTCCGTGAATCCAGACATAAACTGGTAGATTCTGCTCAAGTGTTTTCGGCCGCCAGATATTCAGATACAGACAATCCTCTTCCCCGGAAACAGGACCCTTCAGGAGAGGAATAAACTGAGTGGCCTTAGGTGCAAAACGAACCGTCTTTCTTACATCATTCCATGGCTCTACAGGTCGGGGGGCCTTCCAACGGAGATCACCTACGGGAGGAGCGGCATAGGGAATTCCTTTCCAGACCCACGTTTCATCAGAATCTTCTTCACCTTGAATCCAGCCGGCATCAAGATGAACATATTTATCTCCGTTCCATCCTGGATTTCTGTCTATTGCTTCAAGATCACTGACTTTCAGGGTCATGCAACCGGAAAAAGAAAGGAGAATCAGAAAAATGGTAAGAACAATTATCCGATTATTCATTTTTTAATTATAACATATTAAAAAACAATCGAATACTTTCTGATATTTACAACAACTCAGTTTTTTTCTTCTTCGGTTTCCTGGTTTTAAATGGCCGCATGTCAAGTTTGGAAGGAGGTAAAGGGAGTTCCATTTCAAATCCCGGAACAGTAATACGATCGATAACCTGTTTTGTCAGTCGTTCAATATCCGCCAGCGTCTTAAACTCTTCCCTGGAGACAAAAGAAATAGCCTGGCCTTTGGAACTGGCCCTGCCGGTTCTGCCTATTCTGTGGATATAGTCTTCTTTCAAATGAGGCAGATCAAAATTCACCACTAAGGGAAGACAGTTAATATCAAGCCCCCTTGCAGCCAGATCTGTTGCAACAAGTACTGTGACCTTTCCGTTTTTAAAGTCTTCCAGCGACCTTGTCCGATTCCCCTGACTTTTATTCCCATGAATGGCAGCAGCACTGAATCCGGCTTTTTCCAGTTTTTGAGCCAGATGGTCGGCTCTGTTTTTCGTCTTTGTAAATACGAGGACCTTTTCAGGCGATATATCCCCCATAAGTTGAATAAGCAGAGCTGTCTTTCTTAAATGATCAACAGGATATACCCATTGGGTAACCGACTCCACTGTTATTTCTTCGGGATTAACGGATATCTCAACCGGATTATTCACCAGTTTTCTGGCCAGAGATCGAACTTCGTCCGTAAAAGTCGCTGTGAACATCAATGTCTGTCGTTTTCGGGGAAGGAGATTCAGAATTTCCTTTATCTCTTCTGAAAATCCCAGATTCAGCATCCGGTCGGCTTCATCGAGAACCAGGTACTTGAGATCGGTAAACCTGACGGCGTTCTGCCTGTATAAATCGAGCAGCCTTCCCGGCGTCGCAACGAGTATATGCATCCCCTTTGTCATTCTGATCATCTGGGGATTGATTTTCTTCCCCCCGTATACAACGGTTGATTTCAAATCCATAAACCGGCCGTAATTTACAATACTTTCGTAGATCTGAGCCGCCAGTTCTCTGGTAGGAGCCAGCACAAGGGCTTTCATATGATTGGCCCGGGCTTCACCGCATTTATTTAATAGATCGAGAAGCGGCAGAACATAGGCAGCCGTTTTGCCTGTGCCGGTCTGGGATGCGGCCAGAATATCCCATCCCGACAGCACTACGGGGATAGTTTCAATTTGAATGGGAGAGGGTTCATCGTATTCCTGTGCTTTTACTGCTCTTTGAAGCTCTTCAGATAGTTTCAAATCAGAAAAAACAGCGGACATGGATTTATCATTGCTCATAGGGTCTCTTTCTACAGTTTTCCTTCACAATTGTATATAGCTGGCTATGGGGATCATTGTATTTGACAGATTAAGTATGATAGGTTGCCCCTTATGAAACCATTTTCCGGACTGCCCCTTTCCCAAGCCATGCTGAACAATCTTGAAACGCTGAAATACATAAACATGACCCCTGTGCAGGAGGTGTCCATACTTCCGGTTCTGGAAGGTTATGATGTTCTGGCCCAGGCGAAAACGGGCAGCGGAAAAACAGCAGCTTTCGGTATCGGCCTGTTACAGAATCTGAAGGTCAGCCGGTTCAGGGTGCAGTCGCTGGTTCTATGCCCGACGAGAGAGCTTGCCGAACAGGTCTCTGAGGAGCTGAGAAAGATTGCCCGCTTTCAACACAATATAAAGATCTTAAAAATAACAGGCGGACTGCCATTGTATAAGCAGGAACACTCACTCAGCCATGAAGCCCATATAATCGTCGGCACACCGGGTCGAGTCCTGAAACTGCTGGAAAGAGGATCTCTTTCGCTTAAAGAATTGCGTACTCTGGTGCTGGACGAAGCCGACAGAATGCTGGATATGGGTTTTATAGATCCCATAAGAGAAATTATCAGCTACGCCCCGGCGAAACGTCAGACTTTGTGCTTTTCCGCGACTTTTCCCGAAGATGTGAAAAAACTGAGCCGGTCCATACAGAACAACCCCGTCGAACTTGCCGTTGACAGGGAACACGATTCCACAGTTATAAGACAAATGTTTTATCATGCTGCCAACATGGATAAAGTTAAAGCTCTGCTCTCTCTTCTCAATCATTTCCAGCCTGGCAACGTAATCGTCTTCTGCAACACAAAAGATGTTTGCCGGAAAGTGAACAGAGCTCTTACCGATGCGGGACTTCATTCCCTCATGCTCAACGGAGACCTGGAACAGAAGGAACGGACTGAAGTGCTCATCCGTTTTGCAAACGGCAGCTGCAATGTCCTGGTGGCGACAGATGTGGCAGCCAGAGGTCTGGATATAAAAAATCTGGGCGCTGTTATCAATTACGATTTTCCCTTCGAAGGGGAAACCTATATTCACAGAATTGGCAGAACGGGGCGGGCCGGAGAAGAGGGACTGGCTCTCTCCCTGATCCAGCCCGGCGAAGATTTCAGATTGGATAAAATTCAACCCCGGTTCGAAGAGATTCCCGAAACCGATGGCGACGGGGGGCAGTTCCCCGATTCTGCTATGATTACCCTCTCCATCAACGGAGGCAGAAAGAATAAAATCAGCCCGGGGGATGTGCTCGGCGCCTTAACCTGCAGCGGAGGCATCAGCGGAGATGATGTGGGTAAAATCGACCGCCAGGACTACCTGACATTTATTGCCGTAAAAAGAACCGTTGCTTCAAAGGCTATCGAAATGCTTGAGAAAGGACAGGTGAAAGGACGCCGTTTCAAAGCGATGATCAACGACTGAGAAAGGGCTTAGATTTCTTCAGAACAAAGAGCTTCTGAAGCTGAAATAATATAGGAATTTTCCCTATATACGTGCTATACATGCTGTGATAATTTATTCAATAATGACGAGAAATGAACTGGGAGAGCTATTAAATCAGCTGAGAGAGACCGAACAATGTGACAAAAACTACTTTTGCATCAAGAATATGTTTGATGATTTAATCCAGGCTAAAATCGATGCTTTATCCTTTCAGCAGGAGTGTATTTCCCGTGAATCACAGCCCTGTAAAAAACGCAAAGAGATATCCGGTAAGTTTTATTGTCATTGCCATTTAAGGCGTCAGGTAGCTATTCATATCCAACAGATATAATGATAAAACCCTTTGGCATTCTGACGGTCTGGTTACTGTCACGTCATTCTGTTATACTCCGGGAAACAGGAAACTGTTATGCGGAGAGCCCGGAAATTCTGTTTGACTCTTCAGAATTTCACTCAGCTCATTTTCTTAGCACTTATCATGTCTTTTTCTACAGTTTTCCGGGGCGTTTTTATAAAGAAGAACAGCAGTCTTTGTATCGAACACAAGAATCAGAAATGGGGCAATAAATTGACAAAATACCGGTATATACAAACGGATTCAGAGATACAGAAGTTCAGGAGTTATTTGCTCTCTGAGCAGATTCACACTCTTGCCATGGATTTTGAAGGAGAATTTTCTCTTCACCAATACGGCGAATCATTATGTCTGATCCAGATTTTTGATGGAAAAAACTATTTCCTGATTGATCCGGTTCATATCAGCACAAGAGAGTTGAAGATGCTCCTGGAATCGACAAATATAGTGAAAATCTTTTATGACGCTCAGTCGGACAAAGCTCTTGTGTTCAAAAAATATGATATTGAGATTCAGGCGATATTGGATCTGGCCGATCCGGTATATATCCTGGAAGGACAGATTCGAGGCCTGGACGCCATGATTCAAAAGTATTTGAATATCACAATCACGCAGAAGAAAAAATTCCAGAAGCATAACTGGACGATCCGTCCCATTGCGGAAGAGGCTCTGGAATATGCTCTGAAGGATGTTCAGTACCTTTTTAAACTCAAGGATGAATTAATGGAGCAGCTCAGCCGGAGAGGGTTGCTCGAAGACTATATCCGCAGGCTGGTGACCAGGGACAATAAAGTTAAGATAAACCCCATACCTGGAATAAAAAGAAAAAAAGAGTACAAAAAACTGACGAAAGAGCAGAAGCGCACTTTCGATTCTCTCTACGAAATAAGAGAAAAGTATGCCGAGAAATTGAATTGGCCACCCAATAACGTAATAAGCAACAGCCTTCTCCATAAAATAGCGACGGGAGGCGAAACGCTTGAAAGGTCAATTCATGATAAAGTTCCCCGTAAATTCAGGATCGACATTCTCCGTGAATTCAAAGAATGAAAGACCAAACCGGTTCCGAAACGTTGACATTAGCCCCAATAGGACATATAGTCTCTTCACAGTCTGATATTTTTATACGTAGAACCGCTCTATTGTTTCAAAGTTACTAAGTCATTTGTTTCCTGTCATCAATTCACGTTTCCTGCAATTTCAATAATCATTCAGTAAATAATCAATCATAACCGGAAAATCCCGGAACAGGAGACTCTATGTCGAAAAAAATTTATGTAGGCAACCTCAGTTGCAATATCACAGAGAACAATCTGACCAACCTCTTTACCCAGTACGGTGAAGTTTTATCTGCCAATATCATCACCGATCGTCGGACCAACAAATCGAAAGGTTTCGGGTTTGTCGAAATGGAAGATGTCAATGCTGCGGAAACAGCGATTTTTGCTTACAACGGACTGGATTTCGATGGCCAGAATTTACGAGTCAACGTAGCAGAATCCGGAAATTAGGCAGAAGGACCTCCGCTTAAGGCCGATCAGCTGACTTTTTCCGCTTGCGCTTTTTAAGAGAAACGAGACTGGTTAGCAGCCATCCGAGAAAAATCCCCGAGACAAAAAATATCATCATTATCAGATACTGGGGGAGAGCGAGTGTCCAGTTTAAGAAATTGATTTGGCTCATATCTCCGTTTTGAAAAAAGAAGATAACACAAATTAAACCGATAATGAGTCCGAAAACAAATTTTACCATATTGTCATTTGCTCCTTTGATTATAATAATTCTATGCTTAAAATGTATTTATTTCAAAAAGGTTAGAAGAATCAGAGTATAATAACAGGGGGAGTCTATGGATTTTACAAATGAATGGGATCTACGCCGCCTCGCTGTGATACTTCATGATTCCAATGACGCGATAACTGTTCAAGACCTGTACGGGGAGATTCTGGCCTGGAACAAAGGGGCTGAAAAGATGTACGGCTATTCAGAAAAGGAAGCTCTTCAGATGAATATCTCTCAAATCGTACCGCTTCAAAAGCAGGCTGAAATGCTTAATTATCTAAACCTTATCAGATCGGGGGAGTATATTGAATCATTCGAATCTACAAGAGAAACAAGAGACGGAAGAGTACTCGACGTTTGGCTTTCGATCACTTGTCTTAAAGATAATTCAGGGAATATCACTTCAATTGCCACAACGGAAAGAGATATTACTCACATAAAGGAAAAAATCGAAAGGCAGGAGCAACGCACTAAAATTCTGGAAGGGCTTCTCCCGATATGCAGCAAATGTAAAAAAATAAAAGACAGTGAAGGGGAATGGCAGGAACTGGAAACATATATCGAAAAACATTCTGAAGCCTTGTTCACACACGGTCTCTGCCCGGAATGCGAGATAACCCTCTACGGCTCCAACAAATGGTTTGAAAAAAAATAGAAAATATATTTTTCTGATTATATTTGGTATTCTCTTCTTTTGTGAGTAACTTATAAAGAAGGTGCTCCTAATCTAATGGAATAGATCCGGCTTGTCATTTATGAAAATCCACTAATTATGAGTTGAAAGTCATGGTACTTAAGAAACGAAGATTATTAAGGATTATCATTCCCCGTTTTCCCCATTTCAATATATATACGAATGCCTCTAAAGTGACGACAAGCATCGGCCCTCTTCTGGTAGCAACGAATGCTGTGAGACTTGACTGCTGGGATGCGGAAGTGATTGATGAGAACAATCTCCACGGCAAGTTCTTTCCCCAAAACAGCAGGGGGGAACTTGATCATAAGAAGCTGCAGGAGGAAACCCCGGCAGAGATTGTCGGATTCTATGGTTCCATTTCATCATCAATTCCCAGATTGTATGAACTGGCCCGACTTTATAAATCGATGGGAGCGCTAACCATAGCAGGCGGAAAGCATATTGAGAACCTTCCCGTTGAAGCTCTGAAAAGCGGGCTCGATTATGTATTCTTCGGAGAAGCAGAAATAAGCATCAGGAAATTTCTGGAGAATATCGACAGTATCGATTCCCGGAATACCGTAAAAGGAATCGGGTATCTCAGGAATGGACTTCTGGAAAGAAACGGGAACAGGTCGGAACCCGATGAACTGGACAAGCTGCCGGTGCCCGATTATCATCTTCTGCGATTCGCCAGCATGAAAATATTCCCGATAATCAGCACCAGGGGATGCAATATGAATTGTGAATTCTGCGCCGTGAAAGGCCGATCCCGAAGCTGTTCCCCTGAATATCTGATAAATACAGTTAGATATCTTGTGGAAACATACAATGCCAGAGAATTCTTTGATGTGAGCGATCATTTCGCCTCGAACATGGAAAGGGCAATACGATTCCTGGAACTCTTCGCTCTATACCAGCAATCAATCGGAAAAAAATTATCTCTGACGATACAGACCAGGCTGACCGATGCCAGATCGGAAAACTATCTGAGAGCTTTAAAAAAAGCCGGAGTCTCCATGGTCTGCATCGGCTATGAGTCTCCTGTCGACAGCGACCTGAAGCAAATGAATAAAGGCTACCACTCTGAAGAGATGCTGAGGCTTACCCGTTCATTCAAGCGTCAGGGCGTCCGGATTCACGGCATGTTCATTTTCTCCTATCCGCGGAACAACGCTACCCCTCCGCCCTATTCTCTGGCAGAATATGAAAAAACCTTCTGGAAATTCATAAAAAACAGCCGGATTGACTCTTTGCAGCTTCTGCTGGCCATCCCGCTCCCCGGAACAGACTTGAGGAAGAGACTTCAAAAGAACAACCAGCTCTTTCCAATAGAACAGATAGGATGGCAATATTATGACGGCCAGTATCCCTTGTATTTCCAGAACAGAATATATTCTCCCGAGAAGATTCAGAAAGCAATGGGAAATCTTATGAAAAGATTCTATAAAAGGGGGTTCCTGGCGAGATGCATCAAAAATATTATAATCGACTTCCCGCTGATTATCTTCCCTTCTGTTTTGACGATATTAAGCGGAAGAATTACATACATCCAGAAAGCATTCCGTTTCTGGCATTCCCGGCTGTTCAGCAATAACGCCATATGTTTTGGCGGTCTTCTCATTCTGAAAGGCTGGTTCAAAAATTACCGCAAAGGGAATTTCCCCGATTTACTCAGGAAAGCGGAAAATACTCTTTTTCAGAAGTAAGATCCACCTGTTGGTGATAAATCCCCGCGTATCAGCAGATTTCAACTATAATGAACTTAATGGCATATATTAATGGATTTGAGGGTGTAAAGAATATTGCTCATCCTAAAATCTCCGGAGATCTTCTGGAAATCATTTGTTCGGGAGGGGATGCCTCAGAAATCCAGAAAAGAGATATAGAAAAGATTTCCCAGAATCTCGGAAGCCGGTACTATCCTGAAATCCTCTTTTTACTGACATATACGGAAGTTGACGATCCCACTCTGGCGGAAAAAATATGCCTTAGCATTTCATCTCATCGGAAAAACATGGAAACGAGGCTCGGAAGGCCGATTCGGCTTGAACTCGCGGCGATGGACTATGTTGACTCAGCTGATCTGGAAGACAAACCTATCATGGAAAATATGGGAAATTTCATAAGGCAAATGGCAAGACAGGCTATTACGGACAGCAAGACCAAAGCTTTCTCTGCTGAGCAGCTCTTAATCGATATGCAGAAGGAAATCGATCGCGCTTACAGATACGGCATAACATTTTCCATAATTCTGATAGATCTGGATAAATTCAAAGACATCAATGACTCCTACGGACACCAGACCGGCGACCATGTTCTGCAGTTTTTTGCTTCTCTGATAATTGGTAATCTCAGGAAACTGGATAACCTGTACCGCTTCGGAGGAGATGAATTTATCGTCCTGCTTCCCCAGACAAATATTAAAGGTGCCGGAAGGATTTCACGCAAATTACTTGAGCTGCTGAACAAGACTCCCTGCGGAGAGATAGAAAAAAGCATATCCGTCAGCATGGGCGTCGCAGCTTACGGCAGCAGTTACAGCAACAATTATGAGAAGTTGATCGGCGCCGCTGATCAAGCCCTTTATAAAGCCAAGGCCGGGGGAAGAAATCTGATTGCTCTTTCCAGGGATGGTAAAAGCGAAATTCTTGCGCAGAATGGAGAAACTGCTCCATCCGAATACCAAAAGGGTAATCTTAAAATCAATTGCGAGACAATAGTTTCGGGCTGTGCAATAGGTAATATTTTTATTTACAGAGACATTATTTCCAATCAGATCAGTCAGTACGATATCAAACCGGAAGAGTCGCAGATTGAACTGGAGAGGATAAGAAGGGCGATTAATTCGGTTATCGATGATTTGACCAGGATGCAGAGCTCGATCGAAAAGGAAATTAACAGGGAGCATGGAGCCATCTTTCTCGTTCATAAATTGATTTTACAGGACAGTTCATTATTCATTGATATTGAAAACGAGCTGAACGAACAATTATTAAATGGCGAAATCATTGTCAGGGATATATTCCGAAGACTGGAAAAGCGGTTTCTTCTCTTCGAAGACAAGGAAAGATCGGAAAAGGCAAAGGATATCAGGGATATCGCCGGAAGGGTCATAAAAAAACTGCAGGGCAGAGAAGACAATATCCTCTCCTCTCTGCCTCCAGACACGATTCTGGTTTCCAGAAGGCTTTTACCTTCCGATACGGTTTTCCTCGACAGAAAAAACGTAAAAGCGATTATAACCGTTGAAGGAAGCCGGGGCTCCCATTCGGCGATTCTGGCCCGGGCGCTCAATATTCCCTATGTGACAATCCAGGATAAAATCGAAATGCTGCCCAATCTCAAACAGGCTATTGTGGACAGCGACGAAAACACCTGCATTATCAATCCCGATGGCCGTTTGATCGAGGAATACAGGAATCGAATCCTATTGCATGAATCCTCCCGCGCCCGGCATATGGCGCCCGGCAAACCTCTTGAGTATAGGAAACATAAAATATCGCTCCTGGCCAATGTCTCCAGCAGGGAAGAGGCAATCGCCGCATCGGATTCGGGAGCTGATGGTATAGGCTTGTTCCGTATGGAGAATATTTATTTGACCAGCAGAACCATCCCCGACGAGCGCTTTCTTCTGAAACAGTTTGAAGAGATTTTCAGTCATATGATTGTGAAAGAGATTACAATTCGCCTGGTTGACATTGGCTCGGACAAAACACCCGCTTATCTGGATTTCAAAAACGAGATCAACCCCGCTCTGGGACTGAGGGGAATCCGATTTTTACTGAAACACAGAAATCTGCTTCAGACCCAACTGGAAGCCTGTATCCGGTTTAACAGGAAAGTGCCGATAAAGATTCTGCTGCCCATGGTCTCTGTCCCTTCGGAAGTTATAGAGGTTCGCGAAATAGTAAGCGGAATAAAAGGCGGAGAAAAAATTCCTGTCGGCGCTATGATAGAAACACCGGCAGCCGTATTCAACTTTGATTCCATTCTGGAAACCTCAGATTTTATCAGTATCGGAACCAATGATCTTTTTCAGTACACGATGGCGGCGGACAGGGAAAACAAAGCCGTAGCCGGATATTTCGACATGGGATTTGAGACTCTATACGGTTCCATTAAAGGAATGATAGAGAAGTCGCGGGATGCTGTAAAGGATTGCACGATCTGCGGAGAGATAGCCGGAGACAGGGAATACATTTCATCTATATTAAAAATCGGTTTGACACGATTCAGCGTGTTGCCGAATCTGATCCCCCAGGTCAGAGAGGAAATAATGAAATGCAATCTGCAAAAGTAGTTTTTTCCCAGGCACGCAGGCCATGAAAATGACATATTCCTTGACAATTAACGCTACATGGACATAAACTTTATTATAGTTTTTGCATTCCACTTCATTATCAAACATATTCTACTTGTTAGATTACAGTAATTTTTAAGTCTGCAATCATTACTCACTGCCAAATGGATATATATAGAAAAAACAGGAGAGAATATGGGTAACACTCAGGAAAAAATAAAGAGAACAGTATTATCGCGAATCAGAAGCAATAAAAATATCAATGACCCTTCACATGTTTCAGTTGAAATTAAAACTTCCGGATTTCTTTTTTGGAAAAAAAATGAGATTCACGTAACCGGCCGGGTCGATCTGGATATTGAAAAAAAGGAAATCGATGAGATTATCGAATCCGAAGCTCACGGTATGATTATACACAACACTCTGCGCGTTAAAAAAAGCTGATATAAGAGATAACAACCGGAGCAAAAACCGCCGGTTCCGATCTTACCAATATATAATTGGAAAAGAGCGGACCGGTAATTTCTCACTTGACATCAATCTATGCTCCTCTTCAAAATTACGGTTCTTTACCTATCTGAGAGTTAAGCGATTCCGATTGCTCGGTAAGAGACTTGGCCATTTCCAGGATTTGAGAAGAAGCTTGAACTATGCTCGAAGACTCTTTCACAATATCATCGGCTTCACTATTAAGCTTTCGGGAAGTCTCTCTGCCTTCTGAAATCTTACCGGAAATGGTAAGGATATCTCGATCGGCAACTCGTACCGATTCCATGACATTGGTTGTCAGTTCGCTGAGACTGGTTGTGGCCCGAAGGATTTCATCGCTGCCGTTATCCAGCTCTCTGGTGCTGGAAGCTATTTCTTTCATGGCGTTTGAGACCTGTGTCACTTCATTCTGAATTTCGGAAAATGAGACTTCCGTCTGGGAGACTTGCGTGCCTGTGGCTTCTATACTGCCGATCAGCTCTTTCAGGTTGTCCGCGATGTCTTTTGCATTGGCGGAACTGTTTTCCGCAAGTTTCCGGATTTCATCGGCGACAACGGCAAAGCCCCGTCCCGTATCACCGGCATGGGCGGCTTCTATAGCGGCATTCATAGCCAGAAGATTCGTTTGGGCGGCTATGCTGCTGATAAGTCCCGTAATCTCCCGTATTCCGCCGATCCTTTCCACGACATCGCGGAAAGACGTCTCGGTCTGCTTGATCATCTGGGCCCCGTTGACAGAACTTGACATCAGCGATTCGACACTGCTGTTCCGCGACTCTATAACCTTGGAGACATTGCCGATAGATGCGACCATCTCCTCAATGGCCGCGGCGGACTGGGTAACATTGGCACTCTGCTCCTCCGCCCTTTGCGACAGCAAACTCATGCTTTCCTCCAGTTGAGAAAGGGAGGAAACCATGGATTCAAATATGTCCCTCTGTTCAGATGTAAGCCCCTGGATGCCCTCTACGAGACCACCGATCCTGCTCGTGGCGCTCTGGGTTGATTCCACCTCGGCCTTCAGCCCTCTGGTATTGTTCAACTGATCGGCGGCTTCTTTCATAATGCGGCTTAATTGCTGTCGGTTTTCTTCGCTGAGAGCGAACTGCCGTTGCGCATCATCGCTTACGGAATTAAAAATCCTCTTGATCTGAAACAGAACCAGAACGCATATGATATAGGTAAATCCGGCTATATCAATCTGGGACAACAAGGGGAAATCAACCGTTGCGGCCTGTCCGCTGAAAACGACAAAAAATATGTACCCCCAGAACGTGATTGCCGATGCAATGAGATAGGTGATAAAAACCCGGGTCTGCCGGATGAGAAAAGCGACCAGAACCAGCACAGTCAAATGAAGCAATGCGTACTGGGGAAAAACCAATGCGTTATTATAGCCCTGGAGGAAAACCTGATTTAAAAACATGACTATGGAAGCGGCAAGAAGTAAAAGCCTTACGGAAAAATCATAGCGCCCTTTGAAAAGCAAAACTAAAGAGAAGAGGAAAATTCCCGCAAGAAATAAAATTGCTGCGCCCTGCACAGGCTGACGCGATGCGAATTGCACGATAGACAAAGGCAGAAGCAGTATGGCGACGACCGATTCGAGAATCGCAGCGACCGGAGCCTTGAGTTTTATTTCATAGGAAGAATCTGAGTAGGCTTTCAATTTAATTGACATATTTAAATCACTCCTGAATAGAATTATAGTCCAGGAGATTTTGCCATGCAAAAGGAAAAGAGACTTCTTTTCTCATACTGTAAAGACCAACTTCAAGAAAAAACTCCCTGATGTTCTGTTTGGTGGAAAAATAGATTTCATCCTTTTAAAACAGCATAAAAAAAACTATGTTTGACTTAGCGACCCTTTATCGGAGATGTCAAAATGAAAGAAATAATCAGCAATCTAAAACCCCTCGATTTTCACTGGAAAACCTATGATCCTTTTTTGTTCTGCGCTCATCATTACGATCATTTTCCAAAAGGGAATGATCAACAGGGCCCCGATGCATCGCTCCGGGACAGGCTTATGGGAAATGATTTCACAATTAAAGATGGTTGGAGAATGTACCACGGCAGGAATGTCCCCGGCTTTCCCGTGCATCCTCACAGAGGTTTCGAGACAGTAACCATTGTACTTGAAGGCTTTGTGGACCACTCCGATTCGCTTGGCGCCGGCGGCCGTTATGGTCAGGGAGATGTCCAATGGATGACCGCCGGGAGCGGAATCCAGCATAGCGAGATGTTTCCCTGTATTTTCAAAGACAAGCCCAATACCCTTCATCTTTTTCAGGTTTGGCTGAACCTGCCCCGAAAATCCAAGTTTGTGGAACCCTATTACAGGATGTTCTGGAATGAGGACATTCCTGTCCTGCAGGAGATCGATGAGAGGGGAAATAAAACTTCCATTCGCATTATTGCCGGTTCTCTAAATGAGGAGAAAGCCCTCTCTCCCCCACCTGATTCCTGGGCCAGTGATCCAGCAAACAATGTTGCCATTTGGATAATTACAATTGAACCCGGAGCCCGGTGGAATCTCCCGGAAAATACTTCAGGAGCAGAAAGAGCCCTTTATTATTATAAGGGAAAAGGATTAAAAACCGGGGATACGGATATACCGGAAAATCATTCTTTTACGACGGAATCCGAATCTTCTCTTTGCTTAGAGAATACAGATTCTGAAAATGAGAGCTGTTTACTTCTTCTTCAAGGGATTCCGCTGAATGAGCCCGTTGTCCAGAGCGGACCTTTTGTCATGAATACGGAAGATGAAATCTACCAGACATATTCAGACTATCGGGAGACCCAATTCGGGGGCTGGCCATGGGACAGCCCGGAACCGGTACACGGACTTGAGACATTCCGGTTTGCCCGGTTTGCCGATGGGAGGATTGAAAAAAGAGACTGATCTCAAAGGGAAATCCTCTGGTTAACAGGTTGTTTTTCTGCTATACTCCGGGAATCATCGGAGGTGCTTTTGCATTTAATATTATCTTTGCTCTATTGGATGATTGCAATTCCGGCCATCGTGCTCGTAATGTTTCCCCTGTCTTTTTCAGTCTGGTGTCTTACAGTACTTTTTGACAAACGATTGCGTTTGCTCCAGTTTATTGCCAATATCTGGGGCTCTCTGTTTATCTGGCTAAATCCATTTGTCTCCGTTGAAATTACCGGGAAAGAGAATATTGATCCGAAAAAAACATATATAATTACACCTAATCATTCATTTCTCCTGGACATTCCGGCGCTTCATCTTCTCTTTATCCATTTTAAATGGATTTCCAAGGCATCCTTGCGGCGGGTTCCATTTATAGGGTGGAATATGGTCCTCAATAAAACGATTTTTATTAATCGTACCGATCAGAAAAGCCAGTTAAAAATGATGCGGTCCTGCGAAGAGAATCTGGCCCTTGGAAATTCGATAATGATTTTTCCGGAGGGAACGAGAAGCAGAGGACAGGGGCTGGGGAAATTCCTTGACGGAGGGTTTCTTCTCGCTAAAAAAATGAAATGCGACATACTCCCTGTGGCATTGACCTATTCAGAAACCGAAATTATAAAAGGCTTTATTTTTACGAAATTCCTCAAGATTAAAGTGGAAGTTCTTAAAGCGATTCCCAGTGATGAGTTTAAAAAAACCAGAGAGCTAAGGGATAACGTTAAGATGAGGATAGAGTCTGTTCTACAGAAGCAGAGGGCAGAGACGATCACATTATAGCACTAAAAGCTGATAGGAATTAACCCGGACTCGTTGACATTTAAAACTGAAACATTTATAGTGAAGCATACAGTTTGATAATTTTTATCTGTAGAACCGTTATATTGTTTTCAAAGTTACTGATTTTATTTGTTTCCTGTCTTCAATTCCCGATTCCCACAAATTCAATAATCATTCCGTAAAAATCATTAAAACCCGGAAAAAATCCGGAACAGGAGACAATATGTCAAATAAAATTTATGTAGGTAATCTTAGCTGGAATACTGGAGATCAGGAACTGGGCGATTGTTTTGCTCAGTATGGCGAGGTACTCTCTGCCAGAATCATCATTGACAGGAACACTAACCGGTCAAAAGGATTCGGATTTATTGAAATGGCTGAAAGCAGTGCAGCTGAAGCGGCAATTTCCGCCTTGAACGGAACGGAACTTGACGGACGTAATATCAGAGTCAACGAAGCTGAAGACAGAGAAAATAACCGGGGAAATAACCGTCGGTACTAATTAACTCCCGAAAATAAAAAAGGATCTTAAGGGTCCTTTTTTTTATATTTAATCTTCAGATAGGAGGCCGTTAATGGCCAGGCATAATTACTCATCTGACAAACGTCAGAAAGAAATAAAACGACAGAAACGCCAGGAAGAAAAGAGATTGCGCAAAGAGCGCAAGGGAACCGAAGAAGGCGAAAGGGATGAACAGGATCTTATAAATGGATATCTGGGTATAGAACCTGAAACCGAACAAGTCGAAGCGGCTTATGAGAATACAAATCAGGACTGATTATCAGTCCTTTATTGAGCCGTTTCAAAAAATCATATGAAAGGATTGAAAAGAGCTCCGTCAATAGCCCCTGAAGAGACTAAAGGACAAAGACTTTTCTCCTTGCAATCCCATTCTTCCTGTCTATCAGAAATCCAGCGAAAACCTATAACCACAACGCTTTTCCTTATATTCATCTGTTGATCAGAGCTGTTATTTTCTGACAGTTTTCTCATGTGCTGTTATCAACTGATCGATTATATCGACTTCTGAACCATTGATTGCCGAACTGTATCCGTTATACTTAGTATATGGATTTATCAAGACTTAATAATGATATCATAACAGTTACAGACCTTCTGGTGCGGTGCATCATCGGAATAAACGATGAAGAGCGAATCAATAAACAGGATGTGCTGATTAATATTGAAATGTCGGGAGATTTTAAAAAATCCGCTATCTCCGACTCTATCGACGATGCGTTAAACTACAAAAGTATAACAAAAAAGATAATCCGCTTTGTGGAATCGTCATCTTTCCAGCTTATTGAAACAATGGCCGAAAAGATTGCCGGTCTCTGCCTCGAGGATATTCACTGCCGTTCAGTCAAGGTCCGGGTTGAGAAGCCGGGGGCCTTGCGGTTTACCAGGAATGTGGGAGTCTCAATCGAAAGGGAGCGGAAGAGTCAGACTTTCATTGTTGGAATCAGCGGGAATATTTCCCCCCTGATCTACCTCCCCGCAGCAATAAGAAAACTACATAACATTGCAGGAATTCGCATCAGCGACACTTCTCCTGTCTATATTACAACTCCGGAAAAGCAGAAAAATCAATCGCCCTATCGTAATGGAGCCGTTGCACTTGAAACGGAAATGCCGAAATCTGAATTGAATAGTCTACTCAAAGCGATTGAATCGGACTGCGGAAGAACCAGAGGCAGCGATCCATACGAATCGCGGACAGTCGATCTGGACATTCTTGTCGAAAACGGACGCGTTATTCATGAAGATGTAAAGAGCCGATGGTATCTTCAGGCATTGATATCCGGGCTTACGGGTATTGTTCCTTCGGAATTGAGCAGCATTCCCGAAAACCCGGAGATAGATACCGTTCTGACTGAAATATTCAGGAATTTTTGAAAGAAGAGCTGTTGCGGAGCACTATCTGACTTGTCTAAAACTGACCTGTCAGAACATCACAGCTTCCAAAGAAATCATGGACTTTGCCGAACTTGGGCTCTATACTCGAAGGATGAAACTCTTATCCCGATCGAAATGGATTCTATTCCTGTTTTTCCTGCTTTTTACTTCAATCATTATCTCAGCCAAGGAACCCCTGCATATCAGCGACTGGGAAATAGCGCCTATGGAATCGGTCGCGGTCATTCCTCAGGGCGGCTGGGAACCGCAGAAGCTCAGAGGATCGTTTTCTCTCGATTCCAAGATTGCAGCAATTAAGACAGAAATTGTCATATCATCGGATTTCCAAGGAAGGAAGCCGACATTATCCATCGGACGTTTTGAAGAAGGATGGCGCTGTTATTTAAACGGATCGCTTATCGCCCAGGAAGGTTTTCTGGAAAACTCGAACACTCCGACTCTCAGTACCATGAAACTGGCTCTTATTCCCGAAGGGTTGATCCGCTGGGATCAGAAAAATACCATAGTCATCGCCCTATTTAACGATGGAGGGAAATTCAGTATAGAGCAACCTTTTCTGGATCATTTCGACTCGATTTATCCTCAAAAGAAGCTCTCCGATTTTCTCAACATTTACATCTACCTGGCTTTCTCACTCATGTCCGGTTTTATTTTCCTCTATTACATGATGCGCTTTCTGATGAACCGGAACGATCGTGCAAGTTTGTATTTCGCTCTGGCCAATCTGGTCCTGACAGTTTATTTCTTCCAGATGGGAGCTGATTTTCCGACTTTCCCCCATCAGCAGTTCTACCGACTCTCAAAGAGCCTGCTGCCTTTTTTCTTTATGTTTCTGACTCTCTTTTTTCTGGAGTACTTTCAAACTTTTAACAATCGGATCGTCAAGGGAATCGTGATTGTCCCGGGAGTGCTCGGCTGTCTGGCCATGCTGGTTTTCGGCACCACATCCTATGCTGTAAAAGATTTTTTCAACCTGTCACTGCTGCCCGGCGTGATAGAGCTTCTCCTCATGGGAGGAATCTCTATAAGTGCCGTTATCAAGGGTAATCGTCTGGCTATTCCCATACTGGCCGGTGTTCTGGTGGGTATAATTTCCGGAGTCATTGATGCATCCTATTCTCTGCAGAGAATCGTACCCCTTTTTTTCACACAGGGTTTCGGAATTCTGTTCTTTGATATTTCAATGTTTATGACTCTGGCATATGAGGGAATTACAATCGCGAAAAACCTGGACAGGACCTCCCGCGACAATCTTGCCAAGACTGAAAAACTGATGAACTTTCTCAATGAAATGAGTAATGCTTCCCAGGTTCTGGCCGGTATGAACAGGAATTTAAGCAGTCATGTCCGAAAGGCATCGGACCGGACAGAGGAACTGAAAGTGGAGAATGCCGCCATTGCAGGAGCAGTTGAGAATCAATTTCTCAGGATTAAGGAAAACACCGATGCCATTACAAAAGTTTTATCGGAGTTTGAAAATCTGCAGTTTCAGATCTCTACCCAGGACAGCAATATCAAAGAGACTTCGGCTGTAACAATAGAGCTTCTGGAATCTTTTGATAAGACAGTGGATGACCTGAAACGGACGACTGATTTCACAGAGAACCTGCGCAAGTCAGCTGTTTCCGCCGAAAGCCGCCTTCGGGATTCGACTAAAATCATAGAGAGTATTCAGGAAAAATCCAGAGCGATTACTTCCATTATCGACGCCATGAACGATATAGCCGAGAGAACCAACCTTCTGGCCATGAATGCGTCCATAGAGGCAGCACATGCCGGAGCGGCCGGTCGGGGATTTTCTGTTGTGGCTCAGGAAATCAAAAAGCTCGCTTCCAATTCCGCATCAAAAGCAGCTGAAGTTTTTGATACGATAGACCAGATAAGCAATCTTATCAGCTCCGGTGTCAATTCAAACGAATCCGTAAAGAAAGCCCTCTCATCAATGGCTGAAGATACGGAATCCGCTCTTGATCAAATCTCCCGGATCTACAGGTCCACTCTGGAGGAAAAAACATCGGGCAGCCGGATTATCGATTCCATGCACTCCCTCATGGATTTTTCCACCCGGCTGGACGAGCTGACCAGAGAACAGGAGAAGTCGGGGAGATCCGTTGAGGCGGGGCTGCAGAACCTCGTTTCTCTCTCCGAAGGGGTGCGGGATTCTGTGGAAAAAACAATGGCTGGAAATGCCGATCTTGCACAGCTGATAAACAACATTAAGGATGTCGCCGATGAATCAGCTGAAGAATCCGGGCGCCTGAACTCGCTTCTGACAAGGGAATAATAGATATAAACACACAACAATTACAACTGCCTACATATACTAGCCGCATCTAACTCTTTTGAGTATCTTATGATGAAAGAAACTCTCAGGAGAGAATCATGAAGAAACAAACATATTTATTCATCATATTTATCTTTACAACAACTGTTTATCTCTTTTCTCAAACGCTGTACGGCAACGCGGGATCACAGATAAAAGCGGATGATTTCGGGATTTTTTACGAGCCCTGGGCTATGACATTTCTTCCCGACGGAAGGCTTCTCATAACTGAAAAACCGGGAAATCTCTATATATATGATACGCAATCGGAAAAAAGAATAAAAGTCTCAGGAACACCGTCAGTCGCATATGGTGGCCAGGGCGGCCTGGGAGATGTCATTCTGCACCCCGACTATGAAGATAACGGTCTAATATATCTTTCATTTGCCGAATCGGGATCAGCGGGAAGAAGAGGCGCCGCCGTGGCGAAAGCCGCTCTTCAGATCAATCAATCTGCAGCAGAGCTCAAAGATCTGGAAATTATCTGGCGCCAGGACCCCAAAGCGACAGGAAGCGGCCATTATTCCCATCGCCTCGCCTTTGATTCCCGTGGCTATCTTTTTATTACTTCCGGAGAAAGGCAGAAACAGACTCCCGCTCAGGACTGGACGGGAAACCTGGGCAAGATAATCCGGCTGAATGATGACGGGACAATCCCTCCCGACAACCCTTTTCAGAACAAAGGCGAGCTGGCCAAATCGTTCTGGACAGTCGGTCACCGCAATATGCTTGGAATTACCTTTGACGGGAATGGCCGTTTATGGGTTCACGAAATGGGTCCCCGCCATGGCGATGAATTGAATCTGATTATCAAAGGTGATAATTATGGCTGGCCGCTTGTCTCCTGGGGAAACCAGTACTCCGGTGCCGACATTCCCGACCACGATACGAGGCCGGAATTCCATACTCCAGAGGCATACTGGGTTCCCAGCATTGCTCCTTCGGGACTTGTCATTTATTCGGGAGATCTGTTCGCAGACTGGCGGGGCGATGCCATCATCGGGGGCCTGGTGTCGAAAGCTCTTATCCGTGTGAAACTATCGGGACCGGCAGCTGATGAGATCGAAAGATTTGATATGGGAACCCGGATCAGAGAAGTGGAACAGGGGCCTGATGGCGCGCTATGGATTCTGGAAGACGGAAGAAATGCCCGGCTGCGCAGGCTGACTCCCCCGGATTGAGTTCATCATGAAGGGAAATCGGGGATCCGGGCTTATCACTTTCTCAATAGTGCTCAATCGGAATATTCCATAACAAGTGTTGTATATAGGGTTATTTTAATATTTTTTCTTGAATCAACCAGTTTTATAGATTATCTTCCCTATATGAATGAACAATCAGCAAATGTAAAGAAAGGCATTTTAAGATATTACGGCGAGTACAATGTAAAAGATATGATCGCCATGATAAGGAATAATAAAAAAACCCCTGAAATATGTGAAAAGTCCTTTAAGGGCAAATTTGTCATTATCACGGGGGCGACTTCGGGGATAGGTTACCATACAGCCCATAAGTATGCCTCTATGGGTGCCGAATTACTACTGATCAACCGGAACAGGGAAAAGTCGGAACAATTATGCAAGAATCTCATAGATGCCTACAGTATCAAATGCAGCTATCTGCTGACTGACTTCAGCGATCTTCATCAGGTTACCTCTCTGGCGGAGGCGATTATCTCACTCAACCGGAAGGTCGATGTTCTCATTCACAATGCCGGTATTTACCTGAATCATAAGGTTTTGACCGATCAGGGATTGGAAACGGTATTCACCGTCAACCACTTATCTTCCTTTTTATTGAATGACCTTTTATTACCCATGTTTAAAAAACAGAAAAGCGGACGCATTATCCTTGTGAACTCCGAGGGTCACCGCTTTGCCATGTGGGGTCTTCGGACAGAGGATCTGAACTGGAAAAAACGCCATTATTCCGGACTGGGAAGCTATGGCTCGGCAAAACTGGCTCAGCTTCTGACAATGCTTATTTTCGCAGAAGAGCTGAAGGGAACAGGAGTAACCATAAACGCCATGCATCCCGGTGCCGTAAAAACAGAATCAGGCAAGGAAAATGACCGTTTTTACAAATGGTACAAAGAAAAAATCATCGAGAGAAATTTCAGATCGGCCGGATTGTCCTCCGAAGCGATCTACTATCTCGGCGCAGCGGAAGAAGTGGCTGAAGCAAACGGCAAATTCTTTAATCTGACGACCCTGGAAGCCCCTGCACCGCCGGCTCTGGACAGACTGGCGGCAGATGAAATTTTCAAGATAAGCAGAGAACTGGTCAGTTTCGCCCGGACTAGTAAAAAGAAGGCGGCGGAGGAAACAATTCATCACGGATAGGTTCAAGCTCTTCCCATGTATCGATGCTTTCCGGGATACGTTTTAATATAATGGGGTTCATCGCCGGATCGGGATGCTGAATGTTATTGGACGGTCTGTTTAAAAAAGACCGCGAGGCGCCGAGGACTAACTGCTCGGAAAAATCTTTTACATTTCCCGCGATCAGGTCTTCTGAGTAGACCTGCAGATCATATTCGAAAATTTCACGGCGGGCGATGTAGATCTCCCCTTTAAGAAATCCCGAAATATTCAGATGCACAGAGACACCGGGGAAACCATCATGGTCGGGATCTGTTAAAGCGGCGTCATCGGGATCTTTAGATAGAGGCAGATATGGATCTCCCTTTATCCCCATCAAAACAGGTGTGGCAGGCCGGAATAATTTCCAGACTCCGTCAACAAACTCCAGCCGGACTTCAGACATGCTGTCCTCCATGGACTGAACGGCCAGATCCGAAATATAGGATGTGGTGTTTTTCTGGTTCAAAACCTGTTCGGCATGGATAAAGCGGTTTGAAAGATAGAGCTTTCCGTCCTCGACAAAAATATCCGTGAAACCGTAGGAAATAATAAAAGTCCGCATGGGAGCCCTAGTCGTGACATCTTCATAGGAAACGATATCGTAATGGGCATAATGACCGCTAATCTGTTCCATTATCTCTTCTCTTGTCCCGGCGAGATCCGGAGAGACTTCAAGATCAATATGATCATAGAGCGTACCTTCCGGCCATGGAGCCGTCTCCATGCTCTTTCGTACCATAAAAAAAAGAAAGAGAATAATGAGAGAGATGATTAATATAATTAATTGGGCCTTTCCCGTTTTCTTATCTGCCATAAACATGATGTTCCTTAGTAATTATTACTATTTATTTGTCGGAAAGGCAAAGATTATTTCTCAGTCTCATGAATTTGTCATGACTTTTTTAATCAAACTATAAATTATTGAGACATTGCTCCGGAGGACTCTTGTCTGCATGGCAAATTCTCCATCTCTCTCCCACCGGAATTCTTCACGGATAATCCCGATATGATCGGAATAGTCCATAAGGAGTGTTTCCTGCTTATCTTCAAATTCATAGAGAAACAGCGAATGGCTCTCCGGCTGTCCTTTTTTTTCCACAATTATCTTCAATTCATCAGGAGAAAGTTTATCATCTTTTATCAGACAATCGAGAACATGAACCAGAACAACGGCAACATACTTATTCAAGAGATTCTCCATAGAGGGGTCATCTGTTTCAAAGGGATAGTAAGTAAAATTGACAATTATCTCCGGCAGGACATCATTAGGGAGATCAATTGTAGAGCTGAAAAATTCCTCATGGATAGATAAAATGGTGCCGATCGATTGTGTTTCATAATCCTGAATCATTTCATCTGTAAGTGAAATTTCCGGAAAATCTGAAGCGAATACAGAGAAAACAGATAGAAGAAATATAGTAAAACCGGAAAACAACCGCATATTTTAAGGTTCAGAGATCTTTACGTTTTTTGCAATCAATTTTCGAACCGTTCCCGTTCTGCTCGCACAGCACTAAAGGCGCGTAGTTTTTCCCCGGGAATGTATGACCTTCACCTTTTCGATTCCCGAATCCCCTCTTGCCTGTCGAACGTTATAGGCCATAAAAGGCGCCATCAGAGGCCAGTCAATGGGAGATTTGATGGCATCCACAGGGCATTTCATTTCACAATAAAAACAGAAAAGACAATTATTCCCCCAATCGGGCCTGCCCTTATCCTTAATACCGATATTGCCGGTCGGGCATATTCTGACACACAATCCGCAGGATGTGCATTTGTCTTTTTGCGCTTTAAACAGGCGGCTGTATATATTTTTCACAAAGAGCTCTTTGGTCATTAAGCTCTCGAGGCTGAAAATCACACCGTCAGACCGATCTTTTGCGTAATCTGCTGATAGTTTCTTTTCCCAATTGTCCACTATTTCCTGAGCGAAGCGGTATGCGCTTTCCATTTCAGCTTCAGTGGGGGAATCGGGGGAAAACAGAAAGCCGCGCTTTATATAACCTATAAAATAATCAGCCCCTTTGAACTTCCCGGAACCGATATTCCTGCCGCCTTTCCGCCTGAGGACTTTATTCACAGTATTCATGGATGTCCCCGGTTTGGTTCCATAGAGAGAGAAAAGAAAAAAAGCCATTCCTTTGAGGTCGGGAAGTTTTCTGATGAACTGCATAACATTAAAAGGAGGACGGTAGAAGTAAACCGGAAAACCCAGGCCGATTATGTCATAGGCATTCAAATCCGGCAGGACATCATCGGTAATATTAAACAGATCTACAGCAAACTGCTTTTCACTCATTCCCTTCTCTATCCGCCGGGAGATAGAGAGTGTTGTTCCGCCTTGTGAAAAATAAGCGATCAGAACTTTTTTCATAATCGCCTCACTTAATTTCCTTTAGACCGAGGATCGTTTCATCCTTTATAATTTCCAGGAATTCTCTCATCCCGTTAAATGCCGTCTCTCTGTCCTTGCCTTCGACGGCAAGAAAAAGGATAGAGTCGTTCTTATCTATGATACCGATATTATGAACCCCGAGAAGTCTGTTCAGATTGTGTTTTACAGCAATCTCCTTCGCTTTTTGATTTAGTATTTCTTCAGCATCGGGCTTAAGGGTGTAAAGTTTGATTTTGCTGTAATCAGGCAGTTGTTTCCCCGGGTATTTCGCTTTTCCGTGGTGAATCAATATTGTCCCTGTCGAGTCGGAAAGTGTTTTGTGAAAATCATTGTAAAGTGCGTTGTGATTCAACCCTTCGGTGAGAATAAAAACGGCTAGGGAATCGTTCATCAGAACCTCCTGAAATTGGCGGATTGTATTAATGAACTATACTCTGATACCAGTCTATTCTCAATGAAATGGGGATAGTAGTTTACTTTTTTGGAAAGCGGCACTAATATGAAACTAGTTACAACAACCATTGTCTTTTTATAGGACAATAGGTTCATCTCTCAAGTAACAAGCCGGGCCACCGGCAAAAAAGGAGTTATCGTGAAAGATAAAAAAACAAAAAGAGGGTTTCTTCGATTGAAGAAACGGACAATCTCCATTGCGGGCTTTTCCATCATCCTGCTCGCGGGGATATTCGCCATTTCCACCCTGCTTTCATCCTGTTCATCCTCCCCTTCGGGATTGGTTACGGTCGATGAACGGCCGGCGCGGGTCGAGTTTACCCTGATTGAAACAACCGATGTTCACGGGGCATTTTTCCCTTATGACTTTAAAACCGGTCAGGAAAAAAGCACCAGCCTTTCTCATGTTTCCACCATTGTGAAACAAAAAAGACAGGAAGGAGAAGTTCTTCTCGTAGACGACGGAGATATCCTCCAGGGTCAGCCGATTATCTATTACTACAATTTTATGAAAACGGATGTACCGAACCCTGTTTCCCAGATGTATGATTATATGGGATATGACGCTATCGCAGTTGGGAACCACGATGTAGAAACCGGTCATGCCGTTTATGACAAAGTCAATGATGAATTTACAGGCGCAAAATTCCTTTCAGCCAATATTGTAAAGAAAAGCGACGGAACACCCTGGTTCGATCCCTACACGGTTGTAGAAAAAGGCGGTCTGAAAATAGCCATCCTCGCTCTGACGGAACCCGGATTTGTTAAAAACTTCCCGGAAATCCTCTACGAAGGATGCATGGTGGAAGACATGATCGTTTCCGCTGAGAAATGGGTTAAAATAATTGAAGAGAAAGAAATGCCCGATATGATCATCGGCCTATTTCACTCAGGCGTGGATTACACATACGGTGGCAACGAAGCCGATACCCCTAAAAACGAAAATGCCTCACAGCTGATTGCTGAGACTGTTGACGGAATAGATCTGGTACTCGTCGGCCATGACCATCAGGGATGGGAAGGCCAGGGATGGGATCCCGTCGCCAAGGCGCCTGTTGATATCAAATCTCCTTCCGGTAAAATCGTTCCCATATGGGGCGGATTGAACGACTGCCGCAAAATTCCCGTTCTCGACATTGTCGCGACGCTGAACGGAGACGAATATGATTTCGACATTACAGGAGAACTTGTAGATCCTACAGGAATAACACCGGATCCGGAATTCCTCTCAAAATTCGCATCCTATTCTGAAGACGCGAAAGAATGGCTCTCGACAAAAATAGGTTCCATGAACGGAAGCATAAACTCTATGGATTCCATGTTCGGCGATTCAGCCTTTGTAGATCTGATTCATAATCTTCAGCTTGCTGTTACACGCGATCCCGCAAACGAGCTGAATCCCGCCCAGGTCAGCTTCTGCGCTCCCCTTTCTTCCAACGCCGTATTGCCTTCCAGTAATGACGGAACAATTACGGTAGCCGATATGTTCACTCTCTACAGATATGAAAACTGGCTCTACACAATGGATTTGACCGGTTCTCAGATAAAAGGGTTCCTGGAAGATTCCTATGGAAACTGGATGAATCAGATGACATCTGAAAATGACCACCTTATGGGCTTCTCCCTTGACAGCGATGGTAAGATTGTCATGGATGCCAGAAGCAATCTGCCCCAGACGAAAACACGTTACTACAACTATGATTCAGCACAGGGAATCAATTACACCGTTGATGTAACCAAACCCGCAGGAAGCCGGATTAGTATAACAACTCTGTCCGATGGAACTGCCTTCGATATGAATAAGACCTATTCAGTGGCCATAAACTCTTACAGAGCGATGGGCGGTGGTGGTCTTCTGGCCAGAGGAGCGGGGATTTCCGCGGAAGATCTTCTATCTATGAAGTATGTTACTTCAGCGACCACCAGAGACCTTCGTTATTACCTCACAGAGTGGTTCCAGAAGAACTCCGGAACTCCTGTGAAGCCTGTTAAAGACGGAAACTGGAAAGTCATACCCGAAAACTTTGCCGCTGCCGGAGAAAAAACCGACAGAGCGCTGATGTATCCCTGATAATTTCTATGCACCGGGATTCCGGTGCGTAGCGGTTCCGCCTGTTTTCAGACGAAAACGGGCGGACGCTTTTCAACTGCCGTAGATATCAATCCCAAACTCAAGTTTATGCGGGGCCCCTACCGATAGGGCAGTATGTACATCGTTCCCGATTTGCTGGAACGGCAATTTCCACAGATGAGCCGGGGGTACTTTGCCCTTAAGGGATTTCCCCCAGAAGATAAGCTGAATATTCTCTGTAACTGGATCTGTTATGAAATGACTGTAAACCGGAGAAGCTGGTTATCAATCAGAGAAGAACTGATGCTCGATGATGACAATACACTGGAAAAGTACTTCCTAAAAGTCACAGGCTTCACTCCCGCTGATTTTTCATTACAGATGAAAAAAATACAATCATAATAAGATTTTCTCTTCCCGTTGATTTTGTAAAGTTAAAAATCACACTGTTTTAATTTTTGAAAGATTATAATAAAGGCAGTGCGATTTTAATAACCGTTCCTTCGTTAGTGCGGCTCTCCGCATGTATGGATCCGTCATGTTCCCGTACGATTCCGTAGACTGAGGAAAGCCCCAGACCTATGCCTTTGCCCTGTGCTTTCGTTGAAAAAAAGGGGTCGAAGATTTTATCCAGATCCTCTTCGGCAATACCTGTGCCGTTATCCTCTACATTGATTTCAACATAGTTGATACTTTCATCGGAAGCCTCGTCCAGGTATTCAATTTCAGCTCCCGGCAGGATCGTGTAATTAATTTTTACTGTACCGCTTTTATCAAAAGACTGAACGGCGTTATCAATGAGATTTGAAAAGGCATCTGACAATAGATTGATATCCCCAAACAGTTCAATTTTTTGATTACTTAATATCTGAATATCCACTTTTTTTCCGGAATAACCTTTCACTGATTCAGCTGATACTTTTAGAACGTCCCTGATATTAATCTTCGATTTCTCCAGCATAAAGTTATTTCTCGAATAGGAAAGCAGATCATCGATTATACCGGAAGCCTTTTTCAGCGATGTCCTTATTATGTCCAGGTAACGGTCTTTCGCATCGTCGTCTTTCGCGGTTTTTATAAGTTCAGAAGCGCCCATGATGGCTGAGTGAATGTTATTGAACTGATGGGCCACTCCTCCGGTGACCCTCCCGATCGCTTCGAGCTTACCCTGCTGAGCCAGCTTATCTTCCAGAATAGCCTGTTTCCGATTCTGCTGAACAAGATATCTCACAAGAAAAAGACCGAAGATGAGAAGAACGGAAACAACCAGAATATACAGGAAATACTGTCTTCTGACGGATTCGAAAGTGTTTCTATAATCTGTTTCCAATGCTATGAAAAATGGATAGCCCATTATTTTATATGTGGATAGATTAATATTATCCTCTGAATTCTCGAAGTTTCCACCCGCAGTCTGATCATTATCAATCGCGCTGAACAGGATGTTGTAATTCTGATCGAGTATGGCAATCTGAGAAAAGTTATACATGGACATAATTTCGTCAAAGCTGAGGATTTCCTCAATGTTAACACTGCACACAAAGACATTTTGCACCTGATCAAGAGAATCGAAGACAGCGCGGCTTATCAAGAAGCTGGAAGTGTTTTTTGAATCGGCCGTAATATTGGAACGAATTAGATTGTCTTTGTGTAAATTGAAGATATTCCCCAAACTTTCCTCAAGAAGAGGATTCTCTGTCCGGGAACTGTAATTCAGGCCATCTTTATCAAAGATATACAGGTCATAAATATTCAAATATTTCAGTCTGAAATCTTTGATAATTGCTGAAACATCCATTTCGCTTTTATCCCGCATTAGCTGAATTTCCTGTTCCAGAAGATCCAGAATCATTTCCGATTTTTCAAGGATTTTAGAAATGTCGTTTGCCAGAACTATCGAGTTGTATTCCGTATCTGCATTCATTTGTTCGAGAACAACATCCTGATTGCTCCTGTAGAGAAAGCAGATCAGCAGGTAAACCGATACCATCAGAAGAATGTAAATGAGAAAAGGATATTTCGGAACCAGCGTTTTTTCTCTCATAGTCTATTGGTTAATCTCATTACGCAGCTCCTGCTGATGGCTCAAAAGCATTTCTTTCGCCCGGCTAAGATCCGCAGACTGAGGATAGACAATTATGACACCGTTCTGTTCTGCAGTCCGGCGGGCTTTAATCTGAGCGTCTTCGGCTTCAATCCTCTGTTCCACAGCCACTTCATTCCATGTTGAGATTATCGTCTCCCGGACATCATCGGAAATTTTATCCCAGAACCGTCTTGAAATCATGGGAACATACTGGGGAAAATATTCATTATCGACAAAGGCGTATTTAACCCCGTACGTCCATAAGTCCGCACTTTTTACAGTTTCAAATGTAGTGAGTAGACCGTCAATCGTTCCTTTCTTCAAATGAAGGGGGACATCGGACCAGGCGATAATGACACCGTCCGCCCCCAGCAGCTCAATCCTGCGTTTATTCATGATGCCACCGGCGACCCTTATGGTTTTTCCTTCAAAATCACTGAAATCACTGATTCTGTTTCCGCCTGTTGTAAAGACAATCGCATGACCGAGATCCATCCAGGCACCGGGAATTATGACATTGAGATCATCTTCTATTTTTGATATTAATTCTCTGCCTGATTCAGAGCTGATATAGGAGTAATTATATTCTTTCTCTTCACCGAAGAACTCGGGAAGAAGAAAATAACTGATCTCCGGAATAAAGGCGCTCACATGCCACGTCCCGGGAACAGCCATCTCAACCTTTCCTGAATAAAGGGCGTTTATCACTTCCTGATCCCTGTACATCGTTCCGGAATGATAGAATTCGATATTTATCGCACCTCCGGTTCTCTCCTTCAGCAACTCAACGAATTTCATAACATATTTTGTCTGGACGTGATCTTTCTTGTTCTCAATGGAAATCCTCAGTAGAGGTTTCGGCTGGGCAATGCCGTTGACATTAATAAATATGAGCAGGAACAGGAATGCAAATAAGTGTTTATCTTTGATATCAGGTATCATTTGTATTTTCCTATATGAGAAATTTAAAAGATGGGTATCCATTAATCAAATTTAAAAAATCAGTTCAGAAGGAGGTTAATAACCGATTTCTTTTCTATAATTAATTTTATGAGTAAACCATAAGGAGTCGCGGATGGAGATTTTATTGATTTCGGGGTTGGTTGTTTTTTTAGGAAGGATACTTCAGGACCTCGCATTCAATTTTAAAATTGAGATGTTCAACAGAGGAAAGCTGTCGGGTGTTTTCGGAATCAATTTCATTGAAAGCATAATAGGAATGTACGTTATAGCCATGGTCGTCCAGTACATAGGAGAGGATCCGAGGCTGTTGATTTTTCTGGGACTGGGATCGGCAGTGGGGGGAATAACCGTAATTAAAATCCGCGACCGTATCAATAGAAAGAAGATCGGAATGCGACAATACTATGCAAGGATTTCATTTACGGGCAACAGCGACCTGGTTGAGACGCTTGGAAAAGACGGCTTTATTTTTACTGTTGAAGAGAGGGAATTCACTGACGGCATAAAAAGAACCGTCCTGGAGGGATCTCTTTTGAACAGAGCCCGTAAAGAGCGTCTGAAAAAACATCTGGACAGCCGGCCAGATCTATTTGTTACGATAATTCCCGCCCGTGAAGTTTATGTGGTTTAATTGATTATTCACCGGGGGAAGAAATTATCAAATCCTCAGTATCCTTAAGGATAAACTGATTTTTCTGAGAATATGCCGATAATATAAAACGCATCCTTGCCAATTCTACAATCCATAAACTATGATTATTCCAATGGAAAAGCATCTTCTGATTGCAGCACAGCTCATCCTTTTTCTTACTTCATCTCTTTTCTCCGCAGAGTCATCGTGGCATGTGGATTTAAACGACTACCCGCTCTATGTGAAATACGGTTTCGAAAAATCCGATACAGTGGCGTTTCCCGATGAAGACAGTGGAAAATGGGCTGTTCTGCCGGCGGGAGGTAGAGGCGGAAGGATAGCAAGACCGATCGACCTTGATATACCTGAAATTCACGATCCGGAGTTTATGTCTTTCAGAACTCTTGATCTGCAGGAATTAACCTACGCAATCCCTTTTTCTTTGAAAATTCCTTCGGGCATAGATGTGCCTGGTATCCATCTGGCTGCTCTGGGCGATAACTGGGAGATCTATCTGAATGGAAAACTGATCCGTTCGGCCATGGACCTGGGCAGCGATGGACGAATAGCAATCCACCATTCCCGCCGCGATATTTTCTTTCCCGTTGAGCGGACACTTTTCAACAACGGGAAGAATCTGCTGGTCATACATTTTGTGTTTGATCCCTCATTCGAGTCAAACGGGTTTCATCAGGCCTATCCCTACTATTTCGATACCTTCGAGAATATCAGTGATGCAAACTCATCTCTGCTCACTTTCGCCCTGTTGATACTTTATCTGTTTATGGGGATCTACCATATCTTTCTCTATTTCTCCGAAAAAAACTATCGCTACAATCTGTTCTACGGTTTGTTCTCGTCCGATCTCTTTCTTTATCTCTTCATGCGGACCCGGGTGGTATACAACCTGATTGCCGATACGCAAATCGTCTTTAAAATTGAACTTATCAGCCTTTTCGGAATACTCCCGGCCGTAGCCGCCTTTCTTCAGTTGGTCCAGAACAACAAAGTTAACAGGCTTACTAAAATCTATTCCGTTTTTTGTGCCATACTGGCCGTTTCCGTCATTTTTACACCGGCAAATATCAATCTTGATATTCTCCGGATCTGGCAGATCATCAGCCTGGTCATGATCCTCTACATTTTCCTGTATCTCATACTATGGCAGTTTATTTCCGCTGTCCGGCGGCGCTGGAAGCGATTGGAAAATCTGAAAAAAAAGCAGTCGCGCTTTTCCGTATTTATGCAAACCATATACAAAACAGCAATCGGAAACCTTCTTATCGGGAGCTTTATCCTCGTCGGTACGGCAGTTTTTGATATTCTCGATTCGCTTTTTTTCCAGACGGATCTGATCCTGACGAATTACGGGTTCCTGGTCTTTACTTTGGGCAGTGCTTTCATTCTCGCTAACCGTTTCGCTTTTATGAACAAACAGACGGCAAGGCTCAATCTCTCCCTGGAGAAAAAGATTCTGGAAGTGGAACAGGCATCGGAGCAATCGAAAATTGCGGAAAAAAAATACCGCAGCCTTTTCCAGGGCCACAGCGATGCCGTGTTGCTTCTCGGCGAAGACTTATCCGTACTGGATGGCAACAAAGCCGGAATCAAACTTCTGGGTACTACTAAAAATAAGCTGAGAGACATCAACCTTCTCCAATACCTGGCTGCTGATGAGAAAAACAGCACCCATGCCCGTAACCTCTTCAAGGTGAAATTCAGGGAACTGATGAAAACCGGAAAACCGACAGAGCTGAAAATGCGCTTCTCCGGGAAAATGGGGGAAAAACAAGCAGTACAGGTCCGTCTGGAATTAATTAAGTCTCTCTCTGCGGGAAACCAGATATTGTTCAGAGGTAATATTCTTCAGGAAGATACCCTGGTAAACTACTTCGTCGGTGAAAAAGTTCAGTACAGAATAAGCAATTCCTTTCCACTGACTGAAGACATCAGCCGGCGGATCACCGCCAACCTGTCCCGATATATGGACAAAGGGGATGCGGAAGTTCTCTATATCGGCCTGAGAGAAATAATCATTAACGCCGTGGAGCACGGCAATCTGCACATCTCCTTCGACGATAAAACCCGAGCCCAATCGGAGGGGCGTTATATAGAATTTCTGATGGAACGGCAGAAAATGAAGGAATACCGGGACAAGAAAGTTAAAATCGAAGCGACCATAACCCGGGAGAAAGTCCTTTACCGCATAGCCGATGAAGGTCCGGGTTTCGATCATAAGGCATTTCTGAATGCGGCTCTCAACTCAAAAAACGAAACTCTGGCCCACGGCAGGGGAATCGTCATGACCCTACAGCTTTTTGATTCAGTCACCTATAACGAAAAGGGTAACGAGGTGACTCTGATCAAAGAGCTTCAAAAATAGGGATTTTCCCTTGGTCGCAACGACACGCTGGCTCTTAAGGTGGGAGACAAGATAACTCTCTCTGTTTCTCACGAGATGCTCGGGGAACTTACCGGTGAACTGACTGTCCCTCCGGTTATTGATAATCTGTCGGTTGAACCGCCATTGGTTATGGGGGAGCCGAATAGAAACAAAACTTATTTGTTAACCTGGGACAATCCCCATAGCGCAGCTTCAGAAATCAGAGCATATAGAGCTGATGAAAGGAAGAAAGAGCTGGACAGTTACGGACAGTCGATTTTTGAATCCTTCCATCAATGGGACCCCTGGGAACTTCAGGAGGATGGAAGACGTAGAAGAATCGGGCGGGTTTGGTCCGGATCGATAAATATACAAAGCTCTCTCCTGTTGACGAAGCATAACAACAGTTATACATTAGGTTCAGGAGAGTTTTTTGCCGCCGAAAGTACAGTTTTCCAGAGAACAGATTGTAGATACCGCTTTTAATATCGCCAGAGAAAGCGGGATCGCCTCGCTGACCGTGAGAAAAGTAGCCGCACGACTCGGCTGTTCTGTCGCCCCCATTTATGTGAATTTCAACAAAAGCGATGATCTGATAGATGCCGTTATGGATAAAATCAAACAGTTATCCTGGGAATACTCCACAGGATCTTACACGGATATCGGCTTTTTCAACATTGGAATCGGACAGCTCCTCTTCGTAAGGGACAATCCCCGTCTGTTTCTGGAACTTGTCAATTCCGATTACATCTGCTCCGATATGGAAAAAGATGTAGAACAGCAGATGGTCGACATCATGATGAAAGACAGAATGCTCGACGGCCTCTCAAGAGAAGACAACAGAAAACTGCTCCTTCAGATGTCTATTTTCACAAACGGTCTTTCTCTTGAGCTTCTTAAAGAAAACAGCCGCCTTTCCCTGGAGGGAGCTCTTTCCATTCTGGAAGAAACGGCCCATCAGCTCATCCATTCCTTCAAGACCGATTTCAGAAGCTCTTTTACACCCTACTCTCCGATAAACATACCGAAATGATATTTTGCTTGACCATTAAATAACAACTGTTATATATTAATTCCATAGATAACACTTGTTATATAAAAGAGGTTATATGAGAATTACTTTAGTAAATGGAATACAGAAAGGTCCTGAGTGGGAAAATCACCGTCAATCGCTCTCTGGTTTATACAATGAAATGAAGCAGAACCATTCTGTGGATTATTTTCCCATAGCCGATATGAAAATGGCCCATTGTCAGGGTTGCTGGGATTGCTGGACCAAAACTCCCGGAATATGCCGGTTGAAAGATGACGGCGTGGATTACCTGAAAAGCCTGATTAATTGCGACCTTCTTCTTTTCGCTTCTCCTGTAACTGCTGGCTTCCTCACTTCGGAAACGAAAAAGGCCCTGGACCGGTTCATCCCCGAAGCTCTGCCTTTTATCGGAATCTATGATAAAGAGTGCCACCATTTACCCCGGTATCCCCATAAGAAATTTGTCGGGTTCATTCTGCTGGATCAAGGTGACATAGAGGGAAAAGCCAGAGAACTGATTGAAGAATCCATAGACCGAAACGCGCTTAACATGCGGCCTCGAAAGATGCTTAAACTCAATCTGACTAACAACAATGCCAAGGAGATCATCCGTGAAATTAATAGTCTTTAACGGATCCCCGCGGGGACAGAAATCCAACTCGACCAGAATGATTCCCTGGATATTAAAGGAAGCGGCCGATGACATCTGCTACCTGAATAAAAGTTCCCTATACGATACTTATCTCCGAAAAGCGAAGACCGCGGATTCCTTTCTTTTTGTTTTTCCCCTTTATGTTGACAGCATGCCTGGAATAACAAAAGCCTATTTCGAAGCGATGGAACAGCACAAGACCGACTTTGCGGGAAAACCGGTCTATTTCGTTATACACAGCGGCTTTCCCGAGATGGTTCAAAGCAAAGCGCTTAGTCACTACAACGCCTATTTCGCCACTGAAATCATGGGGATGGATTACAAAGGCACCGTTATAATCGGTGGAAGTGAATCCATGCAGATGGCTCCTGATCAGGCATTCAGAAAACTTCAGATTAATCTGAAGCTGGTCGGACAGGCTATTAAAGAGTATAAAAATCTTCCGGAAGACATAAATATACGAATAAATAAAAGAGAGAGGTTGTCGGGTTTCCGGAGATTTCTTTTCCGGATCACTCCTGGACCCCTAAAGAATTTTTACTGGCATTACCGGGCCGGACAGCATGGAGAAAAAATCGATTTGAAGGGCAGACCTTACGGGTGAACGATGATATCAAAAGGTTTGTGAGTTACCCGCCTGAAGAAAAGTATGGCAATCTCTCAAAACGGCTTTATAATTTCTGTTAAAGGGTCCGGTAATGTAATCCTCCGGACCTTAATCCCTATATTTCGATATTCAGGAGTTAAAAGTGAAAAGAGAAATTAATGCTATGTTTTTTCTACAACTGAGCCTGGCCCTTATGTTTCTTGCCATCGGCATCGTCGGCATCACCAACTACAACAGCGACCTGTCCCAATTTGGTCGTTCGGTGGGAAAGGTGTTCGGAAAAAGTAACGACCTCTTCCCTATCGTTTTTGCCGTTATACAACTCGTCGCAGGCGCCTTGCTCGCTCTTTCTCTCTTTATCGATATTCCGGGGCGGATTCTTCCCATATCATTGCTGATTATATTCATTTTCTGGGCCATCAGCATCGCCATGACTTTTGTACTCGATAATCTTTTCGAACCGAATTTCCTGGTTTGGCTCTCGCAATTATCTCCCCAGCTTGTGATCCTCACGGCTTTATGGATTGTCTTCAGAGCGGAATAACAACAGCTTAATTAATGCAGGTACGGTTTCTACCCGTTTTCTTAGCCCGATACATTGCCGTATCTGCACGGGATATGATTCTATCGGGATTCTTTTCATCTTCTGAAGAATAAACCGAGCATCCCAGGCTCACAGTGACAATACGGGATCCGTCGGGATGCGGCAGTTGAGTCATAATGATCTTCCTTACCCGTTCCGCCGCGGAATAGGCATTGTCGATTGTTCCCGACGGGATAAGAACGGTGAACTCCTCACCGCCATATCGACAGAGAATATCCGAATCTCTCAAAACGGATGAAGCCAGCTTAACGACATCTTTCAGAATTTTATCCCCGGTCAGGTGACCGAAATTGTCATTGATCGATTTGAAATTATCAATATCGAAAATAATTAGGGCGAGATTTCCCCTGTACCGTTCATAGAGGTCGATTTCCCGTCTCAAACACTCAAAAAAGTGTCCTCTGGAATAACACCCCGTCAGGTCGTCTCTGATAGCCTGTTCTCTGGCCTCTTCATACAGACGGGCATTCTCCAGTGCAATGGCAACCTGATGGGCAAAAGCCTGGGCATTGGGCAGATCCTCCGGGGAGAATTGCTTTTCCTCCCGGTGGTTAAAAGCCAGAAGACCGGTAATTCTGTTTTGGAATAAAAGCGGAAGCCCCATCCATGACCGTGTTAACTCATCATCGAGAACTCTGAAACCGGAATATGTCTCACTTATGCGGTCATTGATAATAAGAGGCTTTTTATCTTTAATGACTTTTGAATTCGGTATATCCTCTTCCAGGGAGAAACGCAGTCCTTTTATCTCTACATCGGACCGGAATCCCCTGCCTCCGACGATTTCGAGATTATCACCTTTTAGAAGCTGAACCGAAGCACAGGTGAAGGAGATAACCCTGTCTGCCTGTTCCAGAATAGCCTCAATGGTTTCCTCAAGGCTGAGATGGGATGTTATGATTTCAGCGGCGGACCGGAGAGTTTCAGCCTCCCGAAAGCTTTTCTCGGCATTTTCTTTAGCCCTGATCTCCTCTGTTACATCATGGTCGTAACCGATATAACCTGCTATCTCGCCTTTGTCATTCAGTTCGACTCCAAGGCTCGTCGAAAGAATCCATCTCCATTCTCCGCTCCTGCTTTTCATGCGGAATAGAGACCGAACAAGGTCATCATTGCTGACCAGACAGTCTTTCAGCTTTTTTTCTACCGATTCAAGGTCGTCGGGATGAACATACTTGAGAAATCCGCCATTAACCATATCTTCCGGTTCATAGCCCATTTCCTCCCAGATATAATTAGGATAGGCAATATTGTTTTCCACATCCTGAATAAACAGTCCCAGTTGTCTCAGTTTAGAAATAAATTTTACAGCATCAATTTTCCCGAGGTCCATTAGCTATTTTACAGGGATAAAAAAGTATTGCAAATAGGAAAGTTTCCTATGGCTGATCAGGAATCGGGGAATATATGTTTCATGGCTTGGGCGAAAGAGACGGAAGATGCCCAATTCAGTTCTTTCTGAATTTTCTCTGTGGAAATTTCCTGACTGACGCCGAAAAGACAGGCGATCATTCTGGTTACGACAGGACGTTTTCTCATACCCAGGAGATAGTATATCCTTTCGAGAAACCATCCGCCGGCGTACGCAAGGCTGAAAGGGATAACCGGATATGTTTTGCGGGATCCGGTTAGAGCGATGAGAGTATCGGCGAGCTGACGGAAACTGATGTTTTCCTGATCAATTATATTATAGGCTTCACCGATAGAAGATTCGCTTTCCAGCGAGAGCATAATAGCTTCAATGAGATTGTCCACATAGATAAGCCCCGCGTGGACATTGCCGCGGCCGATGTGAATATAGCGGGATTCTCTCATCATCTGAACCATTTCCTCCAGGAGAGGCGTGCGGGGTCCGTATATGGTCGCCGGTCTGAAAACTGTCACGGGAATCTGTTTTTTATCATAGAAGTCCCATATGAGTTTTTCACTTTCGATTTTACTGTTCCCATAGCGGAAGCCCGGCCTTTTTTTAAAACTCTCTTCTTCTGAAGCCGCATGTTCGGGGAAACCGTAAACATCGGTTGAGCTGATATGGATGATCCGGCTGACATGATATTGGACACAACTATTCAACAGGTTTTCCACGCCGATAACATTGGCTTTTCTGAAAGCATCCTTCGGTCCGTAATCCTGTACATAGGCCGCGCAGTTGAAGACCCTGTCTGAACCTTTTACGGCACTGTCCACGGCATCGGGATCGGATAAACAGCCGTAGAAGATTTCCAGTTTCTCATTCTCCAGAGATGAGATATCGCTGGTCGGCCTGATGAGGATACGGACATCTTCACCTCTCTTCAGCAGCTCTCTGACCAGATGGCTTCCCAGAAAACCCGATGCTCCCGTTACGAGGTTTATCTTCTTTTTCATTATTCCCTCAGTCTCCCTCATGTCGTGTTATAGCGAATCCGTTTTTCTGTTCCCGGGATGAAAAGTTAAAAATCAAAAAGCCGGTAGTTCAGAGCATCGACGAGCTCAATCTTTTCGGATTGAATGAGATGGTCTTCAAAGATTTCCGTCTTCTGAATCTTCCCGCCCGACGAATCGATTACAAAAAAGGCGTTTTGGGGATATTTTCTTTTTATTTCCACGAGCGTCGCTGTAATTTCCTCTATATTGTGCGGATCATCATCGCTCACGCCGAAGCGGTGGTGCGGGTTGTATCCGTACCTTTTAAAAGCCGTTTCAACTGATCTGTGAAGAGCTTCCTTTTTCAATAGGGCAATCGGTCTTTTCAAGTCGGGATCCCCCAGTTTTTTTCTCAGATGCGGATTGGAAACGGGGTAGATAGTGAGTATGTTGGGACGTTTGAGAAGAAAGCCTTTCTCGTAGAGAATATCCAGTGTTTTCTTTATAGTCACCGGACGGTGTCCCCGGGCGGTAATGATGGAAACAGGTCTGCCATTCAGAACAGCATAGAAGAAATGATTCCAGCTGGGGCCATGCCATTCCCACTCGGGTTTCTCAATGGCGCGTTCCAGATCAAATTCGATGGACTGCCTTCGCTTTTTCCCGAAGATCCAGGGAGGTTGTATTTTATCCCGGAAATTTCTATAAGAACCGGTTGCATCGTTCAGATCGAGATAATAATCGGCAAACCGCCCTTCTTTTCCGATGGATTTGATATTCTGAGCCAGTTCGGCAGAACTGATTTCTATCTCTTCCTGCGTCTCTTTATGGAAAAGGATAATTTTCGTATCCATAAAGAGGATGTTATCATCGAGATCGAAAAAATAGAAACTGCGCCCCCCGTGGCTTGAATTCCTGTCCTCTTTGTAAGGCAGCCATTGAGCCAGGGGGAGCTGTTTGTTCGCCATCAGAGCCTCTCTCTCAATATATCCATATAGCCGTAATCAGTCCGATTAATCTGAATGGGGGAAACGGAGACATATCCGTTTTCCCAGGCCCAGACATCAGTCTCCGGTCCGTTATTAACCCGGTCCCAGGAACCTTTTGCCCAGACCAGCCCTTCTTCTTCGACAAACTCGTGGCTGAAAGGCCGCTCGCCCATCCCGGTAATCTTAATCCCTTTTATCTCCCTGTATTCTTTCTGGGGAAAGTTAATGTTTATGACCCGGCCTTTATCAACGACATCCGCCTCCATCACTCTGGTCAGAATTTCTTTCAGGTGGGGCCTGGCCGAATCGAGACCGGAAAAATCCGATGATACGGCGATGGCGGGAATGCCGCAGATTATGCCTTCGCTCGCTCCGGCCAGCGTTCCCGAATAAATGATATCCGTTCCCACATTGGGTCCGTCATTTATCCCCGAGACAACCAGATCGATAGACAGCCCGAGACCGTAAAGGGCAAACTTTACACAGTCCGCCGGTTTGGCCTCCAGGCTCCAGGCATCAATGCCCTCAAATAGCTCTTTCCGGATGTGAACCCGGAAAGGCTCATGAATGGTTATGCCGTGGCCGATAGCGCTCTGCTGAGTATGGGGTGCGACAATATAGATTGTCCCCATATCCCTCATAGTTTCCGCCAGGAGCCTCATCCCCGGTGATTCAATTCCGTCATCATTTACCAGAAGTATATTCATGGCTACATCAGCTTATTCCGGATTTCCGCACTGACATAATCCAATATGGCCACGGTTACCGCGATAAACCAGACGGCTATACCGGCACTGCGGTAATCGAGGAGCCGAATATACTGAATGAGGAGGAAACCGATTCCTCCGCCTCCGACCAATCCGATAACCGTAGACATTCTGACATTGATGTCCCAACGGTAAATAGAAAAGGAAATGAAAGGCGAAACCATCTGGGGTATGACTCCGTACATAATTGTTTGCAGTCGACTGGCTCCTGTAGCCTGAATGGCTTCAATAGGACCGTGATCGATTCCTTCAATAGCTTCGGAATAGAGTTTTCCGAGAGCGGCAATGGAATGGAGAGTCAGGGCCACTATACCGGCAAAGGGACCGAGTCCGACCCAGACAACGGCAATCAGAGCCCAGATCAGAGGTTCGATACTCCGGACAATATTCAATATGGTTCTTGTCAGATAATAGAAAAACATGCTGACTTTTGATCCAGACATGATATTCCTCGCGGCAAGAAAACTGATGGGAATAGAGAATATGATACCGAACATAGTAGCCATCATACCCATAAAAATCGTTTCGACCATCCTGCCTACGGTCAATCTCAGGGCTTCGCTTGGCTTGTAAGGTCCGACCGGAGTAACCTGACGGGCCTCAAGAGTGTGCAGAAAAGCCCCTTCTGCACTGGGAGGCGTCAACTGGTAGGGCAAGGTCATTTCAAACTGGAACTTTCCCTCATCGTCGGTGGTCAAGACAAGATATTCCCCCCCTTCTCTCGGTCTGAATTCATTACCGATAGGATCTTTCCACCAGATTTCCGTTTCCATTCGGGGAGCAAATCCGCTACCCGTTACAGTAATCCGGGTTCCCGGAACCATATTGTAATCATCATCCCTTTTTGACAGTTCTCCAAAGTTGGGCTCGCTTTTCAGATAGGGCTTACCCTCTACCGGCTCAGTCTGTTCAGGAGGAGTTCCCTCTCCTGTCATAATTATAGCTTTGCCGGACAGGACATCCGTATCCCGCTCAAAGGCGGCATCCCAGGGCCACATAACCCGAGAGAGCGGCGGCAGAGCTTCCGGAGCCTGTCGAACCATTTTTACCAGGTCGATCTCGGAGATCTGCCATCCCTGAATAAAAAAGCCCAGAAGAACCAGGGCGAAAATACCCGTATTGACTTTTCTTTTTTCTTTGGCACATCTGTAGGCATCGTAAGCACCGAGTAACCAGAGCGCGATGAGGACAAGAATCATAAAGCCGATAAAACCCGGCCTCCGGGAGAAAGCTCTGGCCATGGCGGCCCACCCCTCACCGGCTCTGCGCCCCAGATCCGCAGCCTGGCTGTAGAGGATCGAAACCATTGTTATGAGAGACAGAAAAAACAGAATCCCTCTCCGTATCTGACCGGCCAGAACCTGTCCGAGACCGGGGAGAATAAGCGAAAGCCCTCCATAGACTATGTTGCTCATTCCACACCTCCTGTAATGGACTGGCCGGGGCCGGCGCTGACACGCTCCGCCTCTTCTCCGTAAATTTCCTTGAATTCCTCATCGGTCATATTGCGTATATCCTCTCCTGTTCCCCGGTACACGACCCTTCCGTCGCGCAGACCGATAACTCTCGTAGCATAACGCTGAACAAGGTCCAGATAGTGAAGGCTGCAGATTACGGTTATTCCGTCCTCTTTGTTCAGCTTCTCCAGATAACCGAGGATAGTGTGAGCCAGAACGGGATCGAGGCTGGCGACAGGTTCGTCCGCCAGGATTATCTCCGGTTCCTGCATCAGCGCCCGTGCGATACCGACCCTCTGCTGCTGCCCGCCTGAAAGCTCGCTCGCCCTTTTCCAGGCCTGTTTGGTCAGGCCCACTCTTTCAAGAGCTTTCATGGCTTTATCTTTGTCTTCTTTTGAAAACCGGTAGGTCAATGATTTCCAGTTATCCATATAACCGAGACGCCCCGATAAGACGTTATACAAAACAGAAAGCCTTTTTACCAGATTAAACTGCTGGAAGACCATTCCTATTTTCCGCCGGACCGGCCTGAGCTGATTCTGGGTCAAAGAAGCAATATCCTCTCCGTTCCAGAGAATTTCCCCCGATGTGGGATCGATAAGCCTGTTTGTGCAGCGAAGAAGAGTTGATTTTCCCGATCCCGACAAGCCGATAATGACCAGGAAATCACCTTTCTCCACCTCGAAGCTGACCTCTTTAAGAGCTTCAGTACCGTCGGGATAGGTTTTTGACAATTTTTTGTATTGGAGCAACGCCGAGCCTCCTGTTTTTTTGCTCAATAGTTCAACAGGCTCGCCAAATTCCCTTTCGGAAAGCCGGTAAAACTATTGAGGGGCTTAAAATAAGCCCCCCGGATATCATTTAAATCAGTATTATTCTCCCATCAGACTGGCGGCATCTACGCCGGCGGCCTGAAGGACCTGTCGGAAAGGATCATAGAAATCATCCTGGTGTCTTTCCAGAGCTGTCCAGGAATACGCTTTGTTCAGAGCTGCATTTCCGGCTTCATCATCAGCGATTTCAAGCAGTGCATTAATGATTTTTTCTCTCATTTCCTCAGGAACAGAGGGGTGGAACTGCACGCCGTCGTTGGGAATGGGAGCGGAAACTTCGATAACGAGAACTTTTTCCATAACATCGGGGTTATCTTCCTGAATATTGCTCCGGGCGTCTACAAAGGTCGCTCCGGCATCGGCATCGCCATTATAAACAGCGGTAACAACTCCCGTATGTCCGCCGGCATCAACGATTTCAGCCAGATCAGTATCGGGGTTGATCCCGTTTGCTCTCATTGTCAGAGCGGGAATAATCCAACCCGATGTGGACAATGGGTCAGGGCGGGCAAAAGTTTTACCAGCCAGATCGGCAAGAGATTTGATTCCCGTATCGGCACCGGCGATAATCTGTCCGTCATAGAACGGCCGGCCGTATCGCACGCTGATCAGTTCAGCTTCGGCTACGCCGCGGTCCGCTGCAACAACATAGGCGAATGTTGCCAGAGAAGCCATGTGGGCACTGGGCGGGTTACTGGAAAGGGCTTCGATGACTCCGGCGTATTCTGTAGCAACGCTGGCTTCTACAACAATCCCTGTTTTCTCATAAATCATGTCAGCGACCTCTTCCCCACCGGCAGCGATCTCCTGAGTGTCACCGGAAGGTACGAAAGACCAGACAATGGGATTTTCCTCAGTTCCCAGTTCTGCTTGCCCCTTTGCAAAAAGCACAGTGGACATTCCAAGAATCAATAACAGCAATAGAACTTTTTTCACGGCATATGCCTCCTTTTCTATACATTACTAATTGAAGTATAAAGTAAGGAGGAAAATGCGCAAAGAATTTTTTATTTACGAACCCGCATAACTTTCAGACAACAGCCTTTTTCCCGAAGACTGCTGCCCATGTTTTTTTCAACAAGATCAGATCATCCAGAATCTCCCCTTTTTTTCCGGTCCGTAATCGGTTATCTTAAACTCAGGAGGCGAAAATTTATGCCCTTTGGAACCCATTTAGTAGAATCCCGCTCCCTCATGGAGATTAAGCGATATCAGAACAAATACTGCTTCAAGAAGCGATCCGTTGCCGAGCATATGTGGTCGGTCGCCAAAATAGCCGAAGGACTGGCCATCTGGGAAAGCAAAAAGTTCGGAAACAAGGTGGATATGGCTAAAGTGTTACAGAAAGCCATCAACCACGACATGATAGAACAGTGTACCGGGGATATACTGGGCCCGACCAAAAAGAAAACTCAGGCCATGAGGGAAGCCATGGAGGAGATTGAAGAGATCGCTTTCAGGGAAGACATTGAATCCCATCTACCCAAATCATGGCGCAATCAGTTCAAATCCTATATTCTCAATCCCAAAACCGACGATGTTGAAGGGCAGATCATCCGCGCCGCCGATATTATCGATACCATGATCGAGTCAATTGAAGAGATAAAGCTGGGCAATGATATCTTCAGAGCCGTTTTAATAGACAGTTCTGAATCGCTGATCAAAGTGGATCTGGATAGCGTTCGGTACTTTATTAAATACGCCATTCTGGACTTTGATATCGATATCAAAGAGTTCTTCGGCAAAGAGTTGTTCAGTTTCCGTGAAACGCTCCATTTCGACCCGGCGGTCTTCGAGGCTTGCAAGGACATAAGGGAAGAATAAGAAATTTTCCTATAGATAAATTATTCCGGTCCATTAAAATTCAGAGAGTACTGTAATAAAAAGGATCGGCAAATGAGAAAATCAATAGTTCTTTTTCTATCACTCCTGTTCGGGCTGACAGCCTGTGCAACTCAAAATAAGACAGTCCTCGATAACAATGTCCGGGTTCTCACTCCCGAACCGGTGGCCGAGAAGGTCATTCACGACCTGAACCGGATTCTTCCTCACATTGACTTTCAATACTCGGATAGAATTGATGAGAGCCGAAAAGGGAACTACCTGATTATCGCGGTTGAAGATCAGGACAATAGACAAGTAATCGAAAACAGCCGTTTCCTGTTCGGTCCCGGGTCCGGTCCCGATCATGGATTCGGGGGATCATATAACGGAAGAATCTATTTTACTTACCTGGAAATCAGTACGATTGATAATTTTACCGGTGAGTTTGAAGCACTCCTGCATAAGGGAAACTTCTTTCCGCCCGAATTGATGGATCTATTCAGAGATAATTCCTCATTTGTACCGGATGACACTTCCGGGACTCATATGGAAAAGAAACCAGAAGAGAGAGGGGAATCTGATGTGATTCCCACTGACCCAGATACAGTCCCGGCAGAGGAAATCCCTCAGGTTCAAGTATCAGCTCCCGTAGATGAATCCCCTCAGATTGATGAAGAGAAAAAGCTTGCCTGGAATGACACATATCCATTGGGAGATCTGGTAGAAAGCGACAGAATTGTAAAAGTGGAACTCGATGCCGATATATGGAGCGGTTCATCCTACAAAGCTCCTATTCTTGGCCCTCTCGTACAATTCGACAAAGCCGGACCGGAATTATTCATTTTTGTAAATCATGAAGTCTTTTCCGGGAAGGGTCATCTGCGGGGACTGCAATTTATCTGGGAAAAAGATGAAAATGAATCAAAATTGATAACCCCAGATCTTACGGGATCAGAAGTTGTTGTGAAAAATGCCGAATTCGGAGAAGAATCGGGTTTCGATACTCAGGGAAATGGAAATTGGCAGGGAGGAATAGTATATCAACTGTTCTGTGGTTACAATCCGAGAGAATATTGGCTGACGTATATTGAGTACGAGTATAACGGGGTGATTTATATGGCCGGTGATTTTTCGGGGGAACTAAATGTGAGGGTTGCAGACCAGGTAACGAAAGAAAGTGACCGATGGTTCTGGTCTGATAAAAACCTTAACGGCTATTTTGTCTACTGCCTTATGGAAGACGGTTCCATTGCCCGATACGGTTTTGAAAACAAAGGCTTTGATACTGATGTGAAAGAAAAAGATGGTAAATTGCTACTAAATAATTACTTTGGCAGATTTATAAATGGTGATGATAAAGGCATGGATTGCAAAGATGCAAGCATAGTCCGTATCCTCGACGCCGTTCAGTATGACCCCGGCAAATCCATGGAAATGCTGGATCAACAGATTATCGATAATTATATGAACCGTTAATTACAGGAAACTACCTTTCCGGTTATTTCAAGACGGCAAAAAAAAACCGGCACCAAACGGTGCCGGTAAATAGTCAGCTATTTATTACTGTCTAACTGCTGTCAGAACGCCAGTCATACCGAGAAGTCCATTCTCGAGAGTCACTTTCAGGTCTCCATCCCAGAAATACATAGCTTCGGGATTGTAGTTTTCGGCGACAACGTTGGAAGAGAAAACTTTCTCGAAGTCAACACCCATGGCTGTTCCGTCGGAAGTGAATTCCGCTTCCAGCTCCTGGGGAGTTCCGATTTTTCTGCTCTCCATTTTCGCGTCGGGAAGAGAAAGAATACCTTTGCTGTCCGTTGTGAAACGGTAAGCTGTTCCTCTGTGAACGTAGAGGATGGAAATTGATCCGTCGCTGTTCTTAATAGCGTGAAGATTGTCGTTTTCAACCTGTGATGCTCCGGTAACACCGAAGAGGAACAGACCTCTGAGTCCAGTAGACATAGTGTTCTTAGCTTCCACATCGTACAGGTAGCTCATGAACAGATGAGTTGATCCGGCCAATGAGGCGCCGCTGGCCGCATCGTAAGAATCCTCAGCTGCCATGTAGCGAATGTTACCTTTCCAGTTGAAGCGATTCATGGAATCTTTGCCGTCAAGGCTTACCTGGAAATCGATTACAAGGTCTTCACTTCCGTCAGAGACGGCAGCTGCAGCAGGCTTAGCCTCGGTCGTAGCTGTCGGGATAGGTTTGTTACACCCTGTAAATACAAGAATTGCAATACTGAATAATACAATAATTTTTTTCATTTTAATGTTCAGTCCTCCACTTTACTTTACTTCATAATATAATTAATTCACAAATTGATCAATTTTTATTTATATTTTTTTATCGTATATAGAGAATTTCATATAGTTTATAAACCTTATACCCTACTTTTGCATGGATCCCTTTAGCTGAATTACTGTCAGGGCATTCTGTTCAACGACCTTCTGAAGGTTTTGAATAAAGTTCTCCAGTTCATTGAGCACCTGTTTCTGCTCATCCATTCTGTTATGAATGTGTCCTGCGGCCTCTGAAAGCGAAACGCTGTTAGCCAGGACTGAAGAACTCAAATCGCTCTGGCTTTTCATGTGTTCGAGAACTTCGCCGGTCATACCTTTCAATTTGATCATGGAAGACTGAATATCCCGGCTCCCCTGGTTCTGCTCCTCCATGGCCGAAGAGATGGTGCTGTTGATTCTGGCCAGCGACCCGACGCCTTCCTTGATGATAGAGAACCGCTCCAGAGTCTCTTCCGTTTTTTCCAGACCGGACAGCGCTCTGACACTCATATCTTTGGTCATGACTGTGATTCTTTTAGAAACTTCGCTGGACTCTTCCGCCAGCTTTCGGACTTCCGACGCCACAACGGCGAATCCCCGACCGCTGTCTCCGGCATGGGCAGCTTCTATCGCCGCGTTCATTGCCAGAAGATTGGTCTGAGCCGCTATATTGGAAATTTGCAAAGTGCTGGCTGCAACCTCCTGCGAGGCATCGGCAATCATTCGTATTTCCTGAAGGAGGTCATTCATGGCTTTACCTCCCTCTTCCGAACGGGTCAGAAGGTCTTCGGTTTTTTTATAAGCTTCTTCCGAACTGATGTTAACCGAAGCTATGCTGGCCGTCATCTCTTCGATGGCGGCAGTCGACTCCTCCACGGCAAGAGATTGATCGGTCAGGTTCCGGTTTGTCTGATCAATGCCCAGAACCAGTTCATTGACGTTGGCGCTTGTCTCTTCAATGGCCGCATTCTGATGATTAACCGATTGCCCTACTTCCGAAACGGATGTGTTCAATTGCTCCCGGACAACCTGGGCATTCTCAACCATTCCCGTTAACTCTTCCGACACATCTTTAATTGTCGAGGATGCCTCTTTTATGGTTTCAAAAAGATTGTTCTGTCTGTCGAGAAATCGGTTTATCCAGTTGATCGTCTCACCGAGTTCATCGGTTGAAGTGATGGGTATGCGCTCTTCCAGATTCATCTTTCCGGAACTCAGATCCTCTATACTCTGATTAATGACTCTTATCCGTTTGGTCGTGGGAGCCTGCTCCATCCGCATAATAAGCCAGCTAACTCCGCCTATCAGGATAGCCAGCAGTCCCATTTTCAGGTAAAATTCTTCAATCCGCACAACCAATTCCGGTGTGTGATCGTTCAGAACGGGACTGTTCCCTTCCAGAGCTTCACTCCAGAAACGGACGCGGTAATCCAGGTGTTCCGAGGCCCCGCTGACCGCATCGACGCGGGAAGGGGCAAACATCTCTTCTTTCAGATACGCCAGCCCCGCTGAAGAGAATAAGGCAAAGCTCATATAGAAAATTGAGAATCCGATCATAAACTGACGCCGAGCCCAATCCGGTTTGGAACTGTCTATCCGGTACAGCTTCCTGTCCATCTCAAAACCGAAGAGGATCCGGTCGGTAATCCGGATTTGAATAACCGTAACGCCGAGCCCAATACCCGTTGAGTACAAAATGGCCGATAGGAGTTCAAACCCCAGAAAGGGGATTCCCAGAGTCATGGATTTAATCAGGTACTGGATAACCGGTCCCAGAAAAAAACCGGTAATATTGGCAGCCATAAAAATAATCGGCAGGGTTGATATGACTTTATTTGTCTTGTTTCTTGTTTCTGTATCGGCAAGATTCCCCGATCTGAGGATTTGCGCTTCCTGAACAACCGGTTTGAGCCTGATCGCCAGAATTACCGCAACTATCAGAACAAGGGCGATAACTATGGATGCGAATATTGTAAGGTTTTCGGTGAAACGTCTGTAATCTCTCAGGATATAGAAGACACTGAAACTCCAAAGAAGGGCTGTACCGATTAAATCCGTAACAATAAAATTGAGCAGGATGAAAAAACGAAGAGACTTGTTCACAGGCATACCAACCTCCATTAATACTATAGAGTATAGAAATTAATTCATCAATCTTGTGAATATTAAAAATTTGCAGTCATATAATTGGCCTGATCCTTAAACAAGACACCAATTACAATACAATTATTATCTTCAAGATGAACCATAAGAATATCGATCTTGTTACTATGGATAAAAAAGCTGTTTTTATTTTGTGCCTCTTCGTTAAAAGTCTGCTTCTTTGGAGTCAGCCCTCTGAAATCATTCCCGGACCCGAACCTTTTTCTGTTGATGGGAGAAGCGCAATATATTGTATCAATCTTCTGCGAACCAACCCCTTTCTCGAATACAGGGATCAAATGGGCCGCTCTTCCATCCTGACTGTCAGAACAGTCTGGTCCTGGTTTCTGGATTTTGATGAAACATACCCCGAAGGTCATCAGCTGCGTTACGATATCATTGTTAATAGCGAACCGCTGGACTGGGACAACTGCTTTATCGAATACGGAGGGGAGATGATCAATATTCGCCTCCTCTTCACCTACAGGAACCAGTATCCGCCCGGAGGACTGGATTACAGAGTCAGTAAATCGGAAGAGAAGGGCAACCAGGTGCCGGACAGAGGGTTGGGCTCGGGTAAATAATACTGAGCCTTATCCTGCCCCAGAAAAAGTTTGTAATCCATTTTCGGATTTCCGCGAATAACATAGCCGGGATAATACCACTCAAGTCCCTCTTTCCGGCAGTAATCCAGAGTCTTCAGTATAAGATATTTCCCGGGACTGTATTTTCTGTAGTCGGGATCATAAAAGTGTAGAACGGAAGCGACGGAGACAGCCCCCTGATGAAAGATACCGCAGGAGATGAGCCTATCTCCGTCACGAACCAGAATCGCTTTACTCCTGTAGATATTCGTCTCATCACTCCGGTATGTCGCCTTTTCAACCGATTTATAACCATCGAACTCAACCGCAGCGATATATTTCTCATACAATTCATTCAGTTCCACTCTGTGGATAAAAGGATCGGCAAGCTCGATCGTGAAAGAGTTATTTTTTTTACGAATTCTCCTGTGAGAAATCTTATCGGCTAAAGAGCTGACCGGGTAGCGGAGCCAGTGCACTCGAGCCGGGGGTGTATCTTCCTCCCTGAAGAGATGAGATGTGGTGAAAATTGTCTGCCCCATGGGATACCAGCCGAGGGAGAGCAGGATATCGAAAATATCTCCCGTACATTCCGTCGGCTTCAGAACTTCGTAATAATGCATGGCTACCGAAATAATATAGCAGATTTCAAGGGCAATAAACGTTATTTATCATCTTTTATCGCAAGACCTCTCGCCCGAATCGATTTAATTATGTTACCCCTTTTTTTTCGAAGTGGAGTTGCGTCTTCAGCTCTCCGACCCGTTCTCCAGCCTATAGAACCACAGGGGGATTATGGTCAGAAGGCTTCCCAGAGCGGGAACAATTGTGAGCATAATGAATATGCCCTTCAAAGCCTCCGGAGACTGAACAGCTTCGGGAACGTAACCTGCGATTTTGAGTATCCATCCGACGAGAAAAGCCGCAATACCCATCTTCAGTTTGCCGGAAAAAGTCATGGAGGAAAATATGATTCCTTCGCTTCTCTTTCCGCTGATCCCCTCGTAGTGCTCAATCGTTTCTGCGAGCATAGAGGTTCTCAGGACAAGAGGAACCCCCAGAAGAGTTCCGATGACAAAAGTAAAGCCGATAACAACGGGAAAATTCCCGTAACCGACGAAATAACCGATTGTGAATAAAACAGCTGTTAGGACAGATGACCAGATGAGGATATCCCGGGGTCTGAACCGTCTGGCCAGAACGGGAGCCAGCCCGCTTCCCAAACCGGCTGCGACCAGAACGGTTCCGGCCATCACGGCAAAGAGCGCTTCATCACCGAGATTGTAGGTGACAAAGAAAATGCCAGCATTAACGGGAAGAACGACGAGAACGTTTAGGATCGACGAGCTGAGCAGCAGAAGAAGAGGCTTGTTGCCCCAGATAGCTTTCAGGTTTTCCTTCAGGTCCGGCTTGAATTCATCGCTGGAAGGAGCCCGCTCATTGGTAATGAAAAAAGACTGAAGAAGAAGGGGAAGTGCTACGGCGCAGAAGAGAACGACTGTCAGCAGATAGCCTCTGGACTCATCTCCCTTTCCCAGAGCCATTTTAAGGGGAACCACAAGGATAACAGGGAGAGCGCTTCCGATAATATTGAAAATCCGGCCCGAGGCTATGAGAGATTCCCGCTCGTGAAGATCGGTTGTCATCCGGCTGCTCATCGTCCATAGAGGGATATCCACGGAAGTGTAGAACATCCCCCAGAGAATATAAGTGACCGCGGCGTAAGCGACTTTCGCCGCCTCGCTCCACTGGGGAGCATTAAAGAGAAGAACAGTAAGGAACGCTATGGGCAGAGGGAAAAACAGCAGGTAAGGACGGCATTTCCCCCATTTCGTTTTTGTATGATCGACAATGACACCCATAATCGGATCATTGACGGCGTCCCAGATACGGGCGCCCAGAAATATGGAGCCCGCCGCAACGGCACTGATTCCGAGAACGTCGGTGTAGAAAATGAGCAGATACAGATTGACAAAATTGTAAATCATCGTCTGTCCCATCAAGGCTGTGGAAAATGAATATTTTTCTTTTAGGGGCAGTCGGGCTGCGGAAAACTCTTTTGGCATAAACGGATACTCCTGTGGTTAATTGTACACTTTTCTTCGAATATCGAAACGGGAAATCAACTTCCGTAACGTCCGAACCAGGCCCTTTCACCGAATGGCTTTTTACTGTTCTGCACACCTTCATTGACGGCTTTTCCGACGGGAAGAACAACGGTAAGCAGACGGTCTGCCGGTGCGTTCAGAAGTTTTGAGATTCTTTCAATTCTGTTTTCGCTTCGCAAAGCGCCATCGATCCAGAGGGAGCTGTATCCATAGGCTGTTACAGCCAGCAGAATGTTTTCCACAGCTGCAGCGTAATCCTCTCTGTAGAAGGAATAACCGCTCATGGTAGGGCTGGTATCGGAAAAAACGGCGATGAGGGCCGGTGCAGTTTTCAGATATTTATAGCCGATGATTCCGGCTATGGCTTCAATGTCAGCCTTGTCGGTGATTATAACAAATTCTGTTGTCTGTGAGTTTTTCCCCGAAGGAGCTTGTATTCCCGCCTGGACGATATGAACAAGATCTTCTTCAGGTACCTTCTGGTCTGTAAATTCTCCGCGATAGCTGTATCTCTTTGCAATGGCTTCGAAAAGCTCCATATAATCCTCCTTGAACGGAATACATGATAACAGGAAGCATATATTTTATAAAGAAGAAAAGGAGCCTGTCTGTTCGTGCCTGTGAAGGAATTTCCTTTTTTTCAAATTGAGTTCAACTGACGATTCTGCTGTCTCTCCGACGCCGAATACCCCCTGATCCTCCATCTTGTTAAGGAGGGGTATTAAGTAACGGCGCGGTACAGGCTTTTTTTTATATCAGCTCTGTCGTCAATTATCGGGTCTGGATAATTCCCCGATAATAATCGAATCCAGTTCATTCAAACGATTCATCAGAGAGAAGTATTCTCTCTGCTCTTTTTCGGGAAGAAGAGAAATCCGTTCCAGAATAAAGCCTTTATGCTCCTCTTTGAAATCGGTTACCAGCTTTAGTCCCGATTCGGTCAGATGGAGTTCCGAAATTCTCTTATCTTCCCTGTTTTTGTCTTTGCGGATAAACCCCATCTCAACCAGTTTTCCCGCGACGGGAGTAAAAGAGCCTTTCTCGAGCTGCATTAAGTGACTGATCTGGGTCATTGGCGAAGGTCCGGCATGATCCAGATGAATCAGAGTAAGCATATGGGTGGGATTCAGCCCTTCGGGGAAATCATAGATTTGAAAAAAACCCTTGAAATACAGCTCATTGAGATCTCTTTTCAAATGAAACAGGCTCAGTATGTCTTCGGGGGAATCCACCGTTTTACTCCTCTATCCGATTTTTCCGACTGATTCCAATTGTAAACCGCTTTGCCTTTTATGGGAATTCTCTCTTTTCCTGTAGTCCAGCAGCAATGCCAGAGCCGTGATCAGTATGGCCAGCCCGTCGGCAACCGGGATTGAAACCCAGACGCCTTTAAGCCCCAGTCCGGGAGGCAGTATGACCAGAAGGGGAATGAGAAAGAGAAACTGTCTCAGGGTACTGAGAATAAGGGCTTTTGTCCCCTGAGCCGTCGCCTGAAAGAAGGAAACACCCAGAATGTTGACTCCGACAATGGGAAGCATCATGAAGAAGATATTGAGTCCTTCCACCGCCGTAATCATGGTGGGTGAGGAAGGATCGATAAAAAGACCGAGAAGCGTAACGGGAAAGAGCCTCAGGCAGATAAAAACAAAGGTTGAGAAAGCAGTCGCCCAGATCATGGCCAGCTTCATTGTCCCGTTTACTCTGTCATGCTGTTCCGCTCCGTGATTGAAACCGACAATAGGCTGCATTCCCTGCTGAAGCCCCATGAGCGGCATAAAGAAAAGTGTAAACAGACTGTTGATGGCCCCCATGGATGTAATGGCCTGAGTTCCGCCGTAGAGACTCAGCCTCTGATTGAGAAACCCGATAGCCAGGCTGTTTCCGACAGTCCCCATAAATGTAGCCATACCGGTGAGCAGTATGCTTTTCATGATAGCGCCCTGCAGACGGAAGTCCTCTCTGTGAAGGTGGATTGAACTTTTTTTTCTGAGGTAGAAGGACAGAAGGAAAAGAAATCCCAGAAACTGGCCGATGATGGTTGCCGCCGCCGCTCCTTCCACCCCCCAGCCGAAAACAATGACAAAGAGGGCATCGAGAACGATATTCGTCAGTGCTGAGAGAATCATGGCAAACATGGGAAGACGGGCCTGCCCTTCAGTCCGGACTGTAAAATTGAAAACGAAAGCCAGCATATTAAAAATGAATCCACCGAGAATGATTCTCAAATAGGATTTTGCCAGAGCCAGAGTCCCCGCTTCGGCACCGAAAAGCTTGAGAACCGCGTCCATTTTCCATTGGAGAATGAGGACGACGGCAATAGTGAGAATGACTCCCATTGTTATGGCGTTTCCGAAAATCTGCCCGGCCTTAAGACTGTTTTTTCTACCCAGTTCTATAGACATGAGAGCTGAGGAACCGCTGGCGATAAGAGTCGCCAGGGCAAAGATTATCATCATAACGGGAAAGGCGATGGTAAGCGCTGCGAGAGCTTCCTCCCCGGCAAAGCGGCCGATGAAGATTCTGTCTACGACGTTATATATGGCATTAACCACCATGGCGATAATTGAAGGGAGAGAAAAGGACCAGAGAAGCCTGCCGATAGGCATCTCTCTTAAGTTTTTTTGTTTATCCATTTATGGTATCCTTGCAAATTGATTAGATTTCTAACTTTATATATCTGCAAAGATAGAGATTTTTCAAACAACAGTCAATAGGTTAGATTTCTAACTAATGAAAAATTTATTTTTATGTGAGTATCGATTTAAGATGCAGTAGAAACTGCGTTCCTTTCCCCGGAGCGCTATAGCAGGAAATGGAGCCCTGAAATTTTTGAGTCACAAGAGTATACACAACAGACAGTCCCAGTCCTGTTCCCCCCAGATTCCGTCTTGTTGTAAAAAAGGGTTCGAATATACGCGATTTTACGTCTTCTGTCATGCCCTTTCCATTATCTCTGTAATCTATGACAGTAAAATCTTCTTCTTCTCTTAATGAAATATCTATTCTCCCCGATTCCCCGGAATCGAACCCATGATTGATCGAATTCATAATGAGATTTGTGATTATTTGAGAAAAAGCACCGGGATAGGTGATAATACGGATTTCTTCAGGAGAATCAATATTGATAGCAATATCGGTTTTCTTCAATGCAGGAGAAAGAGTGAAAAGAATTTCCGTCAGGTATTCCTCAAGGTCGAGAGAGCGCATCGGTTCATCGGACTGATCGATGGACAACTGCTTGAAACTATTGATCAGCCGACCCGCTTTCTCCAGATTCTTATGAATTATCAGTGATGAACTTTCGATTTTTTCCAGATAGTCAATCATCTGGCTTTTGGAAACGCTGTTCGTTTCTATGGCTTCAATAAATTCTCCGCTCAGGCTCTTCAGATAAGTCGAAGCCGTAATTCCGATTCCCAGAGGCGTGTTCACTTCATGTGCCACACCTGCGACGAGACCGCCCAAAGCCGCCATTTTTTCAGTTTCAATGGCATAAGCCTGCATCTGCCGGAGCTGATCATTAGTCCGGATCAGATCAAGATTCGTATTTTTGAGATGGGCATTCACCTTTTCCAGCTCATCGGTTCTATCCTGAATCTTAAGCTCCAGTGTTTTATTCAGCTCCTGAAGCTCCCGTTCCGCTTTTTTTCTCGAACTGATATCAACGCCCATTCCCACAAAATAATCTTCGCCGTCGACAACCAGAGGACAGGCGGTAAAATAAAAAGGAATGGCTCTCCCGTCTTTGCATTGCAGATTGGCTTCCGCTTCCCCGAATCCTTCTGAAACAGTTTTTTCAAGCCCTCTGGTTACAGCTATCTGGCTTTCCGGATCATTGGCATACCAATCCATGAGGTTCCGATCCAGCAGCTCTTCAGAACTGTAACCGGTAATTTTTTCATGAGCGTTATTCCACACTTTCAGTTTGCCTTCGGCACTGTACATATAAAGCATACCGGGAATGCTGTTGATAAGAGCGTTTTGAAACCGCAGAGTTTTTTCCAGTTCCTCTTCGGTCCTTTTTTTCTCTGATGCATCGAAGGAAGCACCGGCTACACCTTCAATTTTCCCCTGGCTGTCGTAGAGGGGGACAATATAATTCTCAAAAAACAAGGGGCCCACATAGTGATTCATCTTCATGGTTTCACCATGGAAGGCCTTCTCAATGGCTTGAATTATGCCTGGATAGTCTTTGTACATTTCTTTGGCGTTTCTGCCTACGACTTCACCCGGTTTGAGTCCCAGTTCTTTTAGACCGGCGCCTTCCGACAGCAGAAAAGTCCACTCCCTGTCCAGGACGTAGAAAATCATCGGGATATTGGAAATGAGGCGCGCAAAACTTTCGAGACCTTCTTTTGATAACCGATCGAACACTATTCTTTATTTCTCCATGTTCATAATGATTATAGGCTGAGGAGAGAGATTTTGACAAATGATTCGCATTCCCGGTTTCTCTTTCCGATACCGGAGAAAAACCGGGAATGAATTGCACAGCTTCCCCGCTACCCTTATAATCTAAAAAACAAAGGAGTCTCTATGAAAAATGCCATTTTAACTCTCCTGTTCACTTTAATGCTGGTTCCCGCTTTCGCCGGAACAACAATAGCGGGAGTCTCTGTCAGCGACAGCGTTTCCTATGAGGGAATAAATTTCAATCTGAACGGCGCAGGAATCCGGACAAAAGTGGTGATCCGCCTCTATGTCGGATCTCTATATACGGCTCAGTCCGTATCGGATTCCGGGCCGGTCCTAGACGGTCCGGTTCCTTCAGTCATCCGCCTGGATATTATCTCGAAAATCATAACCAGCGAGCTTATGAGAGAGACTATAGAAGAGGGATTTGACAAAGCGATGGGCGGCAACACAGCCCCGCTGAGAAAAGAGATTGATGACTTCATAGCCATTTTCAGCGACGAAATCAGTAAAGGGGACCAATTCACTTTTGTGAGTCTGCCCGGAATCAGCCTCACAGCCTACAAGGGAAGCAGGAAACTGGCCACAATCAATAATGACAGGTTCAGACAAACCCTCTTTACGATTTGGCTTGGAGACGACCCTGCCGATGGCAGGCTGAAAAAGGCGATGCTCGATAACTGATAATCAAAAATTGCCAATCGGGAAGACTTATCCATCAGGAACTGTCCGTATGGCCATTTCTTTATTACTTTTAAGTCAATTAAAGTCACTAACAAGGAAGATGCAAACCTATGTCTGAATACGTACTCTATCAATATCCCACCTGCTCCACCTGCCGGAAAGCGATAAAATGGCTCGACGGCAGAGACTTCAAATATAATTCACACCATATTGTGGAAGAGACTCCCGCTGCCGCGGAAATAAAAAACCTGATAGAAAAGAGCGGCCTGCCTTTCCGCAAGTTCTTCAACACTTCGGGAAAACGGTACAGGGAACTGGGGATCAAAGACAGACTTGAGCAAATGACTGCCGATGATGCGGCAGAACTACTGGCTTCCGACGGAATGCTCCTCAAGAGACCGATAATTATCAAAAACGAAATCGTGCTGGTAGGCTTTAAAGAAACGGAATGGAGTCATAACCTATGAGTGAGCTTTTTAAAACTTTCAACCTGAAAAACGTTTCCCTGCGAAACAGGATAGTCATGCCTCCCATGTGCATGTACAGCGCCGGCGAGGACGGTCTGGCAACGGAATGGCATCAGTTCCATTACCGGACGAGAGCCCAGGGCGGAGCAGCCCTTATCATCCAGGAAGCGACGGCTGTCGAACCGCGGGGAAGGATTTCCGACCGGGACCTTGGAATATGGAACGATGATCACATTCCGGCCCTCAGCGCGGTAGTGGAAGGCATAAAAGCCGAAGGAGCTGTTCCGGCCATACAGCTGGCTCATGCCGGCCGTAAATGCACTGTTCTTGCAGAAGATATCATAGCGCCCTCTCCACTCAATTTCGATGAATCCGACAAGAGTTACAAAACCCCCAGAGAGATGAATCGCAATGATATCGATGAGGTTGTGGATTCTTTCCGCGATGCCGCGCGACGCGCTGGCGATGCCGGTTATCAGGTTCTGGAAATCCATGGAGCCCACGGCTACCTTATAAGCGAATTTCTCTCTCCCCTCACAAACAGAAGAACCGATGATTTCGGCGGATCACCGGAAAAGAGAGCGGAACTTCTGCGCCGGGTTATCAGAGCGGTACGCACCGTATGGAATAAAGAGAAGCTGCTGATGGTTCGCGTCTCCGGCGAGGATTGGAAAGAAGGGGGAAATAAGGCAGCCGACATTGCGGCCATTCTCAACCTTGTAAAAGAGGAAGGGGTCGATATTATCCACGTCAGTACCGGCGGGGTGGATCCCGATGCCGTAATTCCAGTCGGTCCGGCTTTCCAGATTCCTGCGGCCGGAACAATCAGAGAACAGACCGGATTGCCTGTCATCGGCGGAGGTCTGGTAACGGACTATGAAAGGGGAGAGAAGATTCTGACAGACGGAGATGCCGATCTGGTATTTTTCGGAAGGGAATTGCTCCGGAACCCCTATTTCCCTCTGCTCAGTGCCAAGGCGAAGGGAATAAAAACCGCATATACTCCGGTTCAATACGAAAGAGCTTTATAACATATTATGAATAAAAAGCTTATTCCTCTTCTGATTCTGCTCACCGCTTTGTTTTCCTGCCGGACAATTGATACAGGGGATTCTGTGACAGAAAAGCCTTTGGAACCGTTTACAGAAAAGCGGGAAGAAGCTGCAGAGCCTGAACAGAGGGATCCTGTTCTCGCTTATATGAGCACGCTTTCTCTGGAAGAAAAAATCGGACAGATGATTATTATCAATGCCAGAGATATCTCCAACTCCCGATCGCTTCTGGAAGTGGATTCTTTCCTCAAAGATAGACTTGAGTTCATCAGGCCCGGGGGAGTTATTCTCTTCGGAGGCAATCTGAGTACCATTCCCCAGACCCTGGAGCTCATCGGCGGATTGCAGGAAATCAGCCGCACGCCCATGTTTATCTCCGCCGATGTGGAAGGCGGAAAAATCAACCGGTTAACAGCCAGCGAAAGCCTTCATGCTACCGCTCTGCCTTCCAATGGAGATATAGGGCGAATGGACTCCGAAGATGCTGTGACAATGAAAGCCCGCATAATAGGCCGGGAGATGTCGGCACTGGGTATAAATATGGACTTTGCCCCCGTGGCCGATGTTCTTTCAAACAGTGAAAATACAGTAATCGGAGAAAGATCATTCGGTTCCGACCCGCAGATTGTCGGAGAAATGGTAGCTCAGACAGTCAAAATCCTTATGGAGGAAAATGTCATCCCGGTTATTAAACATTTCCCCGGACATGGCGATACGGTTGCCGATACCCATCTGGGGTCCGTTTCGGTGCAGCACGACCTCAGCCGCTTAAAGAGTCTGGAACTCATTCCCTTTAAAATGGGTATAGATTCGGGATCTCCCGCTGTTATGACAGCACATATACAGGTGCCGGAGGTAACGGGAAACGATCTGCCTTCCACCCTCTCTTCCCGGATCATTTCCGGTCTTCTCCGAAAAGAACTGGGTTTCAGCGGTCTGACAGTCACGGATTCCATGGGCATGGGAGCCATAACAAGACGATGGGAACCTGGAGAAGCGGCGGTTCTGGCTGTAGAAGCGGGAATCGATCTCATTCTGAATCCTCAATCGCCGGAAGAAGCTTTCGAAGCCCTTGTTCAAGCCTGCAGGGAAGGACGCCTGACGCCGGAGCGAATTGATGAATCGGTATACAGGATTATCTCAGTCAAAATGGATTTCAACATAATGGATGACTCAGGACAATATGTTTATATGTCGGATCGGACCATTAATCCTGAAACCCTTCTGGGCAGCGAAGAGCATAAATATTTTTTGCATAACTGACAGGGCTTTTCCATCTTTACACAATTCTTTTTCTCGGCTATATCAACTCTTATCGGAGAGTTAAGGAATTGAAAGAAAAAATCGCCCTGCCGGGAGACCTGATCGTCAGACAGGATCTGTGGAATGATTCGCCCTGTTCCCATTGCGACAATACGCCCTGTTGCAGCAATTTGCCTTTGGCCCCGTTCAGACTGGAAAGCCAGTCTGATTTTATCGATCTTCTGCTTTTGTCCACATACTCAGATATCTTTCCGGGGCTCAAGCGCTCGGGGGAATGGACTATCTATCTGCAGAGGAAATGCCGCTTTCTCCAGCCCGAAGATGGTAAGTGCACCATCCATACGCAACCCCATCAGAGTTTGATCTGCAAATCCTATGATGCCCATAACTGCTGGTATACCGATGCCTTCAGCCCGAAGAGCTACAGCACGATGATTCCTTTCAATACATCTATGCTGATATGGATGGAAAAAGAGTACGAACTTATAAAAAACCGATTTGACCGCATACCCGCCTGGGATGATCTGTGCCGGGATGCCTTTGAATTCAGAAAAGGGACAATAGAGCTCCCGACGGAACAGTCAACATTATTAAATGAACGTAAACTGTCATTCAAAAAGAGCCGAAGCGATGAGTACCTCTTTTTTCAGCCTTACCAGCGTCCTGAAAACATAAAGCACTTCGAGCTGATGTCTTTCCGCCTTGGTTTTCCCGGTGTTTCTCTTGCCGTATCTGACACTACGTGGTCCTATATTGTGAAGACAGGGCAGAACGGGGCTTTCATGAATCTGATAAGAGACGAATACTATCCCGGTCTAAACCACAAGGACGGATGCTGCAGTTTCGACGGCATTGAAAAAAGGCACAAACCCTTCTCGGAAGCCGGAGATCTCTGGGTCATAATTGAGAGAAACGATCTTCCTCTGCTTAAAAGCCTTACCCTGTATGATGATGCCGGCCATATCAGAAAGCTTCCGGCTACGGGGACTCTGCTCCAGGCTCTCGACAAGGGCAAGCCCGACAAAGCTGCATAAAACTGAAAGGGGTCAGACCGGGCTGCGACAGCCCCGGGGTTATCTTTTTTTCAACTTATAGAATAAGCCCCTTTCTTCCCTTACCGATTCTATTTGTCCATCGCTTTCCAGAACATCGAGATACTTATTCAACTCATTAACATGGATACCGAGAATCTCTCTGAGATCATCAGATGTACAGGGGCGCCGGGAAATCGTATCCAGGATTGTTTTCCCCGCTTCCGATTTATAGGACGGAACATTTTTTCTATCCGCCGGTTTTGAAATGATCTCAACGTTATCGAGTTTCCAGAAAGATATGACCTTTTCCAGTTCTTCTGTCGATGCTTTTCTGAGCCCGGGGAGGACACCCGGTCTGTCCAGACTGTTCAGCTGAACACTGTCGGGCTGAATTTTCAAAATCGCTTTTTTCAAAGCCGTCAACTCCCACTCTCCATCGTTGTATCCCGGCAGAATAAAAACCTCCAGCCGGATTTCTCCAGAGTATTCTTTTCTGAAATGAATCAGCCCCTCAATGCAGTCTTCGATCTTCAGACCTGAAGCAGGGCGGTTTATGTCTTCAAAAACCGGCTGTGTCGCTCCATCGAGAGAGGGAAGAACAATATGGCATTCAAGAAGAGCTTCACGGACATTTTTATCACTCAGCAATGTGCCGTTTGTCAGCATTGCAACAGGGACAGCGGGACGCAGTTTTTTTATATAACGGATAATTTCGGGGAGAGCCGTATTGAGAGTCGGCTCGCCTGATCCGGAAAATGTGATATATTGCGGATCGGGATTCCGGCTGAACCACGACTTTAGCTCCGATTTTATCTCATCAGCGGGAAAATACTCACGCCTTTCCAGGGTCAGGTCCGTTGTCCTGCCGACTTCGCAGTAGACGCAATCGAGAGAACAGACTTTGTGCGGAACTAGATCAACACCGAGGGAAACACCAAGTCTTCTCGAGGGGACCGGACCGAAAAGATATTTATACATATATCTCCTTTTATTATAGACCTGAAAAAGGGAGGAGTCTCTCCCCCCTTATCTATTTGCCCTCAAGCCAGTTTTTTTCTGATATCTTCAGCGGCAAGCACGACTATATTGGCAGCCGGATAGAAAGACTGATGGGGCTGTGAAGCATAGCTCAAAGCAGAGAGGTCCTCCACTGTCGATTCTTTCTGAATGGCATATGTTAAAAGATCGATACGCCCGACAACCGGCTCTTTGCTGATAATCTGAGCTCCCAGGACTCTATGGGTTTTCCTGTCGGCAACGAGTTTCATCTGTTTGTTTTCTGCTCCGGGAATGATAGGAAATTTGGTTGTGACTGCGCTGTAACCCGAAACCACATCGAAACCGGCTTTAAGAGCCGCTTTTTCACTTAACCCCGTTCCTCCGACGAAAAAGGTGCCAACTTTGGTTGCCGCCCCGTTGAAGAAACCGGGATAACGGCGGTCCTGTCCCTTTAAGTTGAATCCCAGAACTTTTGCCATGGGAACGGCATTTGTCGCCAGTTTACCCGGAGTCACTTCGCCGGTAATCCCGCTGGTAAACTGCGTACAGTCTCCCACGGCATACACATTATCCAGATTGGTTTCCATTTTATCATTGACGATGATACCGCCTCTGTCCATTTTCAGGGCCGTGTCCTTAAAAAGGCTCACTTCCGCAACGGCTCCGACGGCAAAGACGACCAGCGTTGCCGGCAGAACATCGCCATTATCAAGAATGACACCTTCCGCTTCTTCGGTCCCCTTCACTTCCGTAACCTTTACGCCCAGATGGATTTTGACCCCCTGTCCGTCGAGCTCCTTGTAGAGAAGGTCCTGCATATCCCTATCTATAAGATTGGGAAGAACCGAATCTTCAAGGTCAACCAGCTCCACTTCCACACCTCTGTGATTCAGAGCCTGCGCCAGCTCGATACCGATTGCCCCGGCTCCGACAACGACCGCGCGGTCCAGTCCGGTACTGACAATATGATTAACGACAGCCAGATCCTTTTCCGTTTTGAACCCCATGACTCCTTTCAGGTCTCTTCCGGGAATGGGAGGAATGAAGGGAACGGCTCCCGTTGCGATGATCAGTTTTTCATATCCATATTCTTCACCGGACTCCATTCTGAGGATTTTATTATCCCAATCGACCTCTGCAACTGTGTCTCTGATGAGAGACGCACCCGATCCGGTTACAAGATTGTCGCTCTTCAAAGTATCGCCGTGGGATATGATCCCCTCGATGGCATAAGGTAAGGCACAGTAGATCATACTGGCTTTTTCCGGTCTGACGACTGCGACTCTCTTGCCAAGCATTTTTGCCAGAGTGATTCCGGCGGGACCACCCCCGATAACAATTATTTCGTGTTTTATCATGATTTAACTCCTTATAATAAAAAAGCACTCATGAATCTCTCTCACAAACCTTCTTAATTTGCATATGCACGCTTCTTATTAGTTGAGACTATACACCTTAGGTTCAAATAAAGCAATAGATAAAGATTGATTTATCCAATTGTAAAAAACAGGAAAAAATGGAATGATAACGCAAACATAAGGAACAAGCATATGAAAAGAAGCGATAGCGAAGCTCTGAGCATTCCCGGAACATTTCTCCATCCTGTACTGGGTGACAGAGTTCTGATTTTTGATGAAACCATGAACAGAGAGCAAATGCAGAACATAATAAACAGTCTTCACGAAAAGATGAAACACGATGAGTTCAGCGAAGAGAGGTTTGCTATCCTTCTGAAACCGGGCGTTTACAATCTGGATCTGACCGTCGACTACTACATACAGGCAGCCGGTCTCGGAAGAGTTCCCGGCGAAGTCACCCTTAAAGGATCGGTCCAGTCGATTACGACGACAGCGAACAATAATGTAACGATTATGTTCTGGCGGGCTGCGGAAAACATGACAGTCGAGCCGGCTGAGAAAACGGAACCTGTTATATGGGCCGTTTCCCAGGCGGCGCCCTATAGAAGAATGCACGTAAAAGGAGATTTGATTTTCGATCAGAATGGTTGGGCCAGCGGCGGCTATCTGGGCAATTCCGCTGTTGAGGGAAAAGCGGGGACCCGAACGGGCCAGCAGTGGTTTACCATGAACTCCCGGGTGGGAGGATGGTACGGCGGAGAATGGAACCGGACATTTCTGGGAGTCGAAGGAGCGCCGGAGGAAAACTGGCCCGATGAGCCGACGACCACGCTCGCCAGCGTTCCGCTCTTCCGGGAGAAACCTTTTCTGGCATATTCCAAAGAGGGAGAAACAGGTATTTTCGTGCCGGCTTTGAATAGGCAATGCGCCGGCGTTTCCTGGAACGGGAATGAAGAGAAAGGTGAATGGATTGACCTTAAGCGCTGTTTTATCGCTTTTCCGGAACAGCATTCAGCAAAACAGATTAATGAGGCTTTGAAAGAAGGACTATCTATCATCCTGACTCCCGGCATTTACAGACTCACAGAACCAATAAGGGTGACCCGTCCCGGAACGGTGGTTCTGGGGCTGGGAATGGCCACTCTGATTCCCATGAAAGGTGATGCGGCTCTGGAAACAGCTGATGAGCCGGGCATAATTATCGCCGGACTACTCGTTGATGCCGGTCCGGTGGAATCTCCGGTTCTGGTCCGGATTGGAGAAAAGGACAACAGAAGAGACAATCGGGACAACCCCGTTTCGATTCACGATATTTTCTGCCGGATCGGAGGAGCCGCTCCGGGAAAAGCGGATATTTGCATGGAGGTGAACAGCCACCACGCCATTCTCGATCATTTATGGCTCTGGAGAGCTGATCACGGAGCCGGCGTAGACTGGAAGGGAAATACCTGCCGGGTCGGTCTGCTCGTTAAGGGTAATGACGTCTCGGCCTACGGTCTTTTCAACGAACACTTCCAGGAGTATCAGACTTTATGGTGCGGAGAGAGAGGGACAACCGTTTTCTACCAATCGGAACTCCCCTACGATCCTCCGACCCAGTCGGACTGGACTGCTCCGGACGGACACCGCGGCTATGCGTCCTACAAGGTAGCCGATGGCGTTAAGGAACACCGGGCTTACGGGTTGGGAATATATGCTTTTCTGGGAATCAAGAATAACAGCGATAAAAATGTTCATCTGGAAAATGCTGTGGAATCTCCCGAATCCGATGGAGTCGTTATCAAGCATATAACCACTTTTTCCAGGGGATACGGGAGTATCCGCCACAGCCTGAACGGAAGGGGCGAATCGACAGAACCGGGTTCAAACCGGTTCTACTAAACAGCTTAAGCCTGGTGTTTTTTCATCAGGCCTTTGATTCTGCTGGCATGCCCTTCTTCCTGATTCATAAGATCTGTAAAAACCCTGATAATTTCATCCGAAAGATTGGTAATGGTTGAAAGCGAAGTGTAAACCGCTTTAGTATCCACCTCTCTCTGATAGGCGATTTCCAGAATATCGGCGACAGACGGATCATCGGGCATCTGTCTGGTGGCGACCAGCGTTTCGTAATGGGCCTTGGCAATCTGAACCCGTGTGTTCATCTCCTCTTCCGACGCTTTTATCCCCTCAAGAAGCTGATTCAGTCTGTTGTAATGCCCCATCTCTTCTTCCGCCAGCTCTTCAGCCAGATCATGAAGATTTTCTTCTTTGAGCACTGCGGCGCTCTCTTTATAGAAACTATAGGATTCAAGCTCAATTTTTTTGGAATAATTGAGGATTTCTTCAACGATTATTTCTTTCATATTCAATCTCCTGCTTTAAATTATGTTTCATCTCATAAAAAAATCCAGATATAGATTTTCCTGCATTATACCCTTAATATAGGGATTAGAGGTTTTTTATGGTAATTTTATCTGTAGTTTTGTTAGCTTTTTCCTTTATAGAAACTTTGAATATCATTCTTCTTTACAAAATGCCCGGCTCCAGGATGGGAAATGCCGTCGGTGTTTTCAAGGCTTATGAAAAAACGCGGCAGGATCCGGAGATCAGACAGTTTGTCGACTACCTGATTAACTGGGTCGCCGGAACGAAACTGATCTTTGTCGTTCTCCTGATCGGCATTGTTATTACAGGTCCGGCGGAAACGAAAGTTTTCAGCGTCATCGCTCTGATTTTTTCCATCAGCACGTTCTTTACCCAGCTTTACCCGAAGCTGAAAAAAATGGATAAAGAAGAGGGAATTGATCCGGCGGGATATTCGCGAACACTGGCTAAAATGATTGCCGGATTCATAGCCATTTTCGCCATAGCGCTGGCGGTGTATTTTGTCACGAAATAATATATCCCCCGATCGTTTTCACCCTGGAAAAACAGACCTGTTTCTCTCTGCGGCAATAGCTCTTCTCTTCCCTGCCGCGGCGGGATTTCTCCTGTCCAGAACAGGAGCCCTCCTGCCTATGCTGCTCTATTACGGGGCTGCATGGGGGCTCAGCTTCTGGAGAAGAGGCGGATCGGGCTATACTCTGAAGAAACCGAATGCCCCTCCCTTCTGGTTTTATATCAATGTGTCAGTGATTATTATAACTTTGATAATAGCCTATGCAGGCAGGATCGAAACCAAAGATGCCGCGCTCGGGGGGATATTGTTTACAGGTATAGTCTGGACTGTCGCCAATGCATCTTCGGAGCAGCTTCTCTGGATCTATATTTTCGATTCCTGGGATTTACAGGGAAAAGAAAAATCGACCCGGGCCGGGCGCTACCTGAAAAGGGCCGCGGGATTGATTCTCTTCTCCTTTTTTGTGGGTATGATTCACGCCCTCTACTGGGGACGGTTTCTCCACACGGTCAGCGCGGAAAACACGCTGGGAGTTATTTTTATTGCAGCGACATCGCTTTCGGGCTATCTGCATATTGTCGTCTGGAGAAAGAGCGGAAATATGCTTTATACCTTCATACCGCACTTCCTGCTCAATCTCTTTCCCCTTTTCTGGACCGGGTATTCAATCACGCCTTTTCTGCTCAGGCCCTGACCTCACCTATACTATTTCGGCTACGACCTATTAGCAGAATTTCACCGGTTCCGGAATGGAATCAGAACTTGAATTCCCGGCATTCGGGGTCGATGACGATATTCCCCCGGGTATTTTCGACAATCCATTCGGGTGTAGCCGGTGCGAAATATTCCTTGAGAATAAAGTTACCCTCTTTCACTTCGAACATTCCCAGGTCCGTTACGATAATATCCACCTCTCCTTTTGCCGTCAGAGGAAGAGAGCAGGAGTGGACCATCTTTGAATTTCCTTTTTTATCGAAGTGGACAGTGGCGGCGATGACTTTTTTGGCACCTGTCAGAAGGTCCATGGCCCCGCCCATCCCCGGTACCATTTTGCCGGGAATCATGTAGTTGGCCAGATTCCCCTCCTGGTCAGCCTCAAGTACGCCGAGCACAGTGTAATCCAGATGTCCGCCCCGGATAATGCCGAAGGATGTTGCGGAATCGAAAAAACAGGCCCCTTCAATGATAGTGCAGGGAACGCCGCCGGCATTGACAATATCGGGATTAAAATTCTCTTCGCCCGGTGCTTCACCCAGTCCCAGAAACCCGTTTTCCGACTGCAGGACGATATGAACATCCTCCGGAACATAATTACCCACGAGAGTCGGGAGGCCGATACCCAGATTGACATAGTCGCCGTCTTTAAAAATTCTGGCGATTCTTTTGGCTATTTTGGTTTTATCTTCTTTGTATTCGAACATATTATGCCTCCCCTCTCTGCACGATGTAATGAACAAAGATTCCCGGTGTGACAACGGTTTCGGGATCGAGGGTTCCGATTTCGACGATTTCATCTGCTTCTACTATGACAGTCTCTCCGGCCATGGCCATCAGAGGCGCGAAATTTCTGGCAGAAGCCGAATAGGTGAGATTGCCCGCTTTATCGGCTTTGGCTGCGCGGATGAGGGTGTAATCGCTTTTCAGGGGCAGTTCAAGAAGGTAATCCTTTCCTTCCACGTTAATGACCTGTTTTCCCTCCTGAACAGCCGTTCCCACGCCGGTGGGCGTGAGAAAGCCGCCGAGCCCCGTACCGCCGGAACGGATCCTTTCAGCCAGCGTTCCCTGGGGAACAAGCTCCACCTCCGCTTCACCGGAGAGCATCTGCCGCTGGGTTTCCTTATTCAGTCCGATATGGCTGGCAATATATTTTTTAAACTGCTTCTTCAGCACATTGGGGGCGACACCGGTAGCCGCGCTTTCGTCTCCCAGAAAGAGTCCGTTGTCGCTGCAGATCAGAGTCAAATCTTTTCTACCGCTTTCTCCAAGAGCTTTCATCAGTCCCGCAGGAGTGCCGACGCCCATAAACCCCGAAACCATAAGTGTATCGCCGTCCTTTATCATGGCTATGGCCTCTTCGGCGGTAATGATCGGTTTTTCCTTCATGACCGGTCCTCCATCTCTATACAGAGGGCCGTACCCATGCCCCCTCCGATACAGAGAGTGGCCAGTCCTTTGCGTGCTTTTTTCTGCTTCATGGCATATATCAGCGTCGTGAGGATCCGCGCACCCGAGCATCCGACGGGATGACCCAGGGCAATAGCGCCTCCGTTGACATTCACTTTAGCCGGATCCAGTTTCAGATCCCGGACAACAGCGAGAGACTGGGCAGCAAAAGCTTCATTGGCTTCGATCAGATCCAGATTCTCTACTGTCCATTCAGCGGCTTCCAGAGCTTTTTTCGATGAGGGGACCGGACCGTATCCCATAATGGAAGGATCGAGTCCCGCCGATCCGTAACCTTTGATTGTCGCCAGAACAGGGATATTGTTCTCTTCCGCCCATTTCCGGCTGGCAATAATCAGTACGGCCGCTCCGTCATTGATTCCCGAAGCATTACCGGCTGTTACGGTTCCGTCCTTTTTAAAGGCGGGTTTCAGTTTGGCCAGCTTATCAACCGGACTCAAACGGGGATATTCATCTGTATCAAAAATTAAAGGATCGCCCTTTCTCTGGGGAATGGAAACCGGCATGATTTCCTCTTTGAAAGCTCCGGCTTCGATCGCCTGCGCCGCTTTGGACTGACTCTGAAAAGCAAAGTTGTCCTGCTCTTCTCTGGAGATGCCCCATTGTTCAGCGATGTTTTCCGCTGTTATTCCCATATGATAATCATTGAAAGAGTCCCAGAGGGCATCGTTGATCATGGAGTCGATCATCTGCCCGTTACCCATTTTCTGCCCCCACCGCGATGAGGGAAGTAGATAAGGAGCCTGACTCATGTTTTCGGCGCCGCCGCAGATAATGCACCCGGCGTCTCCCGCCTTGATGATCTGCGCCGCAAGGCTCACGGTTCTCAGACCGGACCCGCATACTTTATTAAGGGTCATGGCGGGGATTTCCACAGGCAGGCCAGCCCGTACAGCCATCTGACGGGCCACATTCTGGCCAAGTCCGGCGGAGAGAACGTTCCCCATAATGACTTCGTCGACTTTATCTTTGCCGACCCCTGTTTTTTCAAGAAGAGCTTTAATAAGCTGAGCTCCCATTTCAACAGCCGATACATCCTTCAGCGTTCCGCCGAATGATCCGATCGGGGTTCTCAGAGCTCCCAGTACAACTATTTCATTCATTTTTTTAATTTCTCCAACGTCCATTATTGTACAGGCAAATTTGAAATAGCACACTGTCAAAATTTATCTATTTGATATGGTTTTTTTACACTTTCCGTATATCTGAGACAGAATATCGATAGATTTCACAATTTCAAGCCGAATAAATTGACATAAATGCTATCACTTGAGCCTTTTATGAAACCGCATTGAAGAGGCCAGAATGAGAGTCAGTCCCATTCCTCCCAGAATCACAGCTTCCCGCCAGAGATCGCGGAAGGGAGTCCCTTTCAGATAAATTTCCCGCAGTACCGTAATGAAATACCGCAAAGGGTTGAGGTAGGTCAGATACTGAACGAACCGCGGCATATTATTGATGGGGACAAAGAATCCCGAAAGCAGCAATGTGAAGATCATGGAAAACCAGGCGACAAACATGGCCTGCTGCTGGGTATTGGCGACTGTTGAGAAGAAAATCCCGAGCCCCAGCGTAGTCATGATAAAGAGAAGAACCATCCCGTATAGCAGGGGAATGCTTCCCTGGACGGGGATACCGAAGACCAGCCGGGCCGCCAGAATCCCCATGGTGAACTGGAGAAGCCCCAGAATGGTAAAGGGGATGATCTTCCCGATGATCAGCTGAGTCCCGCCCAGAGGCGTCACCATCAGCTGTTCCAGCGTACCCAGTTCCTTCTCCCGGACGATATTGATAGCCGTAAGCATAGTCGTAATCATCAGGAGCAGCAGACCTATGAGTCCCGGAACAAAGTTGAGCTTGCTGTCGAGCTCAGGGTTGTAGAAGTACCGGGGGATAACCTGGACACCGCCGGAAACCGGAAGCTGTCCCGCCATCATCCACCCTTTCTGAATTCCCGCAGCCATGGAGGTGATGTAACCGAGGCTGATTCCCGCCGAGTTGCCGTCGACCCCGTCGATAAGAACCTGAAGGGAAGGGGAAAGCCCTCTTTCCATATCCCGTTCAAAGTCCCGGGGAATGATGATGACGGCTTTCGCCAGACCGTCATCGAGGGCCAGCGATGCCTCTTCGGTGGTCCGGGCTTCGCCCAGGTAATCAAAAATGGCGACGGCGCTGAACTTGTCGATGATTTCCCGGCTCGCTGGTGTTTTGTCCTGATCGACAATAACCAGAGAGATATTTTTCACTTCATTGGTGATGGCCGACCCCATTATGAGCAGCTGCATGAAGGGAGCGACGAATATCAGTGCGAAATAGGCTTTGGTCCGACGGATCTGCCGGAATTCTTTTTTGACAAGTGATCGGATTTTTCCCATAAACTCTCCTACTCCAGCCTTATCTTAAAGGCCCTGATGCTGAGGGCGATAAGGACGGCATCCAGCCCCAGAAGAATGGAAGCCGGTTTGTAGAGATTATGAAGATCATTCCCCTTGAGGACGATCCCACGGATAATCTCGATAAAATAAGTCGCCGGAATGATGCGGCTGACCAGCTGAAATATGCGGGGCATGCTGGAAATGGGAAAGATAAAGCCGCTCATCAGCATGGAGGGGAGAACGGTCATGGTAATGGCTGCCAGCATGGCCACGGACTGGGTTTTCGCTACGGTGGACACGAGCATTCCCAGACTGAGTCCTGTGACGACATAGACGAGCATCATCGCCATAATGAGCAGAACAGATCCCTGGATGGGCACATGGAAAAGCAGGCTTCCCACGACCAGAATCATCAGCCCGTCGAAAAACCCCAGAAAAGTATAAGGCAGAACTTTGCCCAGAATTATCTGGACCGGTTTGACCGGGCTGACCAGAAGCTGCTCCATTGTCCCCGTCTCCTTCTCCCGGACAATGGCGATGCTTGTCAGGAGCGCGCAGATGAGAAGCAGGATCAAGGCGATCAGGCCCGGGATGAAAAAGGGTGCCGACCGCATGTCGGGGTTATAGAAAATCCGCGGTTCCAGAGAAAAGAGCATTGTCTGATCGGCGAAGGACAGCGATGCCACCCGGCTCACATAATTCTGTATGAAATTGGCCGCATTGGGATCACTGGCATCGATGGAGAGCTGAAGCTGGACGGGGAGACCCGCCCGGATGGTCTCTCCGTAATCACGGGGGATTTCAAGGACGCACTGGGCTTCGCGGTTCTGAAAGATTTCTCCTATATGGGCGACCCCGCCTTTATAAACAGAGACTTTGAAGAAATCCGTCGCCTCTATGTGACGGATCAATTCCCTGCTTTCGGGACTGGCCGAATGGTCTGCTACGATGATATCGATGGCTTTCATATCAAGGGTGATGGCATAACCGTAGAGGAGAAGCATAAGCAGGGGCATGGTCAGAACCATAAAAAGGCTCTGCCTGTCCCGGAAAATGTGTATGAGTTCCTTGCGGACAATGGAAAGAAATGACCGTTTCAATTCTCCCCCCTTCCGACCGATGCCAGAAAAACATCCTGCATGGTTTTAACTCCGTATTTCTCTTTCAGGCTGCGGGGATTGTCCATTTCGATAATCCGCCCCTGTTTCATGATGGACAGGCGATGGCAGTACTCCGCCTCATCCATGTAATGGGTGGTGACGAATACGGTCTTCCCCATATCGGAGAGCTGATAAATCAGCTTCCAGAAATTACGCCTGGACACAGGATCGACTCCGCTGGTCGGTTCGTCGAGAAAGATAATATCCGGATCGTGAAGCAGGCTGGCGCAGAGGGCCAGCCGCTGTTTCCACCCCATGGGGATCGATGAAGTGAGTTTGTCCTTCAGCTCTTCAAGTCCGATTATGGCAAAAAGTTCGGAGCTCCTCTCTTTTATCTCTTTATCATTGAGCCCGTATATCCCTCCGTAAAATTCGATATTCTCCCAGGCTGTCAGGTCGTTGTAGAGACTGAACTTCTGGCTCATGTAACCTATGCGGTTTTTTATTTTATTGTACTCCCGGTTGATATCGAACCCCGCTACCCGCCCGGTCCCTTCACTTGGCTCCAGAAGGCCGCAGAGCATTCTTATGGTGGTCGTCTTACCGGCGCCGTTGGCTCCGAGAAACCCGAAGATTTCCCCTTTTTCAACGGAGAAGCTGACATGATCGACTGCGGCAAAATCGCCGAACATCTTTGTGAGCCCTGCAACTTCAACGCTCATCGCCATCTCCTTTCATCAGAAGGAGGAAAAGATCCTCGATTCCACAGTCAATGGCACCGAAGGATTCAAAACCCAGAGATTTCAGTTCCAGAAGTTCCCTGATCTGACTTTCCACAACACCTTCCGACAAGGTGAGATGAACTCCTTCGCCGAAGAGATTGCACTCGCCGCACAAACCCGATTCCTCCAGGGCATCGTGAACCAGATGGGGATCATCGGTGCATAAGCTATAGAGTTTTCCGGGGTAACGTCCCGGAAGAGCCGAAGGCCTGTCGTGGACAAGGATCCTGCCGTTGAACATCAGTCCGACCCGATCACAGAGATCAGCCTCATCCATATAGGCCGTGCTGACGAGAATGGAAGTTCCCTCCTCTTTGAGCTTACTTAGAATCTGCCAGAATTCGCTTCTGGAAACGGGATCGACCCCGAAAGTCGGCTCATCGAGAATAACCACATCGGGAGAATGGACGAGCATGCACGATAGAGCGAGTTTCTGCTTCATCCCCCCCGACAGAGCTCCGGCCTTCCGCTTGGAAAAGGGCTTCAATCCGGAAAAGCCGTATAGTTCTTCGATCCGGTTTTCTGCAACAACCCTGTCGACATTGAACAGGTCGGCAAAAAAACGCAGATTCTCGGCGACGCTCATATCCTGATAGAGGCTGAACCGCTGAGGCATATAGCCGATATTCTGACGAACAAAATCGGGATTCTCCCGGACGGACCTGCCTTTGAAATAGAGCTCTCCCCCGTCAATTTTCAGAAGAGAAACAAAGGAGCGCATCAGGCTTGTTTTTCCACCGCCGTCAGGCCCGATCAATCCGAAGATCTCCCCTTTCTTTACAGAGAAGGAAACACCCCGGACCGCTTTGACAGCGCCGTAGTTCTTGACGAAATCCCGGGCTTCCAGAACCGTCATACCATCAGAATGTGACATCGGCCGGCATCCCGATTTTCAATTCGCCCGAGGGGTTCTCCACGCGGATTTTCACTTCGTAGACTAGGGTGTCTCTGGTTTCTTTTGTCAGGATGGTTTTAGGCGTAAACTCCCCTTCCGAAGCGATCCACGATAAGGTTCCGCTGTAAGTCTGCGAAGCTCCAGAGACTTCGATATGAGCACTCTGTCCGACCTTGACTTCTGTCAGCTTTCTCAGAGGCAGATAGACGTAGAGATCCAGAACCGAGAGATCGGCCATTTCGAGAAGAGGCGTTCCCCTTGCCACCAGCTCTCCGGGACTGTGGTACCGGTTCAGAATCGTTCCGGACACGGGAGCTTCGACAGAGGATTTCTCAATTGCCAGATCGGTCATATCGATACCCGCATAGAGTTCCGCCTCCTGAGCCAGAATGAGATTATACTGGCTCTGGAGAATCCGCAGGCTCGATTCGCCTACGCTCACCTGAGTGGCCAGCTCATCCCGTTTCTGTTCGGCCGCGCCTCCCATAGACAGGAGCTTTTCCGTTTTACCCAGAGTTTCCCGGTTGAGATTGAGCTGGACCCGGGCCTGATCGATCTGAAGCAGAGCGGATTCCTTCTGGCTGGCCAGGGCATTCAGTCCGGCCAGCTGCTGCCGTTTCTGAATGGATAAACCCTCCGAATCGATCCGCCCGATGATCTGCCCCTTTTCTACCTGATCCCCTTCGCGGACCGCAAGTTCCAGAAGCTCTCCTGCCGCCTGCGCCGAGATGACAAGTGTATCTGCCTCCATGCGCCCGATGTAGACTTCCTCTTCATCAGCAGCCGTACAGGATAATATAAGAATGCCGAATATAAGCAGAGTCATTTTTTTGATCATTGTTCTCCCTCCCGGTTTTCCAGGCCTCTGTAGAGCGTGTTGAAAATTTCTTTTTTTCTTTCCTCGAGAAAAGCTTTCCGGTCAAAGCCATCCATCAGGCCGTTCATCGCACCGATTTTCATAACCACCGGTTCCGCCATGGAAAAGTAGAGACAGGAACCCAGCATCGTCATAATCAGCTGGATGGGGCTGGTCTTTCGTATTTTCCCCTCTGCCATGGCCCGGTTGATATTCTCAAGCATGACAGCTGTTACCGGAGGATTATGCTTACCCAGAACATCATTGAGAATGGAGAGGACAGCCTCCCCCCCTCTGGAAAGCTCCTGCATGATAAACATGGGGATTCTCGGATTATCAGATGAGACATCGACCAATGTGTTGATAAAGGTTTTAAGGAAATCTTTGAAATCCTTCGTACGGGAGATATTTTTCAGAACCGATCCGAAAAAAGATTCCATGGTCAGAGACACAATTTTTATGTAGAGATTTTCTTTGGACCTGTAGTAATAGTGCAGCAGCGTCTTGTTGATCCCTGCGCGGTCGGCTATGGACTGCATCCGCGCGCCGCTCCAGCCGCGGGCGATAAATTCGTCCATGGCCGCTTCGAGGATCAGCTCCTCTTTCGATGTGTCATTCACTTCATTCCTCCCTGTTACCAAAGGGTTTAACCATATGGTTAAACTTAATAGTAAAGAAAATGATAAGTCAAGAGGATATACAGGTTGTTTTATGATTCCGGGAAAACAAGTCTGAGAGAAAACCCTCCCCCGGCTCTGTTTTCAGGAAGAAAAACCGCTCCGTGGGCTTCCGCTACCGCTTTAACGATGCTTAGCCCCAGACCGAAACCGCCTGAGTCTCTTCTGCCCGAGCGGGACCTGTCTCCCAGAAGAAAAGGCTCTCCCAGCCTGACCAGCATGGCTTCAGGAACACCGGGGCCTCTATCGGCGACTTCCAGATAAAACCCCCCGTCCGCCCCATTGCTATGAACTGTTAGATCTACAGGAGAATCCGATGCATATTTTCTGGCATTTTCCAGCAGATTCCTCACGGCCAGTTCCATCCGGCTTCTGTCCAGCCGGACCAATCTGTCCGGCCCCTCCTTACGGATAGTCAGCGGGAAGCCTTCCAGCAGATAGGACTTGGACAATCCATCCAGCCAGGAATGGAGAGAGAGATCTTCCCGGTTCAGAAAACCCTGTCCTTCTGCCAATCTCCTCTGTTCGAGGAGGTCTCCGGTCAGACGGTCCAGAACATCGATCTCCTCGCTTAGGGATTCGCTTATGCTTTTATCATTTATGAATTCGAGAGCCACTTTCATGCGGGTCAGAGGAGAACGCAACTCATGGCTGATGGCCCCCAGCAGATCGTGCATCGACAGAATATGCCGCTCTATCTGATCGGCCATCGAATTGAGAGCCTTTCCCAGAACGGCAAACTCATCATTACCTTTGGGATGAACTCTCTCCTTCCAATTGGCTCTGCCCAGCTCCAGAGCCACGCCGTACATTTCCCGCAGCGGCTTCAGCAAATGGCGCACCATAAAATAAGTAGCGAGTAGCGCCACAACTACGGCACTACCCATAATAATCCAGAAAGCCAGGGAAAGGGGCAGATCGGAGTGAAATTCAGAAAATCGGAAACTGTAATTCCCCGATTCGATCACGATCTGCCGGTCCAGCCAATCGGGGAAAAAATATGGGAAATCATCTTCATCGTTAAAATAGATTCCGTGGCTGGACCATTTGAGATCCGGTCCCGTAATGACAATAGAAATACCGGCGGAAGCGGAAATATCCCGAGCTTTATCCAGATCGGGAGGATTGCCGATTTCATAAACCAGATACTGCACATAATCGCGGGCTTTATCGATGGAAATCTCCATATTAGGAGATGCGGCAGTGAGAAACCTCAAAGCCATCAAGGCGATAAGGATGACAATAAAAGCGGCTGAAAAGGCTCCCAGAAGCTTTATAAAGACGGAATGCATAGGATGAACTTTCAAATTTCCACTCCCGTAAAAACATAACCGAAGCCGTGGACCGATTTGATCAGACGGGCATCCCGGGCGCTTTCTCCCAATTTGGATCTTAAGCGGCTGATCGTGATGTCTACGGACCGGCTGTAGGCATCGGAATCGAACCCCTGCAGATGGGCCATCAATTCATCCCGGCTGAATTTCCTGCCGGGACGGGAAGCCATGAAAAAAAGCAGTTCATACTCCATGGAGGAGAGACCGGCGGGATTACCGGAGAAATAGGCATCCCGTTCAGCAGGACGAACTTCCAGCCTGCCGAAAACAAGAGCTTTTTCTTTAAAAGAGGGGGGAGCAGCCCGCCTGAGAATAACCTGAATCCTCGTTATCAGTTCCCTTGGTTCAAAAGGTTTGCTCATATAATCATCGGCCCCCAGTTCCAGACCGACAATTCTGTCCATGGCTTCGCCGCGGGCGGAAAGCATTATAATGGGAAGATTACTCTCCCGGCGGATTCGGCGGCACACTTCAAAACCGTCAGTACCGGGCATCATAACATCGAGGACGACAATGTCCGGCGGATTGTTTTTAACCTGATCCAACCCTTTCAGCGGATCGGTTTCGCCACTGAAAACCATACCGTACTGGGGGAATAATCGGGAAAGCAGATCGATGAGTTTGGAATCATCGTCAATCATTAGTATTCGTGTCTGTTTCTGATAACTGTTCATGTCATCATTAAGCATATAACCACAATCTCTCAGTTACAACTTGTTACAACTTTTAACCTTTGAGAAAAGACTCAAAGCTTCCTGAATCCTATATTAAAGTCATGAGAAAGATAAGAATTGCGATATTAACAGCACTATTTCTGCTGCCCCTCACCGCAGCACAGGCACAGGAAGTCCTCAAACTGGATTACTCCCGGGCTGTTATGTTTTCGGCTAAAGGCAGCAGCCTGGACAGCTTCGATGTCACATCGCCAACAGCTACGGTTCACAATATTCTGGGATATTCCACCGTGGCTCTGGGGCTGCTCACGGGAGTGCTCAACCCTGAGGTGGTAGGAGAGAGTCTCCATCAGGCTCTGGGATACACGTCCGCCGGCATGGCAGCGGCCACCATAGGATTTGGTTTCATTTCCCATATTAAGGATATCGATATGAGCAGCGGCCTGAATTCCAACAGCATCCATATGATTCTGGGTCTGGCCGGGGGAACGATGATGATGATCGCCCCCTTCGTCGCACCGGGAGACGCCCACAAGGCACTGGGAGAACTGGGCGCTGCGACCATGGGATTGTCGATCGTCGGAAAACTTGTTTTTTAAATTACCGAGAGAGGAGAATGATATGAAAAAGAAACTTATTTTAATAATGATAGCGGCCATGCTGAGCGCTCACGCGGTTTTTGCCGGAACGGGAACTGGTAAAGTTGCGGTGATTTATTCGGGAAGGAGCCAGGTCAACAGACATGTCCTTCAATTTTTCGGAGAAGAGATCCGTAACAGGAACAGCAGCTATCAGTTCGAAGCCTTTGATGTAAAAGAGGGGATCAACCAATCGGATTACATAGCCTTAGTGGTTATCAACACCGGTGTCTCTTCGGGTATCAATCGCGATCTTTCCGATTTCATCGATTCCAGTCCCGACAAATCCAGGCTGATTCTCGTCAGCCTCTACCGGGGAAGACAGGACCTGACAGTGGAGACCGTACCGGCGCAGAGCAATCCCGATAAAATCGACGCCATATCATCGGCATCGATATGGGAACAATCCGGCTTATCATCGCTCTTCAATAAAAACAAAGGCGGGAATCCCCGCCAGATGCATCAGCAATGGATAAACGAAGTTTTCAGGCTGATCGACCGCAGGGCTTAAGGAGGCATAAAATGTTTTTACTCATACTGTTTTATCTGGCGCTCCCCATATTGCAGATTTATTTGTTCATCAGCGGGCAATTCGGAGCAACGACCTGGGATATTCTGAATTTTACTGCATCCATATTAGCTGTGCACTGGCTTCTGGCCAACGTCCTGATGTCCTCGAAGATTCCCCTGCTTCAGAAAGTCATTCCCTATGACCAAAGAATCAGATTCCATATTTTTTCCTCCCTGGGAATAGTCGCGGCGGTTCTCTATCATGCGATTTTTAAACTGACGATCGGTTTCGAGCTCGATCCCGTCACTCTGGGACTGGCGGCAGCGCTCGGCCTGACGCTTGCAGGAGGCATACTGTGGATTCCCGTCCCGGGACTCAAAGGGTTGAGAACATATCTCTTAAACCGTTTTTCAAGAGGAAAAGAGCCGGATTATGACCGGTCCAAACAGTGGCACGGTTATTTCATTCTGGCACTGGGATTGCTGATAATCATCCACATTACAGGAGCCGGACTGTTCGTAGAAGTGCCTCCGGTTTCAGCCCTTCTTTATTTTCTGCTCTATGGTTTCTCCTCAGGATCCTATCTTCTCTCCCGGACGAAATTATTCCGGACTGAATCCAGGGTTCTATCTGTTGAAGATAAACAGGGGATTATCACCATCCGCCTTCAGCCGGAAAGAAAATTCTCCTACCGGAGCGGACAGTTCACCTTTCTCGAAACGACGGGAGCCGAAGGCAGAAAAGAGGAGCACCCCTTCTCCTTTCTCTCTTCCCGCAGCGGCGACGGAGAAGAAGTCAGTCTGGCTATCCGTGCCGTGGGTGATTTTACGAGTGATCTCAAAGCGCTGAAGCCCGGAGATTCTGTCACCCTGAGGGGCTCTTTCGGGAACTTCCGGCCAGGAAGGGAAGAAGCTCTGTGTTTCATCGCTTCGGGCATTGGAACGGTTCCCATTCTTAGCATACTGAAGGAACTCCATGCCGCTGGAGACACACGGCCGATCCGCCTCTTTCTGGCCGTCAATGACAGAAACGAACTCCCGGAAAGAGAAAAAATCGAAGCAATCCTCTCATCAATGGATAATGTCCAGGTCAATATGATGGTCTATAATGAGGATGGATTGAGATTCTCCGAATCCTTTTTCAAGGAAGAGATAAGCGACCACAGGCGATATTCCTATTACTTGTGCTCCTCTCCGGGCGTCCGGTCCATCGTTGTCGACTCCCTCAAAAAACTGGGGGTCAGAAAATCATCCATTCACTTCGAAGCTTTTTCATTCGCCTGAAATATAGCGGGGCTTTTCAGCCCCGCGCAATCAGATAAGCTTATACCGCTGAAGATTGGCCTCAATCACAGTTCCCTGGCCTTTTATTGAACCGGGAAAAACATCGAAAAAACTTGATAGCTGTCATAATATAGATTAATTTTAAAATATGTATTCCGCTCATGGTCATTACGAAATTTCCGTAGAAAACAAAATCCTCTTTATCGAAGCCTACGGGCCCTGGAATCTGGAAGCCGCTGAGGAATTCGACCGGATCGTCCGGGAACAGGTGACGGTACACCTGACAGGGTCGCCCTGGGCCATGATCGCAAGGCTCCACGGCCAGGGAATCTACACGCCCGACTCCATTCCCCTCCTTCAGGAACTTCACATGTGGAGAATTGCATCGGGACTCACACATATCGCCATAATCCACGAAAACAGAGAAGATGCCGGTACGGGGATAACTGAAAAACAATTCAATACGATTTATAAAGCCGACCCGGATCGCCTGTGCGAAGAGCGCTACTTCAAAGATCTGGACGATGCGAAAACCTGGCTCCGGTCTGTAGGCTACTGAACCATATTTCTCAAATATTTTTTTATTATGAAAAGATAGTATTTGACCGTTCCTTCCGCCATATTCAATTCCCGGGCGATTTCCCGGATTGACAGGTTTTCCCGGAACCGTCTGCTGTAAACAGGTTTCAAGTATCCCGGAAGATTATCAACCAGAGATGTAAAATCGATATATTCGGTTTTATCGGGTACCGGAATATCCCGCTCTCCCAGAACCTGGATCCGGTTCTGTTTTCTCATGAATTCGAAGAGCACATTGCGGCATATGGCATAGATCCAGGTCCCCGGCGACGAGCTGCCCCGAAAAGAGTGAAGAGATTCATAAATCCGGCACAGGACTTCCTGGCTCAGATCCTCAACCTCCTCGCGGCTCAATTGTTTACTCAGAAAAAACCGGGTAATTTTTCCTTCATAATTGAGAACCTGTTTATACAGATCTTCAGACATCCATCTTTCCGTACAGAATTTCGGCGCTTTCTTCCGATAGAATCGAAAGAATACCCTCTTTCAGAACAGCGGCTTTCCTCTCCTCCTCTTCCCTTCTCCGGCTTTGGAGACGGTTTATCCGGTCTTCCCCTCTGATGGGATCAAAACCGTAGAGGACCGTTTCCAGTTGTTTTTCCAAAAGGGGATCCTCAACCGCGCCGATCAGCTCTTCCAGTTTTTCAAGGTTTCCGGTTACTGTGTAATAGTGAAGGGTCATTACTGATTTTCTGATGGCGTCCAGACTCTGAAAATCGAGAATATCCATCAGGAAATCGCCGGGCAGGGGGGATTTGCTTCGTTCAACAGCCAGCATAATCCGGGAAAAGCGGAAATAGGCCCGGGTCTTCGCGTGTTCGGGGATTCTGGATTCATTGGCATTGAGATAGTTCTCAACCTCCCCGGCGACTCTTTTTGACAGATTGCGCATGATCAGCTCTTTTTTAGCTCCCAGCGCCGAACAGAGGTCGTAGAGCGAGTCGAGGTCCAGTTCTCTAAGACCTTTCTGAATCTGCCGGTTATTGTCATCGCTGTTCTCAAAATACTCTTCTATCTTTTTCATAACATCCTCTCTTTTCATTCTTGCACACTCTTTAGTGACATAAAGAGAAAAAAGGTTGGAAAAAAGTTTACAAACAGAACAACAGGGTTAAATTAAAAAGAAATGGGATTATTCGAGAGGTCCCGTTCCCCAGAATCCGTCAAGGAAATATCTGTCGAAATCCTCTTCGGGGAAGATCATTTTCCCCATCTTCACGGCCATATCCTTTTCATAAAGGATTGAAACAAAATCCTTCACTTCCCTTTCCCGCATAGGGGCTTCGGAGAGATTCTCCTCCCCGGACATTCTCTCCAGTGACTCCAGATAAGCTTCTGAATATAAGACGAAACAGGAATAGACCGTGTCAAAATATTCTTTTCTCTCTTCTTCCGTTCCCTTTTCCGGCTCGATCATCTCAAGACGGTAGGGACTTTTGTAGGGATCAAGATGGGGCGTCAGTTCTCCGAACCCTTCCCTTTTCCAGTAAGGTTGTGCCAGTTCAATAGCTCTAAGGATTTTGTCTTGGGATTCTGAAAAAAACTGTTCAGTATCCACACCGTCATTGAGCGAATAAAAATCCATGTACAAGGCACTGGTTACACCGGGCAGAGCCTTCAGGGCATCGCCATGGAAAAGAGGGGCGTTGTAACGGTAATCGGGACGGATCATAAAGGTAAAATCAAAAAAATCATCAGTCCCGTTTCCGATCTCAAGCTGATTAATCGAAGCCGTATCGATTTTTTCCGTTCTGTAGCTCCTGAGAAAGAGGGAGAGATTGTCCGCTTTGAACATCACTTTATAGAGAAAAGGTAGGTCGAGTTTGTAGTTTTCAAAATAGCGGTTGATCCCTTTTTCTTCTGCGCCGTACATATTGAGAGTCCCGATCTGGTATTCTCTCATCTTCAGAAATACTCCGTAATCTGTACTTCCCGGAGAGAATGCAATCCAGGAGGCGGCTCCTGCCAGCAGAATGATAGGAACACTTATCAGCAGAATAGCCAGTTTTACGGATTTTCTCATTTTCCCCTCCTGATTTTTCCCAGAAAAGCTGTGGAATACTCCAGAGTTCCGACAGGACATATATCGACACAGTGCCCGCATCCGACGCAAAGTGAAGAATAGACGTCCTTCTTTTCCTCTGCAGACATCTTAATCTCAATGCCCATGGGGCAGCTGACATTGCATTTACCACACTTGATGCAATCGGAAATATCAGTTCGAATTCTCTGTCCCGCCAGTCGGGAAACCCAGCCCAGAACAGTTCCGAGAGGGCAATAGTAACAGTATCCCCGTCCTGTAAAAGCGACCCAGAAAAACATGGCCATCAACAGCTCGACAGAGAGGTATTTGTACACTTCAATATCGGCAAATAAATCGGCAGCGGACTCCCGGTAATCTCCGCTGATCAGAATATAAAACCAGAAGAGAAAAAATATAAATGCGATAACCAGAAGAGCCCACTTCAAAACAACAAACAGTTTCCTCAGTTTACTTCCCGGTGCCGTTTTTTTTCCCACGAGAGGAAAAGCCGGAGAGAAAGTTTCCGAAATAAATCCGTTAAAAAGACAAAGAGTCGAGCATTGCCACCTTCTGCCCAGCAGAACCGTGCCGGTAAAGACGATTATTGTAATAATCAGATAAACAGTAAGGGAAGCGCTGATTCCTCCCAGCCCCCACAAGGGCAAGTGATGAGTGTAAAAAGATGATCTGTCGACGAGGGTCTGCAAAGCAGTGGAAGACCAGGGAAAGGGCATAGCAAAAAAGTACAAGTCGGGATTTCCCGTAAGGAAAGGACCTATTATGTGTACCAGAAGAGCCGCGATGATGAATCCTGCGAAATTTCTCTTCTGCATCCGGGACCTCTTACCCGAAATTCTCAGAGTCAGCCAGGAGCCGGTAACAATCAAAAAAGTTTTGAAATAGTTTTCATAAATATTCCAGATGCTTCGGATAATCCGGGAGCCGGCTTCTGAGACATGAGGTGCCAGACCGTAATTCAATCCTGCGATAAGGAGGCACAAAAAGATATACAACGCCAGAAGTATTTTGAGAGCTTTAATTTCACCTTTCACTTTTTATCCTTTTCCGGGATAAGTCTCCCGTTCACTGTCCAGACTCAATTCTGAAAAGTCTGGAGCCCCGGGGAAGAAGATCTCCCACATGAGTTTTAGAAGAAGCCGGTATTTTTTCACCATTTCTGACATCAACAAGAACGGCGGGTTCCCTTTCGTAATCAAAAAGCATGGAGAGATCATAGGTCCGCCGTCTGAGAGTGGTTGAAAAATTAAAGAGTCCCAAATATCCCGAAGTGTTATAGTAAATTTCCGGCATTTCCTGCTCCATCACATCCAGGGCGATAGCCTGCCCGGCAAAACAGTTCTCCGATACCTCATCGATAAGAGCCATATCGGCGATCGCTTTCTCTGATAAGGTTTCGAAATCATCGGAATAAATGAGGATTCCTCCCGACAGGGCGATGGCGTCAATCTGCGACTGTCTCTCACCGGGCTTCAGTCCCGTCCCTTTATCTCGGATCATAATGCAGTCCGGATCGTTGAGCCAGAGTCTTTTGTGCATGGGGCTGCGCACCATAAAGTTTTTCATGGAATTGCGTACACCGAACATACTCCCCGTCCGAACAAGCTTGGCCGTATGGTGAATCCAGAAATCTCCCGTATCGGGGCCGACTCTCATGGCGTCGACAGAGCCGATTCCGGCAGAAAGTGGCATTCCACAGCCTATAATTTTCGTTTCGGGACGGGCGGCATTTCTGATGATCTCCATCCCTTTTTTGACAACCGAAGCTCTGGAAAGAGATAAATCATGGTGGACAGCCCCTCTGAGAGAAGCGGTAAAGAGAAAGTCGCATTTCAAATACTCGAATCCCCATTGATGGACAATGACATCAATAAACTCTCTCAGATATTCGGCATAGCGGGGATGGGTGACATCCACGCCGTAATAAAAACACTTCCAGAAAGGATTGTAACTGGCTTTGAGCATTTTACCCATTTCATTTTTGAGAATATATTCGGGGTGGTACCGGAACAGCTCCGAGTTGGCGGCAGCGGAAAAAGGAGCGATCCAGATACCGGGTTTCATTCCCGCCGTTCTGACGGCATCGGCCAGTTCTTTCATCCTGCCGTCGAACGGTGCACTCTGATCGAGCCAGTCCCCGACAGCTTTCTGGTAACCGTCATCAATCTGAAAAAAATCAAAGTTCATTCCCCGGTTCTGTATGGCCCGGAGATTTCTGTAGAGCAGTTCCGGCGTTATTTTGTTGTAGTACTGATACCATGAACACCATCCCCGGAAATTCTTTTCAGGAGGCTGTATTTCCAACTTCTCGCGGATGTAGTGGAAGTATTTCTGTTCCACCATGGCCCGGGTCCCCTGTATAATCATGATGCCGTCAAGCTTCACCTTTTTCCCCGGCTCGAGCATCTGCCTGCCGAAGTCGTAAATCATCTCAAAAAAGCTTCTGTCCTTCCTGGAGTTGGCATTGAGGATGATATAAAAAAACTGATTAAAGGGAGGAAGCTGACCGGCCAGAAAGGTTCGCCCGTCTTCCAGGTCCGTTATAAGGGAGTACATGTCGGAAGAGAGCATGCCTGGAACATTGGAGGGAAGATTCGCCATATTGGAAGTCGCCAGAGACATTAGCTTGAACCGGGGCCGGAGAGGTTTCTCTGATATCCGGTAGGTTCTGGCTGTTGACCAGGACTGATATCCGTTTCTCAAAAAAGAGATTTTGCGGGGACTGACTTTCTCCAGAAACGAGGCGATTCCATCGGTCGCCGGGAGCCGCAGTCTGGTTATCCGTATATGCTTGCTGCTGATATTAGTGAGAGACATGGTGTAGATAACACCCTGATCTATGGATTTTTTTTCACAAGTTACCTCGATCCATTCATTCCTGTAAAAAATCCTCTTCGGCGAACTTTCTACAATGTTCAGGGCATATTTTTTCCTGTTGATCCCGAACTTCAGTTCCACATTGGCCATGGGGAAGAACCGGCTCAGGTGATCGGCGCGAATAAGCTTCTTCATAACAATCCCTCTCTGCATTAATTATAGAAAATGAAGCCTTCACTTTCACACAAAATATGGAATCAAAAAAATTGTAGCTTATTTCTAAAAACATTAGTATAAATATGAACAAGTGCTCAATAAACTGAAATAAATCGATTGAAGATTATTTATGGATAAATTGGAATGTTTAAAAATACAGACAAAAGAAAAACGGAAATCAGAATAGTGGTGCTTTTTCTGGCGGGCTCAGCAATAGAACTGCTTTATGGATATATAAATTTTTTTATCAGGAACTACAGATCTATGGCTCTGGCGAATGTATTGGCTGCAGCCCTTATCATTGGCTGTTTGATCTTCCTTCTGCTGACAAAAAAGAAAAAAGTCACTTACCTCGCCGGACTGATTATATGCTCAGCTCACTTTATCTATATAGTTCTATTCGGATATGGAAATGAATTATCTCCTTTCTGGATACTCATTATCCCGCATATCGTTTATTATACCAATGGAGCCCGCAAAGGCTCTTTTTTTTCTTTACTGGTATTTCTGGTATTTTTAACAGCCATCTTGATACAGATAGCCGGAATTTATTCCTTCCCTTATCCTCCCTATGTTTTCAGAGATCTCTCGCTGGTTTTTTTCATTGTCTCTCTCATGACTTATATCTATGAAAAATCATTGGAAGAAAAACAGAAGCATTTGGAATTTCAGCTGAATTTCGATAAAATGACAGACCTTCCCAACCGTAACCGGATGCTGAAATTCCTTGAGACGAACCGTAATGAACAAGCTCTCATCCTGATCAATATCGATAAATTCCGGGAGATCAATGATATCTACGGAAGCCGGCAGGGAGACATGGTTCTGAAAGAGCTGGCTTACAGACTTTTATCGCTGAATGAAAAGGTCCCGAAAGGGGAGCTATATAAACTTCACGCCGATGAATTCGCCTTTATCTTTCCAATTGCGCAGAAACAGTTCGAAAGAAGCCTCAATACGATTATTCGGGAGATAAGAAATAAAAGCCGGTATGATTTTAAAATCGGTGACGCGGGGATTTACATCTCCCTGACCATGGGTATAGCCCGGGGGAGAAAAAACCATCTGGCCCATGCGGACTCCGCACTCAGACTGGCGAGGGCTCAACACAAAAACTATGTTATCCACAGCGATTCCATAGATATGACCGGAGAATACAGGAAAAATATCAAACAGACTTCAAAACTGAGAAACATAATGAATAAAGGGGGCGTCGTACCCTTTTTTCAACCCATTATGGACAATAAGACGGGAAGAATTAATAAATATGAATGCCTGATGCGATTCCGCGATGGCGAGGAATTTCTTCTGCCTGGACAGTTCCTGGAATTATCAAAAAGATCCAAAATCTATGGAGCATTGACCAGGACAATGATTAGCCGCTGTTTCCGCTATTTCGAGAACCGGAAAGAAGACTTTTCGATAAACATCTGCCTTGAAGATATTTTTGATGAAACTACAACGAATCATATTTACCGGCAGCTGGAGAAGTACGGACTGGGCAAAAGATTGATTTTTGAATTTCTTGAATCCTCCCGCATAGAAGGGAACCCGCAGGTAGAATCCTTTATCCGGAAAGTCAAGGAATACGGCTGCCGGATCGCCATTGACGATTTTGGAGCGGGATACTCCAATTTTGAGTACCTGCTGAGGATGGAATTCGATTTTCTGAAGATTGACTCATCTCTCATCCGGAATCTCGACAGAGACAGGAACTCCCGGATCATGGTTGAAACAATAGTTAGTTTCTCCCGTAAACTAGGCTTAAAAACCATTGCGGAATATGTTCACAATGAAGAGATCTCCCTTTTGATAAGGGAGATGGGTATTGATTTTTCACAGGGGTACTTCATCGGAGAGCCATCAGACAGAGCTGTCAAAAAAGGCATGGAGTTAATTAGCCGGGGAAAATAAGGTGTCTTTTTTTTCATGGTCCGAAACATCCACAGGCCCTCCTATTCCAAGGAGGACCCATAAGCGAATTATCTAAAACAACCAGACAGTGATAATATTCACCGGTTGGCCAGACCGGTCAATTTCTTTGCTACCAGACGGTTTTCCGGATAATCATCGAGGATTTTTCTATAAAAAGCCAGTGCTTTATCCTCTTCCTTTTCGTTCTCATAAATCTCGCCCATTCCCATAAGAATGAAAAACCTGTCTTCCGGGTCCAGTCCGGGCTTTCGGGTCAAAGCTTCCATTTCGGCAAAACCTTTTCTTTTATTGCCCCCGAATATGGCCGGTGCGTTAATCAGCCCCTGCGCGACGATCAGAGAGGCCCTGACATTGGAATTGTCCATTTCAAGAGCCTTTTCCGCCTGATCCTGCACTTTTCCGGAGTTTGCGATAATGTATCCCACACCTTTCTGAATCATAATAAAGCTGCCTGCATCAGCCTGTATGCGCCAGGCATCAGCTCCGGCCCCGCCTTCAGCGGCGAGACGGGCCTCTTCGCGGCTCTTCTCCAACGCATCCAGTGAGAGCTTTTCCTCCTCCCGGTAAAAGCGGATCTGCCCTATGGCGAGGTTGACTCTGGCAGTCCAATACTGCCGTTCTGCAGAATCGGTTATAGCAGCAATATCGCTTTCCAGATTTCCCAGATCCGATAGAATCTGAAAGTCATTCCTGCTTCCGTCAATCCAGGCCAGCATCACCTTATCGTATTCTCTCCGGGCCTCTTCAGCCGTAAAAGCGAAGAGACTCAGGGATATGGTCAGCAACATCATCAGAATAAAAAATCTTTTAGTTCGATTCATGTTTGTCCTTCCTTCCATATAAAAGTCCGTACATGAGCGGAATGAGAAGCAGCGCCGTAAGAGTGCTGAACAGTAGTCCGAATATGATCGTACTGGCCATTGGCTGCCATACAACGGAAACGCCGCCTATACCGATTGCCGTGGGAAGCAGTCCGGCGATTGTCGTCAGTGATGTGAGCAATATCGGCCTCAGCCGCGTCGCAGCAGCTTCTTTGACAGCCGCCGCCACAGCCATGCCCTTCTCCCTCAATTCGTTGATAAAGCTGATAAGAACGATGGCGTCATTGACGGCGATACCGGCCAGTGCGACTCCCGCATAGAGAACAGTCGTACTGAAGGGGGTCCGGCTCACAAAGAGATAGAGAATGATCCCCGCAAAAGCCATCGGTACGGAGAGAAGAATGAGAAAAGGCTGGCTATAGGATTTGAACTGGGTCCCGAGGATCAGATAAATGAGAAAGACACCGATGAGGAATATCCTGAGAATATCGAAAATGAGTGTTTCAAAATCGGCGAATTCGCCTCCTACGGATAGAATCTGATCGGGATAAGCCACAGCATACTCCGCTGCCAGGGCCTCAATATCCTTATTGATATCGGGAACGGTCTCGTTGGTATAGGCGCCGGCGGATATGGATACGACTCTTTTTCCATCAACCCGCTGGATTGTGGAGAGAGAAGTCGCTTCTTCTATTCCGGCAACGGCGCTGAAGGGCACTTTTGCTCCGGCAGGAGTCGGAATGAGAAGTTGTTCGAGCTGATCGGCACGGAAGAGCCCGGCTCTCTCATACCTGACGATGACATCGATGGACTGGTTGTCCTCCACATAGGTCGTAGCCTGGATGCCGTCCACAGCGGCGCGGATATACTGTCCGATAGTGAGGACACTCAATCCGTAGGCTGCCGCTCTTTCCTCATTGACGATAACGCGAAGCTCCGGAGATCCGCCGCTGAAATCATCCTCGATATTGAGCAGTTCCGGATAGGTTCTCAGACGGTCGACGATGGCCCTTGATACGAGTTTCAGACCTTCCAGGTTATCGCCGAAAAGCTGATAGCTGACCGGAGACGACTGGGGAGGACCATTGACGGCTTTTCTGAAGAAGACATTTTCGGGACCGGGTATGGATCTGGTCATTTCCCTGACATCGCCCATAATGGTGCTGATCGACCGAATCCGCCCGTCATTCTGCTCTGTCAGATCGACCAGGATCTGGGCGACATTGCCCTGACTGGTATTCCCGTCCTGGGAGGAGAGAAAGCCGATGGATGTGCTTATGGAAACGACTTCTCCGTTTCCCGCCAGCGGAAAGAGACGTTCTTCGTACTGCTTGACCACCCGGTCGGTTCTATCCCTTGTGGTACCGGCGGGCATTTCGATATCTATGGTAAAATAGGTATAGTCTTCGGCGCTGAAGAGATCGATATTCAGAGCGCCGGTCAGCCCCAGAAGGCCGAACATGATGAACATTGCCCCTGCGACGGCCAGGCCTTTTCTCTTATAGAGTTTCTCCAGAATCCTGCTGTAAGCTTTTTTGAAGGGGTCGAAAAACCTGCCCTCTTTTCTGATCTTCTTCCCTCCGGGCCATTCGGCATAATGGGAGGGAATAAAAACAAGCGCTTCAAAGGTACTGGCTATCAGAGCTATGGAAACAGTCAGGGGGATGACTCTGAGAAATTTCCCGATCGTGCCGGGAAGGATCATAAGCGGAAGGAAAGCCGCCACGGTCGTCGCCGTTGCGGCAATTACGGGAAAAACGACCTGATCGGTTCCCTTGATTGCCGCATCATGACGGGAAAGCCCTTCCTGCTGAAGACGGAAGCTGTTTTCAATGATAACAATGGCATGGTCTACGATAAGCCCCAGAACAAGGACCAGACCGAACAGCGTATTGGAGTTGAAGGTCTCTCCCATGACATCGAGAATCATAAAGGTGATGGCGAAAGTCAGGGGTATGCCGATAGCAGTCATGACAGCATTTCTGAGTCCTACGAAGAAAAATAAGATAAGAACCAGGAGAAGGAGCCCGAAAAGAGCATTATTGAGCAGGACATCAAGGCTGGACCGTATTTGGACAGTCGAATCATTTAAAAGGGTAATTTTTATATCATCGGTGAGCCTGCTTTCCCACTCAGCACTTATTCTCTTTACCTCTTCGGCGATTTTCACCGAATTGCCACGGGGGATTTTTGCCACGCGGATCGACACGGAAGTCTCTCCGTTGAACCGGGCTTCGCTGCCGTCATCTTCGTACTCTTTCACGACTGAAGCAACATCGCGGATTTTAACTATGCCGCTGCCGTTTCTTCCCCTTTTGACGATGACTTCGCCGAACTGATCCACGCCTTCCACGCTGCCGACAGTTCTCACCAGGTAGTCTCTTGAGTTGGTGCTGACCGTGCCGCCGGGGACATTGAGGTTCCTGGCCTGCAGGGCCAGAACGACATTATCGAGAGTCAGGCCGAGGCTGTCGAGACGATTCTGATCGATCACGATGGAAACCTGTCTGTCCCGGGCGCCGACAAGTTCCACCGAGGAAACTTCATTGATTCTCGACATTTCATCGGACATGGCTTCAGCGGTTTCCACCAGAGAGGCGTAGTCGCTATTCCCCGAGAGGACGACCTCGATAACGGGAGCGAAATCATTGGATGAAAAAGAGCTGATGTTTTCCTGAAGAGTCCCTTCGGGAAGACGGACCCGGCTGAATCTCGTGCGGACATCCTGAAAGAGCTTGTCAAAACGTTCCGATGAAATATCACTTTCAAAGCGGACCGATACGAGACTGAGCCCCTCGCTTGATACGGAGCGGATCTCATCGACATCGTCGAGCCCCTGCATTTCGTTTTCTATGGGGACTGAGAGCAACTGCTCCACATCCTCGGCACTGACTCCCGGAAAGGGCACCGCGATATTGGCCCAGTAGAAGGGGACTTCGGCAAATTGCTCCTGGGGGAGCCGTCTCAGACTGAATACCCCGAGAATAAGGAGCGTGACCATTAATATGTTGATTAACACACCGTTTCGAACGGAAAAAGTACCTAAAGTCATCTCCAATCTCCTGTTTTACCGATTTCAGTAGGTTCGATGAAGTAATTATCTCCCAGAGATGATAGAGCGCTGACCACAAGTTTTTCCCCGACAGACAATCCCTCGAGAACGACTGTATTACCGCCTAATGATTCTCCGGTGACGACCTCTTTCACGACTGAGCGGCCTTCTTCAGCCACAATAACCGATTGCTTCCGGTCTCTTACAACCAGAGCTGACGAGGGGATAATGATTTGGGGTTTTTCAACTGTATTAGCCATAAGGACCTGTGCAGACAAGCCTGAACGCATAGTGTCGTCTATTCGATTATCCCAGGTTATAATAACGGGAAAGCTTCCTGTTGAGCTCTCGCTCCCTGAACCGATGGAATCAACAACGGCTTCGACCGGATCTTCTTCGATATCGGAACTGAGCCTCAGAGTCGCTTTCTGCCCTTTTCTGATAAGACCTATCTGTCTTTCTCCAAGGGAAATTTCCATCTTCATGGCTGACCGGTCTATGATAAGCGCTACGGGTGTACCGGGAGAGAGAGTTGTGCCCTCGGCCAGTGAACTGTCGAGAAGGGCCACAGTTCCATCAAAAGGAGCTTTGATAAACGTATCCTTATAGCTCTTTTCAGCTGAGCGGTATGTCGTCTCAGCCTGCAGGAGTCTGGTTTTTGCATTATTATAATCGGATCGGGAGAGACCGCCTTTCCTGAATGAGCTTTCCAGAGCCTGAAAGTCCAGACGGGTCGCTTCAAACTGCTGAAGCGCCAGATCCCGATTGAGCTTCTGAAGATCATTTTCCACGGAAAGAAGTACCTGATCAGCCTTCACCGCTTGACCGAGCGAGACATTCATTGACGTAATCTGCCCCTGTGCGGCAGCAACGACCCAGGCTTCACGGATTCCCCGAATGGTTCCCGATGCCTCCACATAGGGGATCAGCAGACCTTCAGTCACGTCAAGAACTTCAACAGCTATGGGAACGTATTCACCGGCCTGGTCCCAGCTTGACGAGGACACCTGGTCCGCTTCACCGCTTCCGCAGGCCGAAAGGATAAAAACCGACAATAAGATGATTACTACTTTTTTCATTCAAGAACTCCTTTTCTCATTTGCATATTCCTCAGCGAGATTAATACCTTTTTCCAGAGTGTCGGCAGTCCCGATGACCCCGGGGAAATCCCGGACATCTTCATCTTTTACCGCAGCTCCCCCCAGAATAACACCGTAAGGATAGCTTCTGTTCCGGTAAAGCACATCGAGATAAGTCTCGAGACCGCTTCGAAAAGTTTCAATTGTTATGGACAGAGAGAGAACAAGAGGTTTATGGAAATCAACAGCGGCTATCAGATCCTTCACAGGCATTTGCGTGCCGACAAATCTGACATCCCAGTTTTTCAGACGGAGAAGCCGGGCTGTCATCAACAGAACCAGATCATGCTCTTCTCCGGGTGCGCAGAGTCCCATCCAGGAAAGCCCCGGAACAGGAGGATTGCTCCAGTTCTTTTCATGAGCCGCTGTCAGGGTTATAAGCTCTCTGACTTTTCCGCTGACCAGGTGTTCATCGAGAATGGAAATATCTCCCGAATACCATAGGTCTCCTGTTTTCCTGAGCAGGGGAATCAGCAGGCGGGAGTAAACATCCATCGCGCTGTAATTCCCATTGTCTTTCCACTGACGTATATAATCCCAGCATCGGGCTACCGAATCGCTCAAAAGAAGATCGAAAAGATAGTCCGCACTGAACTGGTGGTCGACAGTTTTTTCGGAGTGAGAAGGCACGGAAAGAAGATAATCAAGCGAGACCTGGAGATTTTCCGCCAGCTTCCTGAGCATATCTTCTCCGGGAAAACGTGCACCTCTCTCATAATTGGCTATCACCACCTGACCTGCGCCGGTCATTTCACCCAATTGTTTTTGAGTTAAACCTGATTTTTTTCTGGCATCTTTTAATTTTTCACCAAAATTGGATTCTCTCATACAAACAATATAACAATACGTTATTATTATTGCAAGTAGTAATTATTATTATTTCTTTTTGATATTTGTTCTATTCAAAAAAAAAGCCCCGCTGAGCTAACAGCCGGGCCTGATTCTGAATAATATCCATCCGCTCTCAGGGAAGTTTCGCCAATACCGGATCATAATCGGGTTCGTCGACAATTTCCGGAACCTGCTGAGTGTATACGACCTTCCCCTCAGGGTCGACCACAACGACAGCACGGGACAATAGACCGGCAAGGGGACCGTCGGTGAAAAGGACACCATAATCTTTTCCGAATCCGGGATTTCTGAAAACAGAAGCCGTGTGCACATCTTTCAGCCCTTCGGTCGTACAGAAACGTCCGGCAGCGAAGGGAAGGTCCGCAGAGATGCAAACTACAGCGACATTATCCCGCGAAGAAGCCTCCTTGTTAAAACGACGGACAGAAGCGGCGCAAGTAGCCGTATCAAGACTGGGAAAAATATTCAGGACGACATATTTGCCTTTGAAATCCTGTAATTGAATATCAGCCAGATCCTGCCCGACAAGTTTAAAAACCGGAGCGGCGGCACCAACTGCCGGCAGAGCCCCTATTGTATGAACAGGATTACCCTGCAATGTTATTTCAGCCATTCTTTATGTCTCCTTTCATTCGATTGTTAGTTTTATCTAATATAATAAGCCACTTCAATTACGACAAATCAATTAATCAGATTCAGGCTCGGGCACCCTGGCCAGAAGAATAGCCCCTACGACAAAAAGTATGAGAATCGACAGAACACCGTAACGGGAATCCCCTGTAAACTTTGTAAATAACGCCATAAGCAGGGGGCCGACTATGGCGGCGAATTTTCCGAAAATATTATAGAATCCGAAAAACTCGGCTGATTTCTCTTTGGGCAGGGTTTTGCCGAAGAAAGACCGGCTCAAAGCCTGAATCCCGCCCTGGGAAGTTGCAACCAGAAAAGCCATAAACCAGAAGGCTCCTGTTTTGAGCGCTGTCGATTGAATAGAGGGAAGGAGAAAACCGACCATTGTTACAACCGAATAGACGATTATCCCCGCAAAAAGCATTTTCCTGGCGGAAAACCGTTTAGCCAGAGCCCCGAAAATGAGCGCGAAAGGCCAGGCGACAATCTGAATAAAAAGTATAACGGCAATTAATGTTGTCGCTCCGAACCCCAGATCGATTCCGTAAGCCGTTGCCATTGATATAATGGTGGAAACACCGTCGATGTAAAAGAAATAGGCGATGAGGAAACTGAAAGTTGTCTTGTATCGGGAAATCTCCTTAAGCGTTGTCCAGAGCCGTACAAAGGATTTTCTGATCATTCGGGGCTCCGGTTCGATAGCGTATTCCTGTCTTACGTTTTTTATCATAGGCAGGGAAAAAACAAACCACCAGAGTGCTACGATAACAAAGGATATTTTCATCATCAATGGGGAGATTTCCGATGATCCCTTAATTGTCTGATACCCGACGATCAGGCCGATGGAAACGATAAAGGGCAGACAACTGCCGATATAACCCCATCCGAATCCCAGCGTTGATATTCTGTCCATCCTTTTGTTTGTCGTTACATCAGTGAGAAAAGAATCGTAGAAAATATTAGCACCCGCATAGGCGACCCTGGCTACAAGGTAGAGCATAAGTCCGAAAAGGATCTGCCCCTGGCGGATTAAGGGAAAGAGAAGAGTAAAGGCGACACCTGTAAAAAGCGCACCGAGAAAAAACTTCTTCTTCATACCCCGGTAATCGGCTATGGTTCCGAGAACCGGTGCCAGAACAGCAAGAATCAAAGATGCCAGAGAGACAACGAATCCCCAGTCTGCTGTAGACTGAGCTCCCGATCCGGCAGCGACATAATCTTTATGAAAAATAGGCATTAATGTTGTGGTAACGATAAGAACGAAAGCGGAATTGGCCACGTCGTAAAGAATCCAGCTTCTTTCCGTCTTCGTCAGTTTTTCAGAGTCGGACATGATAGCTCTCCCATTGTGAGAATTATGCCTTCATTCTAATACGGATTTGTTAAAATTTGATGAGAAAGTTATGCATTAACGGCTAGGGCTCAGACGTACATATCGACAAGGTTGCCCATGTAAGACAGCTGAGACTGATCGATCTGCTGAACAGCGCTGAGCTTCATAAGTTTTTCCGCCAGATCCGTTCCCTGATTCTGAGCCTGCTTTAAAGTCAGTTCGAGTAGAGCATAAGGGTTCTGAACGTTATTCGCTATACCTTCCATATTTGTTATTTTCGACCCGGGCTTTCATAAAATCAAATTTTATGTGTTTATTCAGACATTCTGCAGCTGCTTGATCTGCGAAAAGAACTCAATTCCCGAGGGGTAATACTCATCAAAACTTTCCCGGAACCGCTGGGGGGGAATTACACAGAAGACCCCGACCACAGAACAACATTTCCCCAGTACATGTACATTGACTGGATCCGCCACTACGAAAAGGAAAACTAAAGCGTAAACCGCTCGATCTCCTTCTCCATTTCCTTGGAATCGACCGACAGCTTTTTCACAACTTCGAGGAGGCTGTCCATCGCTTCCTTGATCTGGTTTCTCCGGTCGTTCATTTCTTCGGCAAGCTGTTCCAAATAGCTCATGGATTTAATGCTCCGGTTGATTACGGCATTCAGGTTATTCTGCTGATCCCGGATTTCTTCGGAACTGTCTTTAACGGCAACCGTGACATCCTGAACCTGGTGGATGGCTTCCATAACCTCTCTGCTGCCTATGGTGAGCTCTTCGGTACTCAAAGCTATGCCGTGCAGACCGTCAGCCACGCTTTTAACCGCTTTGTCTATTTCGATGAAGGCTTCCTTTGAAGCCTGTCCCGATTGTTCCGTATTAAGAATTATATCCGTAATGGTGGTGATGGATTCGCTGATCCGCCTCGATTCCTCTCCCGACGTTTCGGCCAGGCTTCTGATTTCCTCGGCGACGACGGCAAAGCCCTTCCCTGCTTCTCCGGCGTGGGCGGCTTCTATCGCGGCATTCATGGACAGCAGATTGGTCTGCGAAGCAATCTGATCGATGGTGCTGGCAAACTCCTGAATCTGCTCTATGGCGTTGCGGATCGATTTTATCTGATCGGTCGTTTCATAGATGGACTCCTCCCCTTTTTTGGAGAGAGAGACCAGATCGGTTGTCAACTCCTGCCGATTTTGTACCAGTTTGTTGACATTTTCCAGAGATGCGAGCATTTCAACAAGCCCTGAGGATGACTCTTCCACAATGGCCGACAACTGTTCCACGCTTTCCTGAAAAACTTCAGATTTTTCACCGATGATCTCGGCAAAGCTTCTGGATCCGTCCATTTCTTTTTCCATATTTGTAAGCTGTTCCCTGGTTTTCTCGATGGATTCGGATATGGATGCGGTCGCCGTTAAAGTTTCATTCGTAAGAAATGATAGCGCCGTACTGCTGTTGCGCGTATTTTTGGAAGCGTCTCTGGTATTACCGATAATCTGGGCCAGCTGTTCCATAAACAGGTTAAAGTTTGCGGCTATCATTCCGATTTCATCCTTCCTCTTCACTTCGATTCTGTGAGTCAGGTCCCCGCTCCCTTTTGAAATGATTTCAACAGCTTTATCCTGCCTTTTGATGGGACGGATTACAAATTTGGAAAGCCAGAATATCAGACCTCCCAGCATCAGAACATTAATCACCGCCATTAAAGCTATAAGTTCTGATGAGGAACGATTGAGTCTTGCCATCTGTTCGCTCGTATCACTGATAAACACATAAAGTCCGACAGCCTGCCCCCTGAAATCATTAATAGGTATATAGCTGATAACCATATCCCCGCGGGAATCATAAACCGTTTCATTCATGGATCTCGCTTCATTTATCAATTTTTCCGAAAGCAGAGTCTGAGGATCGATCCAGTCCGATGAGCGATAGGAAACCATAACGGGGCCGATCTGCCCCAGATCGTAATTCGCCAGATCAGACTCAAACATGATATCGAGAAGCCGTTCCCGTTCCGCCAGAAGTACAAGCCCCGATGCTTCCTCATCGGCGGACATCATCTGCAGCATCTGCTGGGGTTGAAAATACAACTCCAGAGATCCCACGACTCTTCCATTGACACGGACGGGATGGACGCCGCGGATAACCATTCCCCCTTTTCCCAGTTCAATGCCCATAATGGGTTTGCCGGTCTGAATGGTCTGGATTACCGAATTGCGGAATCCCGAAAGATCATCGCCCCAGGCATCGGACCAGGTCCTGTAGAGACTTCTGGCAGGAGCGATGTGAAAATGGACTCTGAGATGTTCGACTTCAAGAGCGTCCTGCAGTTTATCGATTAAAGGATCAGCCTGATTTTTCAGGGCATCATGGATTTCATCAACCGAACCGAGAGAATAGGCTTCAATGATCGCGGGGTTATTGGCGATGAGGGAAGCCATGGAAAGAGCCTTGGTTTCCAGTTGTTTCTGAAGGGTTTGAATCTGAGAAACGACCATTTTCGATTCTTCTATGGATTCCACATAGACGATATCACGGAAACTTCTCCCGATAAAAAAGATAACAGCCAAAATGTTCAGTAGGATCATTGGAATAAAAAAAACAATACTGCGGGTTTGAAGTTTCATGTGATAAAATCCTTATAAAAACGGAATCAGTTATTATTATTATATTACATATAGTTCCTATTTTTCAAAAACATTAAAAAAGGAGTTTTCATGGAAATAACACTGACCACCCCGGCTCTGCTCTTTCCCGCCATTTCGCTGCTTCTTCTCGCCTACACGAACAGATACCTGACGCTGGCCGGCCTGATCAGAGATCTGGACAGCCGCCGCAGAGCAGGTTCCGCTGAAAATATAGAAGGGCAGATAGAAAACCTGAGCAGGCGGATTTATATGATCCGCAATATGCAGCTGGCCGGCGTTATCAGTTTCTTCCTCTGCGTGGCCACCATGCTTCTCCTCTTTCTGAATTTTCCCTTGGCAGGCGAGATTTTCTTTGCCGCCAGTCTCCTCTGCCTTCTCCTGTCGCTCGCCATTTCGATCGGCGAAATCAGGATTTCCGTTAAGGCGCTCGATATACAGCTGAGGGGGGTCGAAAAGTGATTTACGATGTCATTATAATCGGCGCCGGCGTTGTCGGCGGTGCTGTCGCCAGAGAATTAAGCCGCAGCAAAGTATCGGTTCTGGCCCTGGAGATGGAAAGCGATGTTTGTTGCGGTATATCCAAAAGCAACACGGGCATCATCCACACGCCCTGCCTGGTAAAAGGGCCGTCGCTCAAAGCTGAGTTCAATCTGAAGGGGAATCTGATGATGGATCAGCTCTGTTCAGAACTCGGGGTAACTCTGCAAAGGCCGGGAGCTCTCATTCTCGCCTATTCCGATGAAGACAGAGAGATTCTTCAGGCATACAGGGAACAGGGAGAAAAAACGCGTAAAGCCTTTGACGCGCCCGGACAGATCTACAAGATCATCGAAAAAGTAGAGCTCCAGACAATTGAACCCAATCTTAATAAAGAGGTTGTTTGCGCTCTCTTTGCCCCTGATGCCGGACGGATCATCCCCTATGAGTTGGGAACGGCCTTATGGGAGAATGCTGTATCCAACGGAGTGGCTCTCAGATTGAAACACAAAGTGGACTCAGTGATTAAACCGGAAAATGACGATTCCCCCTGGACTGTAAAGTCGGGAAAACAGACATTTCAATCGAGATATGTGATAAATGCCGCCGGCCACGGCAGTGAGGAAATTGGACAGAAAGCCGGCTTTTCTCATTCAGTTATCGAGAAAGTGAAAGGCCAGTACATGATTTATAAAAGAAAACGGGATTTTGATGTGAACCACATTCTTTTTCAGGTCCCGCCGAAGGGAAAGGGAAAAGCAGGCAAAGGAATTCTGGTCTGCAAAACCGTTTATGGTAATCTTATGATCGGCCCCGATGCCCGATGGGTCGGAGACGGGAACGATACGGGAACCGACAGGGAATCCCTTGAAGAGGTTCTGGAAGGAGCCCGTAAAAGCATCCCGGAACTATCTCCGAAAGGAATTATTAAAACATTTGCCGGAATCAGACCCAAACCAGCGGCAGGAGACTTTATAATCGAATCGGATCAACGCTTTATCCACCTTTGCGGAATTGAATCCCCCGGCCTGACCTCCAGCCCCGCGCTGGCCCGGGAAGTGATCGGTTTGCTCAATCATCTAGGACTGGAATTTGAGCCCGATGAAAATTTCAAAAGCCGGAGAGACCCTATCGTAAAAGAGATTCTCAATCTGGATAAAGATGAGCTGAAAAGGAGGATCGATCTTCCCGAAGACGACAAAGACCGGATAGTCTGTCGATGCGAACAGGTCCCCCGAAGCCGCATTATCGATGCCATGAACAGAGGAATACGGGTTGACAGTCTCGATGCTGTGAAAAGGAGGACCCGGGCCGGTCAGGGTCAGTGTCAGGGAAATTTCTGCGGGAAAAGAGTGAGAAAGCTCCTGTCACGGGAATTGGATATTCCCGAAGAGGAGATTACCCAGAGAGGCGGTCAGCCCTTAGGGGACAGAATTAATAAATTATGATACCGGCGGATAGAGAACCCTGATCCCGTAGATATTTCTCGAAGGGCCGGAACCCCATTTATCGGAAATATTATAAATCGCATCGAAACGGTGTTCTTCCGGGAACTCCGGATCATTCATTATAAATCCCTCTCTGTCATAACCTGTCAGAACCACATAATGGGGAGCACCTCTCAGCAGAACTTCAGCTATAAGGGGAATATTATTATCCAGATAGTAACGGATCAGCACCACATCCGCGGGATTGGCGGCCCAGTTGTGGCGCGTATAAACATAACCGCCCCGGAAACCGGCGAGCGCCGGCCAGTTGAGGTTGACTTCCCCCAGATAGGCGCCGCTGCGGTCATCATAGCCGTCATCGAAACCGTTGTTTCTTTGCAGCCAGCTGTTCATATCTTCCGGCGTGAGTTTCTCGTTTTCAAAGTGGGAGGCTATCATGGAAACGCAGGTGAGTGTACAGCCGTACTGGCGTATTGTCACTTTAGATTTGTTGCCGAGGATAATATCGGCCCAGGGGGCGTCATTTCCCTGTTCATAATAGGGAACTTTCAGATCCACGGCATGAAGAGTTACTGAAACAAACAGTAAAATAAGGATACTTACGGGACATTTTCTGATCATCTGATTCAATATAATCCGGTCTTTAATGAAAATCCAGCTGGAGAACTCCCTACAGGCAGATCTGAGTCCGGAAAAGAGCGAACCCGACTCTCATTTCCGGAAAGAAATCAGTTTATGCCGGCCTTTCAGGCCAGATAGACAATCGGCTCGGTATACTTGTGAAAAGCCTTGCGGCCGGAAGAACTCAGTTTCCTGAAAGCTTCCGGTGTGAATATCACTATGGACCTGTGCTTCGCCCGCCCCCCGGAACCTGTCATGGCTGCAATATTTACTGTTTCGCCGACGAGGTCCGCTTTTTCCTCAAAGGGAGTGAAATCACAGACGGCAAAAGGGCCGTAGTTAGCCCCGATCCGCAATCCCGTTTTCTGACCCTTAATTTCAAAGGATTCTTCTATCTCCTGTTTCATATCAATCAGAGCCGCGGCACCTTCATCGACCCGTTCAGGTGGGAAATACCCCAGGGCTGAATCGCCGATATACTTTATCAGTACTCCATCGGCTTTTTCCACATGCTTTCTGGTAATGGCGGCGAAATCCTTGAGAACTTTAACGATTTCCGACAGCTCCAGGTTTCCGGTCAGCCGTGCAAATCCCGCAAGGTCCGTAAAAAAGACGAGACCTTCTGTGTAAGTGGTTTCCATACATATCCTCCGGTTAGTGTTGTTGAGCAGACGGCCCTTATGTCCGACAGTTTGACAGGATGGTCGCCGGCCCCTATGTCCGGCAGTTATGGGTTCACTTATATCTTAATTGAGAAATTTTAAAATATCAGCTTTTTTTTCAGCTCCCCCTGAGAGATCTGCAGCCACGCACTTTAAAAAAAATATCAGGTCTTTTAAAAGCATATCGTCCATGGATCACAATCTATTATTACTTAAGAGAGGCGATTTGAGTCACGGAATCGATTGATCTCCATCCCCTTTCCGGAAATAGAGACAGTATGAATTTCGTCCCGGCATAAAAATATCCGTATGATAAGAGAAACTGTTGGAATGCAGTATTCTTCTCATGGAAGTGTTGTCAGCCGTTGTAAGCGAGAACACCGGGAGACGGGGTTTTTCATTACAGAGAGCTGAAACGAGAGATGATCCGACACCCTGTCCGCGAAAGGACTCATCGACATAGAGCCAACCAAGTTCGACAGGGGGCAGTCCGGTAAACACAACAGGGTCCTGAGCTTCCAGTAAACGGCGGCGAAAACCTTTTTTGGCCCTTTTCAATGCGGAAATACCCGCCGGTTTACCTTCAGAAAAAGCAAAAGCCAGTTTCCCGGCTCCTGCGATTCTCTTCTCAAGGTTTTGAATATTTATATCGGGTCGACAGAGGAGAAAAGAACGGAACAGCTCCAGTTCTTCAGCCGAACATTCATCGGGATTTTTGACAATCACATCGACCATCAGACGATTCTCTCTTTGATCTCCCCGATATTGATATTCATGCTGTCAAAAATAGGTATATGGGTAACTTTACCCAGTTCCCGCATATGAAGGGGCGAACTTGTGCAGACTCCCGATATAAGATCAGGCACTAGATCGAGTCTTTCCTTAAGATACTCGATTCCGCCGATGGCACCGAAAGCGTCGTTGGCGCAGAAGACGAGGCGATGAATTCTCTTGCGCACCTCGGGGTGGCGCAGAAGCATTTCCGTCTCTCTCTGATTGATACCGTCGGCAAACTCCACAACCCAGTAATTCTGGGGATTATTGGCGTATTTCAGATCGAGATCATTGAAAATCCCTATGATTTCCTCTTCTTTCAGCATATAAGTGGTGGGGAACCCGAGATAGGTAAAGTCCGAGAAAGAATCGGCACCGGCATCATTCATATGGAGTATATCCTTCAAGCTGGCGGTTCCGGTAACCTTTGACCCTTTAACCGTATGCCCCATTTTGGAGAGCGCCCAGCAGATGGAAGCGGCAGCAACACTTTTGCCTGAATTCATAGCCGTTCCGCAGACCAGAATCATTTTAGCCCGGGGGAAAACTTTATCTTTTCTGCGGGGAGTAACAGCCGGAAATTTCTTTGTATTTATGACCTGCCCGTCCTCATCGCAGAGATAACCCAGAATCATCACTCTTGAAGGGTCTTTGATAAGGGAGTTTTTCGTCTTGACTTCACCGATGAGTCCGCTTCTGGCCAGAAGGTCCACTTCCGATGAAAAAGCTTCAGGAACAAACGCCTCATAATAGTCAGGAGCATAGCGGTCTGCAAAGACAAACAGAGCCCTGGTACCGTTATGAATCTTGTGAATACGTCCCGATTTGTTTTCGAGATTGGAATGTTGACCGATGTGGGATATTTCGCCGTATACGACATCTCCCGCTTCGGGAACCTTCTCCAGGTTCGTGTAAAATTTTATCTGGCTGTTTTTCAGCGCATAAGCACCGCTGGTAAAAATATAGCCTTTTTCTATTCTTTTCATATACTCTGCTACCTGTGGAAGCGAAGGCAGAGAGTTCTATCCGGACATGTTCCCCTGAATAAAAAGACTACCTACACCTCAAAATCAAGATATAAGCAGACATCGTTAGCAAAAAAAGGGTCCGGTTGTCTGCAAATTTTCAGATATAAATATATGAATTCTCTTATGCTTGTCAATAGCGGAAAAAACTCTTCCTATTAAAAGGTACTCTATTACCGGAGAGATTTTTTGAAGTACAATGCATACATGAAAAAAGACCTTACCAGAGGCAATGTCCCTGGGCATTTGATCAGGCTGGCCGTCCCGACAATGGCCGGTTTTATGGCACAGACCCTGTACGATCTTGTCGATATGGCATGGATCGGCCGTATAAGCTCCGAAGCGGTTGCCGGCGTTACAATTTTTACGACGGTTTTCTGGATAGTGGAAGTGCTGAACGAGATTATAGGAAACAGTTCCGTATCACTCATCAGTCAGAGTTACGGAGCGGGGAACAGAGAAAGGACAGAGCAGGCGATTGAACAGACTCTTACATTCAAAGCTCTTGTAGCCCTTCTGGCGGCAGCCCTTCTTTTCATGTTCATTAAACCACTCATGGCTTTTTTTACGGAAGACCGGCTGGTTCTGAAAATGGCCCTTGACTACGGCTATCTCCGAATCTTCTTTCTCCCCTTCATGTTTTCCTCCTTCACTGTCAACACGGCTCTCCGCTGTACGGGAGACGTGAGAACTCCCATGATCATTATGATAATCAGTTCCATTCTCAATATTGTTCTCGATCCTTTTTTCATGTTCGAAACCATTCCAGGAACATCCATACCGGGATTGAATATGGGTATTTTCGGAGCCTCTCTGGCAACGGTGATTTCCACTACGGCAGCTTTTCTCGGAGGTTTCATTTTTCTCTTCTCTTCAGGAGGAGGCGTGAAACCGAAGCTGAAAGGACTCCTGAAACTTCGCTGGGATATTGACTACAAGCTCCTGACCATAGGTCTCCCCATCGGTCTTGAAACCTTTTCCCGGCAGTTCTCGCTCTTCCTCATTATGAAATTCGCAGCTCTATATGGAACCGCATCCCTGGCAGCCTTCGGAATCGGCAACAGATTGTACGGCTTCATCTTTCTCCCTCTTATAGGATTATTTATGGGCGGCAGCACTGTAGTGGGACAGAATCTCGGAGCCGACAGAGTCGACAGAGCTGTTTCCGCCTCCAAATGGTCCGCCCTTTTCTCCACGATCATGATGATCTTTTTTATGGCAGTCGCCCAGATCTTCCCATCATCCATCATGTCGTTCTTTATCAGCGACAGCGATGTGATCGGGACGGGTGTGGAGATGATCCGCCTCATAAGCATCAGCTTTATTCCCATGGGCTCGACTTTCGGTCTGGCAATCGCCTTTTCCGGTTCTGGGCACAATATGCCATTTCTCCTGTCGGGAATAGTCTCCAAGTGGGTCGTTCAGCTTCCTTTTCTTCTGGCGGGGTGGTTTATCTTTCACTGGCCCGTCTCGACAATCTGGATCAGCTTTATTCTGGCGGACGTCGTCTCGGCCTTTTTTATAGCAGGCGCCTACGGCAGGGGCAAGTGGAAAGAAATCAGAGTTTAAGTTCCTCCGGCGGGACAGGTCTCGCCAGGAGGAATCCCTGGAATTCATGACAGCCGAATCCTTTAAGTAGTGAGAAATCCTCTTCTGTCTCAACTCCCTCGATAACTGTCTTATAGGAGCTATTGCTGAGATAGGAAATAAGAACTTCCAGAAGTTCGGCGTATTTCGGATCCTTTATCATTCCTGTCAGAAAACTTCTGTCGAATTTTATCTTATTAAACGGGAGATTGAGAATCCTGGTGAGATTGGAGTATCCCGTACCGAAATCATCGAGAGCCAGTTGAAACCCTCTTGATTTCAGTAATTGCATTACGCTGTCTGTGTCGTCATCATTATGCAGCATGGCGGATTCGGTTATTTCGAAGCCCACTTTCTCCGCTGGTATACGGCTCGTCTCCAACAGCTCCATCAGACGGTTGAAATCAAAATGATAATTTATCAGTTCCGGCGATAAATTTATAAAAACGGGAAAATCCCCCTGCAGCGATCTAAACTGTTTTATATCTTCGAGGACTTTTCTTACCATCATAAGAAAGTAATCATTCATCAGGCCTGTCTCTTCCAGCATGGGAATAAAAACGTCGGGACTTATGGCTTCTCCCTTATTATTGGTCCAGCGGGATAGGGATTCAACAGCGGCAACTGTTCTTTCCCGGGTAAAAATCGGCTGATATACAATAGAGAAACGCCCTTCAGAAACAGCATCAAACAACTCGTGAAAGAGATTTAGCCGGTCTTTCCATAAGTTCTCGCTGTTTTTTTCGTAAAGGACAAATTGCTTATTCTCTTTTTCCGCCTGATACAGAGCCAGCTGACCCCGGCTGTAATTGGCCGACATACTCTTCTCGATGGCCGAGTGCCTGAGTTTAGCTCCTCTTAATTGAACGCGGACATTTATATCATTGACTGTTAGAGGGGCTTCAAACAATTTCAGCGTCTTTTCCATGCATTGCGAAGCAGTACACTTTGTGTCACTGAAAAAAAGGCCGAGCAAATCTGTAGACAAACGGTACACCTCACTTCCGTTTTCAATGGAAATGATTTCCGCAATCGACTCGACTGTCTCAATGAGATTCTGCATACCGTAATTCAGCAGAAGTTCTTTATAATTTTCAATTCTGTAAAAATGAACCTGATTCTCAATCCCCGATTTCATCGAATGAGCGAGATCGAGTCTCAATCTGTTTCCATTCGGCAGGCCGGTATTTTCATCATGCTCGGCCATGTACTTCGTTTCCATCAGAGTCCGATTGAGAAGAAAGAAAACGAAGTAGGCGAGAAGCGTCTCCATAGTAAGCACAATAAGAACCACAACAAATGTGGACCAGTAGGGAAAGGTTTCACCCGAAGCTGCGGGAAGCAGCCGCAAGAGAAGAAAAGCGCCGCATAAAACCTGTGCTCCCAGGCCGTAGAGAACAATCTGCCAGGCCCGGGTAGCTATGAGAACAGCGAAAAGGATCCCGATAGACTGAAGGAAAGCCATATTGTAGAGTTTCAATTCATTGAGCGTTACCCCCATCCAGACCAGCGCAGTTAAAGGAATAAGCGCCGCTGTCAGGATCAGGAAAGATGAAAAAAAGAACTTGCCATTGACCAGAAGAAGCAGAGCGGTAACAAGAAGGCCGATTGCCAGAAAGAGATAGAGAAAATCCTGAGCATAATGGGAACGGGCAATGAGCTGATAGGAAAGATATAAAAGAGAACCGCCCAGAAGAACGAGCAGAGACCAGAAGAAAACATGGATTTTTCTCTGGATGAGAATATCGCTATCGCTGTATTTATTTCTGATATACGCCATCATATAAATCAGTATAGTATTTACGGCAGAGGAAGACAAACATGTCAGAAGGCAAGAATATCCATAGTGATTTGCAGCGTCTTATACTGATGGTGCCGATTGAAAAAGACAGACCTGCTCTGGAAGATTTTTTCAGACAAACTATTACCGATACTTTTTTCAGAAACAATATAAATGACCCCGCAGGGATCGAAGAAGAAGTGAAGCATCAGCTTGAAACCTTTGACAGCCGGGAAGATATGCTCACGGCCCGCCTGGGAGACCGGATTGTTGGAACCATCGCCTGCGGCAGGCAGAATCGTTCCGTAAGTTCCAACATAGACCGGGAGCTGCGGGAACTGCCTGAAATAAAAGGTGTCTACGTCCATCCGGAATATCAGTCCGCCGGTATCGGTTCGTTTTTATGGAAAACCATGATAACAAGGCTACATGACCGGGGAGTACCTGAAGCCTGCCTTGATAGCGGTTATAAACTGTCTCAGGAATACTGGAAGAGAATGATCGGAGCGCCGGATATTATTATGAAAGATTATTGGGGGAAAGGAGAGGATCAGATGATATGGTTCTTCCTGATTGAGGATCAATATAAACGTCTTCTCTTATAATTTCCTCATCGACAAAACGGCTTAAATCATTCTGAAGAAAAGATGAAGCCCCTTCTACCGTGGAATAAACGCTGAATCTTTCGTCCAGTCCCACATGACTCCGGAAAATCATGATTTTGGCTGTATCGACTGAACGGTTTACCAGCATGGCTTTTCGGCCTTTGAAACAATCCGCTTCACGATATTTTTCAGCAGCAGTTTTCAGCTCTTCCAGTGACATGAGTATGGAGCCGGGGCGGAAATCGAACAGCATATTGTAATCAGGACGAAAGAGGGGGTCTCTGACAAGCAGAGCCGTGACTTCGAGAAAACCATCGAGAGTTATATCATCTCTCAATACTTCTATTATAAGTCCCTCTTCGGGAATAATTCGGTAACTTTGCATTTTGTTGTCCTGCTTCGTGCTGTATTACGGGCAAGTATCATGAATTATAATAATAAAATAACTGTTGTATATAGGAATTTTTCCTATATTTCTGTCGATTTTACAATCTTCATTCCTCTCTTTTTCATTTCCTCAAGGAAATTATCGCTCATTCCCGAGTTCGGATCTACTGAAGAGCAGCAGTCCTCCAGAAGAATGATCTTCCCGGTCTGAGAGGGATCGAGGGCATCGGCAAGCTGACGAACCGTATTGGCGACACAGTAATCGAGAGCCTCTCCGGCAATAATTATTTCATCGGCTTTTTCCAGTCTGCGGACAAGAGCGGTAATGTTATCCGGCCGGTTTTCTTTTCCCCGGGATACTTCCGGTTCAAAGGCGCCGTAATGCTCGGTCCGCGAATCATCACCTTTTATAACCTTGTATGATGAAATGAGGTTTTCCTCTTCCCATTCTGTGACAGCCTTAAAAACATCGCTCTGGATCTGATTCCCCTTAGAACCGATCAGGCAGTGAGGCGGCCAGATGCAGAGGGTATACTTACCCTTTTCTTTCAGGGTCCTGACATATTCCAGCCCCCATTCCTTCTCTTCCGGCCGGGATGTTGTCCACAGGCCTGCTTCCACATCGCTGTCAGTAATAAGCGTAAAGGGATCGGGATGGCTGCCATTGCGGTCGATCCAGTAAAGAGGGTGGGCAATGTCGTAGAGGTGGTGGGAATCGAGAGTCAGGGAAATCCCGCTCAGGTCATCACCCTTTCTTTTTATAAACTCAGCAAGCCTGAGACAGTCAGTCTCCGCTCCCTTGACATAAAGAGCCCCATCAGGTTCGCAGAAGTCATTCTGAGCATCAATAATCAGCAGTTCCCTTCTCATATTCACTTATCCTCCGTCATTTTCATTCTATACTGCAATCCGGCTTTTCCTCTATGCCCTTTACCATTGACAGCTGAACTTTCCTGTCACATCATTAATGTTCCGGAGGAAATTGATGAAATACGATCTGGTTATTAAAAACGGAACAATTGTCACAGCGATGACATCCTATAAAGCCGATATAGCAATAAAAGAGGGGAAAATAAGCGCCATAGGCCAGGGACTCGAAGGGAAAGAGGAAATTGACGCCACAGACCGTCTTGTAACACCGGGAGCCATTGATACACACGTCCACCTGGAAATGCCTATCGGAAAATTCGTCTCCTCAGATGATTTTTACCATGGGACGAAAGCCGCAGCTTTCGGAGGAACGACTTCCATCATCGACTTCGTAGAATCCAAAAAAGACCAGACTTTTGTCGAAGCCCTGAAAGAGCGGAAAAGCAAAGCCGCGGACAAAGCCCTTATAGATTACCGATTCCATATGACTATCGGCCCTGATGACATGAAAAAGCTGGATCAGGTACAATCTGCATACGATGCGGGCTGCCGAAGCTTTAAAATTTATATGGCCTACGGTTTGAAACTGACGGACGGCGAGATCCTCAAAGCCTTTGAAGCCATTGGCGAAGCGGGAGCGCTTCCCGTGGTTCACGCGGAAAACTGGGATGTTATAACCACCCTTATAGACAGGAATATCAGCGAGGGCAACAGCGGACCGGAATGGCATACGAAAAGCCGACCGGCCCTGATGGAAGCGGAAGCCGTAGGAAGAGTGATAGATCTGGCGGCCTATGCCGGCGTACCGGTTCACATTTTCCACATATCCTGCCCCGAAGCGGCGGAAAGAGTCAGACAGGCCCGTCTCCAGGGGCATTACGTCTCCGGGGAAACCTGTCCCCAGTATCTGTGCCTGACCGATGAAGTTTTCGAAGCGGAAGGGGTCGAAGGCGCTCTGCCCATCTGTTCTCCGCCTATCAGGGGAATCATCGATCAGCTGGAGCTGTGGGAACATATGAGCAGCGATACCTTCCACACGATTTCAAGCGACCACTGCCCCTTCACGAAAGAGGAAAAAGCGACCGGCCTGGGGGCATTCAATACGGTTCCCGGAGGAGTTCCGTCCATAGAGATGCGCTTCCCCGCCATATACACAAGAGGAGTCCGCGAAGGATTTATTACAGAGAACCAGTGGGTCGACCTCTGCTGCACAATGCCGGCCAGACTTTTCGGTCTTGAGAATAAAGGGGAGATTCAAGTCGGAAAAGATGCGGATATCGTTATCTTCAATCCCGAAAAGGAGATGACGCTCAGCGAAGAGACTCTCCACGAAACAGCCGGCTGGACCCCTTACCGAAACATGAAAATGAAAGGATGGCCGGAAACGACAATCAGCCGCGGCGAGGTAATCATCCGGGACGGGGAATGCACAGCGGCTAAAGGGCGGGGGAAATACCTGGCATAACACTACCGGAAAAGTGTTAGAACTTTTTCCGGCAGTTTTGTAATATAACAATAGAAAAAAGAATTAAAGAAAAGGAAGACCATGGCACAGAAATCGACAATTATCTACACGAAAACAGATGAAGCTCCGGCTCTGGCGACAAGCTCGCTTCTGCCGATCGTACAGGCTTTTGTTAAAAACGCCGGAATCAATATGGAAACAAGGGACATATCCCTTGCGGGACGAATCATTGCCCAGTTTCCCGAAAGACTGAAAGATGATCAGAAGATTTCCGATGCCCTGACGGAACTGGGCGAGATGGTAAAAGAACCGGACGCCAACATTATCAAGCTGCCCAACATCAGCGCGTCGGTTCCCCAGATAAAAGCAACGGTGGCGGAACTCCAGGCGAAAGGTTATGACCTGCCCGATTACCCCGAAGATCCGAAAACCGAAGAAGAAAAATCGGTTAAAGCCAAGTTCGATGTCGCCAAAGGGAGCGCCGTCAACCCTGTTCTCAGAGAAGGGAATTCAGACCGGCGCGCCCCGAAAGCCGTTAAAAACTACGCCAGAAAAAATCCCCACTCCATGGGAGAATGGAAAAGCGATTCGAAAACCCATGTCGCATCCATGAGCAGCGGCGACTTCTACGGCAGTGAAAAATCTGTAGAAATAGAAGAAGCGACCAATTACAGGATCGTATTCAAGGATAAGGCGGGGAACTCGACTCTCCTGAAAAACAAAGCCCCTCTGCTCGCCGGAGAGATAATCGACGGAGCAGTTATGAGCCGCAAAGCCCTGAGAGCGTTTTTCGCGGAACAGATTGAAGACGCCAAAAAGAAAGACGTCCTTTTTTCCGTACATCTGAAGGCGACCATGATGAAGGTCTCCGATCCCATAATCTTCGGACATGTCGTAACAGTATTTTTCAAAGAAGTTTTTGAAAAGCATGCTGCGGATCTGAAGGAACTGGGAGTGGATCCCAAACACGGGCTGGGAGATCTGTACTCAAAGATCCAGTCGCTTCCCGAAGAGAAAAGAAAAGAAATAGAAGCTGATATTCAGGCCGTTTATGCCGAGAGCCCCGAACTGGCCATGGTTAACTCCGACAAAGGAATAACAAACCTCCACGTTCCCAGCGATATCATTATCGATGCGTCAATGCCGGCGGCGATCAGATCTTCCGGCATGATGTGGGGCCCTGATGGAAAGCTGAAAGATATGAAAGCCATCATTCCCGACCGCTGCTATTCCGGAATCTATGAAGAGACAATTGAAAACTGCCGGAAATACGGAGCCCTGGATCCCTCTGCAATGGGGAGCGTATCCAACGTGGGACTTATGGCACAGAAAGCCGAAGAATACGGTTCCCACGACAAGACATTTGAAATGGCAGGAGACGGTACTGTTTTGGTTCTCGATGACTCCGATAAGGTTCTTATCGAACAGCCCGTTGAAGAAGGTGATATCTTCCGTATGTGCCAGGTGAAAGATGCCCCGGTTCAGGACTGGATCAAGCTGGCTGTGAAAAGGGCCAGGGAGACAGGAAATCCAGCGGTATTCTGGCTCGATAAAAACAGAGCCCATGATGCCCGGCTCATCAGCAAAGTGGAAAAGTACCTGCCCGGTCAGGACACGAAGGGTCTGGAGATCCTTATAAAAACACCTGTTGAGGCAACCCGGTTCTCTCTGGACCGTATCCGGGAAGGAAAGGATACCATATCGGTAACAGGCAATGTTCTCAGGGACTACCTGACAGATCTTTTCCCCATTCTGGAAGTGGGAACCAGCGCCAAGATGCTATCCATCGTTCCGCTGATGAACGGAGGGGGGCTTTTTGAAACAGGAGCCGGAGGTTCAGCGCCGAAGCACGTTCAGCAGTTCCAGGAGGAAGGACACCTTCGATGGGATTCCCTGGGCGAGTTCCTCGCCCTGGCCGTTTCAATCGAACATCTGGGAAAAAGCTATGGAAACGACAAGGCTCTCATTCTGGCGGAAACACTCGACAAGGCGACGGAACTTGTTCTGGAGAACGGGAAGTCACCTTCCCGAAAAGTGAATGAAATTGATAACCGCGGATCCCATTTCTACCTGGCTCTCTACTGGGCTCAGGCTCTGGCGGAACAGGATAAAGATGCTGATCTGAAGAGGATTTTTCAACCTGTCGCCGCAGAAATGGCAGCAAAGGAAAATGTAATTGCTGAAGAACTTCTGTCAGCACAGGGCAGACCGGTCGATATCGGCGGGTACTATGCTCCTGATGAAGATTTGAAATCACTGGCGATGCGCCCCAGCGCTACGCTGAATGCGATTATTGACGCCATTTGATTTTTACTGAATATTACAGAGGAGACCGGGTTAAATCAATCCGGTCTTTTTTTGTGTCTGCTTTTAAAACTTCGCCCACAACAGAAGCAAACGAATCGACATGAAAAGGTTTATTGATAAATGCCGAGGCGCCTTCATCGAGAAGCTGCTGGATATCGCCGGAGAGTGAATATCCGGAAGACAGGATAACGGGGATGGAACTGTCAATTTCCATAATGTTCCTGAATACCTCTTTCCCGCTCATAACCGGCATAATCATATCGAGAATGACAAGATCAACATTCCCGTTTTTTTTCAGATATTCCAGAGCTTCCGTACCGGATCCAAAAGAGATAACGCCGTATCCCAGCTCCTGAAGGATCTCCTGAGCCACGGCTCTGATCATGTCCTCATCATCGATTAGCATGATAGACGCATTGCCCCGGACTGCTTCGGGATCGGATTTTACAGAGGGATATTGGACTTTCTCTCCGCAGGGAAAAAAGAGACGGAACTGAGACCCTTCTCCCGGTTCGCTTTCCACTTCAATCACAGCTTTGTGGTTAGTTACTGTTCCATAGACGCTGGCCAGTCCCATTCCCGTCCCCTTCCCGACTTCTTTTGTTGTAAAAAATGGTTCGAAAATATGATTTAATGTCTGATTATCCATCCCGACTCCCGTATCGGAAACAATGATTTCGACAAAGTCTCCGGGGTCTACACGATAGGATAATTTACGGCAGAAATCCTCATACAGAATGATATTCCTGGTCGAAAACTTCAGGATTCCTCCTGAAGGCATGGCATCCCTGGCATTGATTGCCAGGTTCATGATTGCGTTCTGGATCTGCGAAGGATCTCCTGTGATAAAAGGATGTTTCGCCTTCAAATCCAGTTTAATGGTGATTTTCCGGTCGACACTGTGAATCAGAATGTCGACGGCTTCACCAATGGTTTTATTGATATTGATGTTCTTCCGTTCATAAAGGCCTTTATGTGAAAAAGCCAGCAGTTTCCTGGTCAGATCATCGGAACGGTGAGCACTGGCGAGGATATTTCTGGCAAATTTCAGAAGCTTTGGATCCTGAATACGGGAAACAAGCATTTCGCTGTATCCCATAATAACAGCAATCTGATTATTGAAATCATGGGCGATCCCTCCGGCCAACTGTCCTATGGCGTCCATTTTTTCCATCTGGAGGATCTGCTCCTCCAGTTTTCTCTGTTCCGTAACATCACGGTTGAATCCCAGGAAAGAGCCGTCGTCCAGCTTAATAGCCTCGATAACCCAATGCCTTACTGTACCGTCCTTTTTGATAAACCGGCACATATTTGTTGTACGCCCCTCGGTTTTTACCCGTTCAAAAGATTCCCGGGTCAACTCCCGGTCTTCAGGATATGTCAGGGATGCCAGAGGCATGCCCAGAAGCTCCTCTTTCGTATAGCCCGTAATCCGGCATGCGGCTCCATTTATATCGATGAAAAAGCCATCTTTATCGGCGAGAAAGATTCCATCGGGAGCTGATTCAATATAGCGGCGGAAAAGGGCTTCTCTTTTTGCCAGAGCTTCTTCTGACTGCTTCTTTTCAATAATCCGCGACAAACGGGCGGTTATGTAATTGAGCATCCTCAATTCCCTGACAACATTCAGATTATCAAAGTCATTATCCGGACGGCTGTAACAAACACCGATCGAGCCTGTCACCTTGCCGTAAACAGTAATATCGCTCTTCTGACAGAATGCCGGAGATCCCGGAGAACGGGTCTCGGTTTTTCCCGAAATGACCCTGTCGCCATAGGCGATTCTGATAGAGTCAAGATGAGAATACTTCCATGAACCGAGCATGACTTCAAGAGCCCTCTCCAGCAATTCTTCAAGGGGCAGATCCGCCTCTTCTGAAAGAGAGGCGATTCCGTAAAGGCAGTCCAGTTCACGGATTCTTTGGAATAGGGCTTCCTCGGCATTTTCCTCCCGGGTCCTGACAGAAGATAACAATCGGAGCAATCCGTCCCACACCAGAACTTCACTCTTTTCATTTCTCAAAGACAGGATCAGCTCACCGAGGAGCAGTTCGGAACCGTTGAAAATTCTGAAACGGGTTTCAAATGACTTTTTTTCACTAATGGCTTTCCCGAAGTCGTCACTAACCCTTTTCCGGTCTTTCTCTATAAGATATCCGAAAAAAGACGAAGGGTCGGCCATTAGTGATTGAATGTTTTGTCCGGGGAAAAGAGAGGAAACATCACCGCAGAAGGGCAGAGTGTAACCTGTTTCATCTTCAAACTTGAGCGTAAAGAATAGATTCTGTTCCCTTTTTCCCGTCGTATTCATCTTCTTTCCTTAAAACCCCGGGAGTTTTAAGGCTCCTCCGGCCTGCTGAAGCAAATTTCCGCCCTGCTGCCCTGTTCCGCTTTTCAGCTCATCCAGTTTTGTATCGAGAATGTCTTCCAGGCTGTCAAGAGAAGAAATCTGATCGGCAGATTCGAGACCGAGCTTATCCAACCCATCAGATAAAAGACTGTTCTCTTCCAAAGCAGGAGTAAGCCTGTCCATCAGAGATGCTTCAAGTCGGTCTATGGCTTCTTTCCGGAGACTGTCCAAAGCCGCACCTAAGGCATTATTCAGAATACTATCTAAATCCGAGTCTATCTGAAGGGTTTCAATCCCCTTAGGGCTGATCTCCATTTGCCCCGACAGTTCAATGCTGTCCAGGCTGTCAAAGATCGACCGGACCGTTTCACCGATAAAACCATCCTGATCCTGCTGTTCTATGATCAGATCCGTCAGTACGACAGAAAAATCCGATTCCAGTCCGGACATACCATCGAGAGAAGAAATGTTTCCGGAAATCTCCCCATCGGAACGGAAACCATCTATTGATAGAGCCGGAATACCATCAGGCAGGTCGGCGGAGATTCCTCTACCGTTAAAATCAAGAGAAAATCTCTCAGCTTCTTTTTCCCTTAAATCCAGAATACCTTCTCCACTGAGTGTAGTCACACCTGAAACGGTAGAAAGATCGAGACGAACAGGATCGATAACCTTCTCCGGTTCATTGCTCAGGGATCGGATTTCAGCTTCAAACTCAGCATTGTCACCGGAACTTCCGGAAAAGAGCACTTTATCCACATAAAACTGCGGTTTATCAGGCGACGGGAACATAACGGTTCTGCCGGGAGCCCGGACAAGAGCCTTTTTTTCTTTCCCTATATCGGCCTTCTCACGCGAATCAAATCGTTTGTAGATGTTCCAGACTTTCAAACCCGCTTCGTAGTAGCCGTTCCATCTCTCCCGGATGAAAGATTCCGCCAGATCTGAAGCCAGAGTCTGAAATCCCCCACTGCTGAAATCGAGTCTTTCTTCCAGAGAATCCAGATCGGCTTTTATAAGATCTGACACAGATTCACCAGCTGAGACAAGAGCCGACCTGTCCTCTTTAAAATCATCAGCCAGATTCTCCACGCTGGAAGTCAGTGTTTCGATTCTTGTTTTAAGGGTTCCGATGCGTTCCATGTTTCCCTGTATTTCCTGAAGATTGGACAGGGAATTGAGATTCAGAGAACTGAGGCTTTCAACCTCTTTTTTAATAGCCTTAATTTCCGATTCCTTCTCTTCAAACCGCTTTGACCATTTATCTGTCAATCCCCTCATCTGTTCACTGCGTTCTTCAATCATCCTGTAGGACCCCAGAGAGTCAAGGCTGATACTGTCAACCAGAGCTTCGGGAGACAGTGACGGCAGACTGATTCCCTCTGTTCCGGTTTGCTCTTCCTCTTCCCCGGCCTCCATCTTTTCCTCCTGACCGCTTTCAGCCGGGAGAGCACCGGAACTCTGCCGTTTCGTATTCCAACGGACGTCGCTCAAGGAGATTTCATCAATTCTGAAGCGCTTGAATGCCAGTTCGGACATGGCCAGCTTCATATAACCCGGACCGGTTTCCAGAAGATTAAAATCCGGAGAATCCTTATCGGCAATGGCCAGCGATTGAAAAGAGAACTCTCCTCCTATTATGGAAAGATGAAGCTTCCCCACATCTGCCTGAGCCTGAAAAAACGTCTCGAGAGCCCGTTCAGCCCCCCTTTCAAGAAGTTTGTCTTTAAAAATAAAGTTAAAGAGAATCAGAGCTGCAAGAGGAATAAGGAAAATCAGAACTTTCCAGGTTGTAAGAACCCCGCGGTTCTTTTTTACCGCTTTGGCGAGAAGGGCAAGTTTCTTTTTCTGATCAGCGCTCAGATCGTCTCTCAGACTTAAGAGCCCCTCCCCGTCATCTGTGTAAAGCGCTTTTACCAGGTCTCTGTCTGCAGGGATATGCAACCGCTTCAGGACCTTTTTATCGAGAGACTTCTCATTGTATGACTTGCGGAACAGTCTCGGAAGGTTCTGTTTTTTCATAACCCCGCCTCCAGTCTGACCGCCGAGGCGAGTTTGGAGAAAAACGGCACTTTCTTCAATGCTTTAACAGCTTTGCTCTCTGCGATTTTCGGGGCGATCTTCCTCCGGTAGAGTTTTACCATAAACAGGAAAAGATAGAACAGAGGAACCCAGAGAATCAGTCCGGAGAGAAATCCTCCGGCGACAATGGTATTATTGAAGGAAGAGTAAGACATGAACGGCAGATTATACAGAAAGGTATAAAAAACCTGAAGACCGGGCTGTGTCAGAATCAATTCTCCAAGTTTATCCAGAAGGGGATCGGCGATCGGAACAATCAACCTGAATCCCGCCATGGAGAGCAGAAAAGCTGCCGTATTGTGCTTCAGAAAGAAAGCCACGGCAAAAAGGACAAACCAGAGTAGATTTCCTCCCGGAACAAGAGAGAGCCATAGACCGAATGATAAGCCGGATGCCAACTCCCCGGGACGCGAATTGCTGTTTAACGCAACAAGAATTTTTGCTATAAATCCTATCATGTATTACTGTTTTCCTGTTTTCTTCTGTAGAGCCATATCTATTTCTTTTTTGAAAAGAGACTGTTCAAAGGGCTTTCTTATAATACAGGATACTCCCTTTTCCTTAAGTTTGCTCAAATCCGGATCGCGGCTGAATCCCGTTATCATAATGATGGGACAGTCTTCCCGAATCTCCCTGATTTTATAAAATGCTTCGACTCCATTTAACTCAGGCATAATGACATCGAGTATGACCAGATCGATCTCCTGCTTCCTTTCCCTGAAAATGTCTAAGGCTTCCCTGCCGTTGGATGCGGTAATAACAGTATATCCCGATTCTTCAAGAATCCCCCGGCCGGTCTCCCTGATGAACTCTTCATCATCAACGAGGAGAATGGTTCCGCTTCTCAAACCGGTTGATTCAGCAGGAACCGGAGTTTCATCGGGCTTTTCATCGATACAGGGGAAGAGAAGGATAAATGATGTCCCCTCGCCGACTTCACTGGTTACCTGAATCATTCCCTTATGATCATGAACAGATTTGTATACTGTCGCCAACCCCAATCCGGAGCCCTTCCCTTTTTCCTTGGTAGAGAAAAAAGGTTCAAAAATATGCTTCAGGGTTTCCTCATCCATTCCCGATCCCGTATCGAGAATTTCTATCCTGACATAATCACCTGGATGGCACTCAAAGGGGTAATCGGTACAATCCTTTTCATCGAATGTCATGTTTTCCGTATTAATATGGATTGACCCGGATCCTTCAATGGCATGAGAGGCGTTGATTCCCAGATTGAGGATAATGCTCTGTATTTCCGTGCCGTCGGCGAGAATCACACTTTTTGCCGCATTGAGATTCATCTGTATGGCAATCCTCATATCTATGGTACGGCTAAGTATGACTTCGGTTTCTTCAAGTATATGATGAACATTCTGGGGTTTGAGAAAAAGAGCCCTTTTACCTCCGAATGCCGACAGCTTTGCCGTCAGATCGGCTGCACGCGATGCGGCTTTGAGAATAAGATCGGCCATTTTCAGCCCCTTTTCATCAATCTCCCGCCTGGGAGATTTAAGAACATTGGCAGCATTCATTATTCCGGCCAGAACATTGTTGAAATCATGAGCCACCCCTCCGGCCAGCTTGCCGATTGCTTCCATCCTGTTGTTGCGGTTCAAATCCTCTTCCGCTTTCTTGCGCCTCGTTTCATCGCTAAGCCGGCCGATAAGAACGTATGTCCCCTCTTCTTCCCCTTTAATCAGGGTATTCTTCTGGCTTATCCACCGCTCCTCTCCCGATTTGGAGATAATGGGATACTCAAATGTCTCATCGATGTGGCCGGAATTGATATCATCGAAAACCCCCTCCAGCCAATCCCTCCAATCAGGGTGTATCGTTTTTCGAACATGATAAGGCTCTTCCATGATTTCCTGAGCGGTGTAACCGAGAACATCAATAGCCGCGGGGCTGATGTACTCAAAATTTCCACCGGGGAAGGACATCTTGAATATCATGTCCCGGGAATTTTCAGCCAGCAGTCTGAACCGGTTCTCGCTTTCTCTGAGGCGGCTGAGCGCTTCTGCTTTATCTCTCTGCATACCATTGGCCTGTCCGGCCAGTTCAGCCAGTTCCCGGAAATAAAAACTGTCCAGATTGAGCTGGAGATCATCGGTGAGAGAAGATTCGAAAAAGGAGCTGAACAGGTTGAATTCTTTCTTTAGCCTTTTATCCGCCAGGAACAAGAAAAGAAAAAACAAACTGATTATGGACAATGTTATAATGATGGTATCGACTATATCGCCTCTCAGTTCGATATAAGAGATTTCCCGCAGCTGAGCGATTTCCTTATCCACATCATCAAGATAGACTCCCGCACCGATGAGCCAATCGAACTCGGGGATTCCGATAATAAAGGATGCCTTGGGAGATTCGACAGTCGAATCGCTTAATTTTCTGATGGTATAGTAAATGTAATCGCCTTCAGGCTTGAGGGCTGCTTCGTACTCCATTCGGAAGAGATCTCTCGACCGTTCCGGATTAGATGAGAAAACCTCCCACAGCTTCCGGTCTCCGGTCATCAGTTCTCCGTTCGATACCAGTGCGTCGCCTTCCATGGAGTTGACGAAGATGTATCCTTCCTTGCCGAAGCGGATATTACTGATTTTAATTAATAGCTTATTTTTGAGAGCGGCTTCCTCATCGGACAGATATAGGCCTGTGCCGATAATCCAGTCATAAGGTTCGAAGCGCTTGATATAGGATATTTTTTTGTGATCGCTTCCCTCATCCCCCGGTTTGGTCCAGCTGTAGCTGTAAAATCCTTCACCTTGATCCCGGCTGATTGCAATCATGTCCCTTATGAGATATTTCCCGTCAGCTGTTTTCATATCTATCAGGTTCTGACCTTCAAGCTCCGGCTTGTCGGGAAAAAGGATTTCATTGCCGCTGAAACTGGAAATGAATACGTAGCCCAGTCCCCCGGAATACCTTACGGGTCTGAGCGCCTGTCGTATTCGCTCCTGAATTTCGCTATTGGAGATTTTTCCCCGATTTGTATTATAGATATGCTCCGCTACGGAATAGGCCTCGTAGGTCCGCATGCGGACAGTTTCCCCCACCTGCTCTTCCAGAGAATCTAAATTGCTGTAAATGAAATCGGAGACCCACATGACCTCTCTTTTGATCTGTTCTTTCTGAGATTCAGTATATTTTGTCTGGAGGAGGAGAGCCTCTTTCTTATAGCGGTTATTGAAGGTGTTAAATTGAATAACTAAAAAAATAGCCGCGAGCAGAAGTAACGCCGAGACAAAGAGGAGAAGAATTCCGTTTATTAGACTGTAAGTCCTTTTAGCCATACCTTATTTTCATTATAAGCCAGGTTATTTTTCCCTGCAAAGAAACTCGTGTTGGATTGTTGTTTTAAATTACAGATTGCAATCCCTAAACCTCAATCCCTCTCTGAAACTGCAAATCATACAGCGTCTTGTAAATCCCGCCCTTCTCCATCAGCTCATCATGGCTTCCCATCTCCGCTACCGCGCCGTCATTCAGCACAAGGATTCGATCGGCATTGCGGATTGTCGACAGCCTGTGGGCGATAACCAGAGACGTTCTGTCCTTCAGCAGATTCTTCAGGGCCCGCTGGATCTGTTCTTCCGTTTCCGTGTCGATATGGGCTGTCGCTTCATCGAGAATGAGTATCTTCGGATCATGAGCCAGGGCTCTGGCAAAAGAAAGCAGCTGCCTCTGCCCGACCGAAAGATTTGTCCCCCGCTCGGTCAGCTCCGATTCATCGATAAATCCGCTCACCTCCGCCGCCTGAACGGCTTCATTGAAACTCTCTTCAGCGATATCGCTTCCCAGCGTGATATTCTGGCGCATATCTCCCGAGAAGATAAATACATCCTGCTGGACGGGCTGGACAATCTGTCGCAGCTCATGTAACGGAAAATGCCTTATGTCCTTTCCGTCGATAAGGATTGATCCGCTGTCGATATCCCAGAACCGTGCCAGCAGACTGGCGATTGTCGTTTTCCCGGCTCCGGTATAACCGACGATGGCAACGGTTTCTCCCGGCTCTACGGTAAAATTGAGTCCCTTCAGGACCGGATCATCGGCTTTGTAGGCAAAATGAACATCGCGGAACTCTATCCTTCCTGTAAAATCCCCGCCTTCATCGGAACCGGAATCGTCAATCTTCCTGTCCACATCAAAGAAATTGAATACCCTTTCTCCTCCGGCCATGGCGGACTGCATAATGGAGAATTTTTCCGCGATGTCCTTCAAGGGGTCGAAGAATTTGGTAATCAGATTGATATAGGCGATGAGAACTCCCAGGGTGATGATTCCCGATTGATAAAACCCTGCCCCCACATAGACTATGACAGCTATGGAAACCGATGCCAGCAGATCAATTAAGGGGCGGAAAAAGGCGTACACGTACATCTGGTGCAAATTGGCTTTGAGCAGTTTGCCGTTCTGTTCCTCAAACCGCTTACGACTGAGAATCTCCCGGCCGAACATCTGCACCACATCCATCCCCGATATATGCTCGGAAAGGAAGGCATTGACTCCTGAGACATGCATGCGGACCCGACGGAAAACCTCCCTCGATTTCTTCCTGAGCACTTCAATCAGAATTACCGCCGGCGGCAAAGTGATCAGCGTTACCAGCGCCAGTTTTACATCGAGATAAAACAGCGCGACGACCACACCGCCCATGAGGAGAAAATCCTTCAGAAGCGCTGTAAAAACAGTGGTGAACAGCTCATCTATCGTAGCCACGTCATTTGTAATCCCCGAAACGAGCTTGCCGACAGGAGTTTCCGATAAGTAGGAAAGAGACTGGGACATCAGATGTCGGAACAAGCCGACCCGCAGCCCCTTCATAATATTCTGGCTGGTCAATGCCATAAGAACGATCTGAATAAACGTGAAAATTATCCCTGTGGAGAGTAAAACAATAATAAACAGGCTGTTGCGGATTATGATGGAGATATCATCAGAGCGGAAAGCTTTCCGTTCTTCCGGATTGAGAGTTTTGAAATTATTATCACTGACAGCGGCGTAAGCTTCATCACGGATAAACATCTGACTGTGGGAGTTAACAACCGAAACGACCTTTTCATTATCCAGAGACGCGACATGCCATCTTTCTTTTCCGATCGAAACGCGCTCTCCCTCATTCAGATCGGAGACCTCGACAAAAAGCTCATTGCCGACAACAATACCGTCATTTTCCGTCCACTTTCCCTCTTCGGGCTTACCGGCATGGACATAATGGGGCAGAACATTATTGTCTATTGTCTTCTGAATGACGATCGGCTTAATCAGATCTGCCGCCGTTGCAGCAGCCAGGGCCAGAATACCTATTATAATCCACTTCAAATGAGGCCTGGCGAAAGAAAAGAGCTTCTTCAGAATAACCGGATCATACTCGCGGACGATTCTCTCTTTTTCCATCAGTTTTCCTCCGAAGCTTCAAAATTCTGCAGACGGGCAATGTCCGAGTAAATGCCGTCATTGCCGAGCAATTCGCCCGGGGTTCCCGACTCGACGATTTTTCCCTTATCCAGAACGATCACTTTGTCCGCATACTGGAGAGTGGAAATTCTATGGGAAACAACAATACTTGTTTTCCCCGCCCTCTCCTGGAGCAGATGTTTGAGAATTTTTGATTCAGTCTCCGTATCGACCGCCGAAAGGGCATCATCGAACACAAGAACAGGAGGATCGAGAATCAGGGCCCGGCTGATCGCCACTCTCTGTTTCTGGCCTCCCGATAAGGTAACCCCTCTCTCCCCGACTTCGGTTTCCCATTTGCGGGGGAAAGCTTCTACGTCTCGGTCTATGGTAGACAGCTGAGCGGCAGCCAGTACGGCTTCATGATCAGCCTCCGGTATTCCGAAACTGATGTTTTCTTCAATGGTTGTTGAGAACAGGAAGTTTTCCTGCGGGACCAGACCGAAATACCTGCGAAGGGCATTTATCTCGTACATTCTCACATCCACTCCATCGAGGAGTATGCTCCACTCCGGCGGGTCGTATTGTCTGGTAAGAAGGTTGAGCAATGTCGATTTTCCCGAACCGGTCCGCCCCAGAATGCCGAGGATCTCCCCTTCCTTCAGATTGAAACTGATATCTTCGAGAACAGGCTCATCCTCCCCTTCATGAGTATACGTCAGATTGTTGACCGAGATTTCAGAACTCCGGATCCTTTCGATAGGTTCCTCGACATTGCGGATCAGAGGTTCAAAATCGAGGATTTCATTGATTCTCTTGAGGGAGGCTCCGCCTCTCTGAATCATGTTAACGGTAAATCCCGCACCGAGTAGCGGCCAGACCAGCATACCCAGATAACTGAGGAAAGCGGTAAAATCTCCCGGAGAAAAAGAGCCGGAAATGACAGCCTGCCCCCCGAAAATCAGTAGCAGCACAGTCGATATCCCGGAAAGGAAAGCGATGATAGGAAAGTAGAGGCCCCAGATTTTAACAAGGGACATATTGGCATCCCTGTAGTCATCGTTCTTTTCTTCGAACTCCCGGGCAAAGAAATCTTCCCGGTTAAAGGCTTTGATGACCCGGACTCCTGTCAGAGCTTCCTGAACATGACCTGAAAGAGCCGAAAACCTGTTCTGGACTTTGCGGAACAATGGCCCGATCATCCTTCCGAAAAACAGAATGATTAGGGTGATGATCGGAAGCGGCAATATGGTTAAACCGGCCAGTGATACATTCTGTCTGAACAGTATTATAAGAATGGCCATGGACATGAAAAGACCGTCGGCAAAGGCGATGAGAGCCATGCCGGTAGCCATGCGGATATGATTGAGATCGTTGGTCGCTCTGGCCATGATATCGCCTGTTTTGTGCTTGTTGAAAAAATTATGACCCAGCAGGAGCAGATGATCGAAAAGCCTCCGACGCAATGCGGCCTCAATCCGCCGTGAGGCTCCGTGAATAAAGAACCTCCAGAAGAACCGCCCGAGAGCCACAAGAACAGCCAGCCCGATAATCAGAAGCGTATTCCGGAGTATAAGTCCATCAGACGAGCCGCCGTTATATATAACATCAACAGATTGACGGAGCACCTGGGGAATCAGGAGCTGTCCGGCATTTGTGAGAAATAAAAAGGCCAGTCCGAGTACATAATTGTACCAGTATTTTTTTACATAAGGAGTAACAGTTTTGTATTCATTTAGCACGGAAGAGATACCTCCCCATTAAATTAAGCCCAACTTTTCAGGCGGTCAACCTATTCTATATTTTTATTATGTATTATATTTAAGACAATATTGTTTATTATTTTGAAGAGGTAATATTTTATGAGTGTATTAGACAGGATTAAACCTGGCGTAGTCTATGGAAAAGACCTGCAGACTTTATTCGAAATCTGCAAAGAAGAAGGATTTGCCATGCCTGCTGTTAACTGTGTAGGATCTGACTCAGTTAACGCTGTAATGGAAGCAGCGGCAAAAGTAAAATCACCTGTTATGATACAGTTTTCCAACGGCGGCGGAACATTTTATGCCGGTAAAGGCCTGAAGCTTGAAGGTCAGGAAGCGGCAATCGCCGGATCCATTTCCGGAGCAAAACACGTTCACCTTATGGCTGAAAAATACGGTATTCCCGTTGTTCTTCACACAGACCACTGTGCCAAAAAACTTCTCCCCTGGATCGACGGACTTCTCGATGCCGGAGAAGAGCACTACAAACAGACTGGAAAACCCCTTTTCTCTTCCCACATGCTCGACCTTTCCGAAGAGTCTATCGAAGAGAACCTTGAAATCAGCAAAAAATACCTCGAGAGAATGAGTAAAATTGAAATGACTCTCGAAATCGAACTCGGAATCACCGGTGGTGAAGAAGACGGTGTAGACAACACTGATGTCGCGCACGAAGATCTTTACTCCAAACCCGAAGAGATCGATTACGCTTATACTGAACTTTCCAAAATCAGCCCCAACTTCACAATTGCCGCTGCATTCGGAAATGTTCACGGTGTTTACAAACCCGGTAACGTAAAACTGACTCCCTCCATTCTGGATAAAGCTCAGAAATACATCATCGATAAACATAACCTTTCTGCAAAACATCCCGTAACTTTCGTTTTCCACGGAGGATCCGGTTCAACTCAGGAAGAGATCAGAGAAGCTATCAGCTACGGTGTTGTAAAAATGAACATCGATACAGATACTCAGTGGGCCACATGGGAAGGCGTTTTGAACTTCTACAAAGCTAACGAAGCTTATCTTCAGGGACAGCTCGGCAACCCCGAAGGTGACGACAAACCCAACAAAAAATTCTACGACCCCAGAGTATGGCTCCGCAAAGCTCAGGAATCCATGATCGCAAGACTTGAAAAAGCTTTCGACGACCTGAACTGCATCGGCAGAAACTAATTTCGTCTATGGATAGAAAAACCCGCCGTTTTCACATGGTGGGTTTTTTTATTGGTTGATCTATTCTTTATGAGAGAAACTGTTCGCGAAGCGCGACCTTATTTGTCTTTCCGACGCTTGTCTTGGAAATAGCATCGGCGAACCTGACTTTCAGAGTGATAGCTTCACGGGGAAGAACGCCGGAATCAACACTGGCCTTAACGGTCTGTTTGACTTCGCTCTCCGAAACCTCCGCTCCTTCAGCCGTAACGACAATTGCCATGGGAACTTCTCCCCACTGATCATCGGGAAAAGCGATAACAGCTACTTCAGAAACACCTTCATGCCGTGCTATGACATCTTCAATCTCCAGAGATCCAAGCCACTCGCCGCCGACTTTGATAACATCTTTTGTTCTGTCAACGATTCTGACGCTTCCCTGTTCGTTGATGCAGGCCACATCATTTGTATGAAGCCATCCGCCTTCCCAGAGTTTTTCAGAATGGACATTATCTTTAAGATACCCCTGAGTGAGATAAGGGCTGCGCACAATGATTTCTCCGGGTGTCTTATCATCTCTGGGAACATCCTTTCCCTCTTCATCGACAATTCTCAATTGTGTCAGACCTACGGGCTTACCGGTCCGGCTTCTCAGAGCAGCCTGCTCTTCCGGGGGTAATTCCGTTTCAGCGGAACTTAAATGGGAGATGGAAAGAACCGGAGCCGTTTCCGACATACCGTAACCGCCGAAAACATCGATTCCTCTCTCGAGCGCCATGAGAGTCATAGCTTTCGGCAAGGCCGCGCCTCCGATAATAACCGACCAGTTGGACAGATCGAACTGTGCGGCCGCTGGCGATTTCAGAATAAGGTGAAGAATCGTGGGAACGCAGTGGCTGAATGTAACCTTATGGGTTACTAGAAGCTTAAGAAGCATCGCCGGTTCATACTTTCCCGGATAGACCTGTTTTATCCCGAGGTAGGTTGCAATGTAGGGAATCCCCCATGCATGAACGTGGAACATGGGCGTCATGGGCATGTAAACAGACTCACGATGCATCCTTCCCTGAACGGAAGGAGACGAAAGAGAAACAGTGTTGACCAGAGTATGGAGCACCATCTGCCTGTGAGAGAAATACACACCTTTCGGCAGGCCTGTAGTCCCCGTCGTATAGAATGTAGTCGCCCTGGTATTCTCATCGAAATCGGGAAAATCATAATGGCTCGACGCCTCGGCAAGCATGACTTCGTACTCGCCTTCTATTTTAAGCGCGGAATCTGTAACGACTCCGTTCTCATCAATGATAATGAATTTCCTGCCTTCGGCTATGCGGCCTTTTATTGCTTCAAGAAGAGGAAGAAAATCGGCGTGACAGATTATAACATCATCCTCGGCATGCTCGATAGTATAGGCGAGCTGTTCCGGAGAAAGTCTCATATTAATCATATGAAGCACGGCTCCCATCATGGGAACGGCGTAATAACATTCCAGATATCGATGCGAGTCCCAGTCGAGCATGGCAACTGTACTGCCATGAGTTACGCCCACAGATTCGAGAGCATTCGCCAGCTTGTGGACTCTCTCTCTCCATAGACGGTAGGAAATGGCTGTTTCATCGCGATAGATAATCTGTTCTTCCGGACGGTCTTCCACCGGAGCTAAAAATAGTTGTTTAATGAGCAGAGGATACTCATATGCGGATTCAGTTTTACTAATTATGTTATTCATAGTTGTTTATTATATTATTAAATCGTTTTACAGGGAATCAAAAAAGGAGAATCGGATCGGATGCTGTCACTTAGTTAGCCTAAACTACTTCAAAAGAAAGATTTGGACAAAAAAAAGCCTGGCGCCGTTCCGTTCGCTCAAGCTCACTACCTATGCGCGTTCCTCGTTTTAGCGCTGCAAAGCAGCTTGTTCGACGCTGCAAGTTTCGCGTCTCATGGTACGCGCTATGCCCAAGGGTCGTCGCAACTTGAATAAAGCACAAACTACAAACCTTAAAGTATTATAAATAAAAAAGCCTGGCGACGACCTACTCTCCCACATAATTGCAGTACCATCGGCGCAATTGAGCTTAACTTCCGTGTTCGGGATGGGAACGGGTGTGACCTCAACGCTGTTATCACCAGACATAAATACTGTGTATCGCTTTTGACACGATGCACAATTGCTTTGTTTTCTTAATAAAAAGAAGGGACAAATAATAATATGGTCAAGCCTCACGGAAAATTAGTACTGGTCAGCTGATCATGCATTTCTGCACTTACACTGCCAGCCTATCAAACAGATATTCTTTC